>NZ_JARFIS010000004.1:0-197210 GCF_029076575.1 Faecalibacterium sp. DFI.5.82
TTACCAAAGACCAGTCCCGACTTGGACGCAACCACATCGAAACCGGAACGTATATGGAAATCTTCTTTCCTGAGCACGGTGTCCGCTATATTGCAATCAACGATGGTTATGATTCCAACGAGCAATCTCAGATGGATATTGCCCCGTTCCGAAACATCATCAATGAAATGTACGCCAAAGACACTTCCCGAAAAATCAAGAGTGCCCTTCGGACACGCAAGAAAAGTGGAAAGTATATCTCCAGCGGCGCACCGTTTGGCTACCAGAAAGACCCTGCCGACCACAATCACCTTGTGATCGACCCGAACACCGCCCCCGTTGTTGAGTATATCTATTCAATGGCAGAGGAAGGGCTGGGGCTTCACCGCATCGCCAAGCGGCTCCACGATGAAAAAGTCTTGAAGCCGTGTTACTACAAGAAGGAGATGTTTGGCCGCTTTATTGATGATGAAAAGATGTATGATTGGGACAGTGCCTATATCAGTCAGGTTCTGCACAGCCCAGTCTACGCCGGACACATCATCTACGAAGCCAAGCCCACCGTGTCCATGAAATCCAAAAAGCGGCGTTATATTCCGCTTGAAGAACGCGCTATCGTTCCGAATACACATGAAGCAATCATCCCACAAGACCGTTGGGAGAACGTGCAGCGAATCCTTTACAGCCGTTCCAGTAGTTTTATGTGCGATAAGACCGACTACGACAATATCTTCAAGGGCATCGTCCGCTGTGCAGACTGCGGCAGAACGATGTTAGTCAAGGTCGAGCACAGGCGCAAACGTAACAGTGTTCTGGATCAGACCTTTTATTGTTGCAGCACTTATCGGAAATATGGTGCGAAAGCCTGTGACTCTCATAATTTGGAAGCCCGTGTTCTGCATGAAGCTGTCTTTGCGGACATTCAGGCACACGCAAAGGCCGCTGTGAGTAATCGGGAAGCCCTTGTGAAGAAGATTGCAAATCAGATGCACCTCCGGGTGTCCTCTGACCGGGCGCAGCACAAACGGGATTTGAAGCAGTGTAAAGCACGAATCGCAGAAATCGAAGACCTGTATGCAAAACTTTATGAGGACGTATCAAAGGGACTTCTCCCGGAGAAACGTTTTCAAATGCTTGCAGATCGCTACGACAAAGAACAGGCTGAACTGACCGAGAAGATTGAGCAGTACGAGCGGGAAGGCCGTGCTGAACACGGTCAGCTGGACAAGATTCAGGATTTTATTGATGAAGTCAGCAAGTACGCTGGCATCACCGAACTGAACTATAAGATTCTGCATCAGCTGATTGACAAGATTCTGGTATCCAAAGCGGAAAAGGTTGATGGCGAATACGTCCAGAAAATCCAGATTTTCTACCGCTTTATCGGCCCATTGGATGCCATCGAGTAACAATGTCAGAAAAGTCACCTCCGAGAACTATCCTACAGACGCAGGGCGTGAAGGCGAACTGATTTTCCGGCTGGTTTACGAACAGGCTGGGTGTAAAAAGCCTGTTTCCCGGCTGTGGCTGTCCAGCATGGAGGACAATGCCATCCGGGAGGGCTTTGCAAATCTGAAACCGTCAACAGAATATGATGCACTGTATCAGGCTGCACTCTGCCGGGAACGTGCCGATTGGATGGTCGGCATCAACTGTTCCCGGCTTTTTTCCTGCCTGTATGGTCGGCCTTTGGCAGTCGGCAGAGTAATGACCCCGACACTTGCCATGACGGTGGAACGAGAAGCCGCCATTGCTGCTTTTGTCCCGGAAAAGTTCTACACGGTGGCTCTGGAGCTGACAAGCGGTTTTGTGGCATTAAGCCGCCGCATTTCTGAAAAAGCGGACGCGGAAAAGCTGCTTGCGGAGTGCAGAAAGGAGATGGTGTCCACGATCCAGAAAATCACGCGCAAGGAAAAGGCCGAAAATCCACCGCCGCTCTATGACCTCACTACGCTCCAGCGGGATGCCAACCGCTTGCTGGGCTTTACAGCACAGCAGACCTTGAACTATGCACAGAGCTTGTACGAGAAAAAGCTCATCACTTACCCGCGCACGGACAGCCGTTTTCTGACTGAGGATATGGCGGCATCGCTGCCGGGGCTGATGTCGGCTGCTGCGGGAGCCTTTGATGTGCATGAAGCCGTGCCTGTCCATGCAGAGCAAGCAATCAACAACAGCAAAGTCAGTGACCACCATGCACTGCTGCCCACGGCAAGTGTGGAACAGGCAGACTTTTCTGCTTTGCCCGCCGGAGAATTAAGCATCCTGCGGCTGATTACGGTGCGTCTGCTCTGCGCTGTTGGCGAACCTCACCGCTATGCGGAAACCACCCTGACCACCATTTGCGCCGGGAAAGAATTTTCGGCAAAAGGCAAGGTAGTTTTGGACGAGGGCTGGAAAGGCATCGAGCGCAAAATGCTGGACGATCTGCTGGACAAAAAGAAAGAGCCTGCTGCTCTGCCGGATGTGCAGGAGCAGAGCGAGTGCGGCATTGCTGGTGCTGAACTGAAAGAAGGCCAGACCTCACCGCCGAAGCATTTCACAGAAGATACGCTCCTGCACTCTATGGAAACGGCCAGCGCGGACAGTATGCCGGAGGATGCAGAACGTCAGGGCATTGGAACTCCGGCTACGCGAGCGGCTATTATCGAAAAATTAGTGGCAAAGGGCTTTCTGGAGCGCAAAGGCGACAAGAAAACCAAAGTGCTGCTGCCTACCGACAAGGGCAAAGCCCTGATTACAGTGATGCCCGAAGAAGTCCAGTCCGCTGACATGACTGCCGACTGGGAAACAAAACTGCTGCGCGTGGAGCGCGGCGAGATGGAGCCAAAGACATTTATGACTGAAATCAACGATATGATCTCCTCGCTGGTAAACACCACCGAGGCCGTGAAAGGAGCGAGTGCGCTTATGAAAAATAAAGTGATTGGTATCTGCCCGAACTGTGGCAAATCTGTTGTGGAGCGCGAAAAGGGCTATTTCTGCGAGAACCGGGAATGCCGATTTGTACTGTGGAAAGACAACGCCTTCTTCAAGCGTCTGGGCAAACGGATGGATGCTCATGTAGCCGACAAGTTGCTGCGGGACGGCCGTGTCCGCCTGAAAGACTGCCGTAGTGCCAAGGGCAAGACCTACAATGCAACGGTTTTGCTGACCACTGAAGCCGATGGTCGCAGCAAATTCTCGCTGGAATTTGAGGGCAGTTGCTGATGGAAAAGCTAAATGAAGCGGTCTACCTCATCAACGATGAACGCTATCTGCACCTCCGGGAAAACGGCGCAGGTGTCGGCTTTGCCACTTATAATAAGGTAACGGGTGAACCTCTGGAAAGCGGGCAGATCTCCGAAAAAAATCTGCCGCCGGATGGCAGGAACATGATGTCTGCTGCCCGGAACTGGTATCTGTTTGAACTTTCGGAAGATGAGCGCAAGGTCATCCAACTTGAAAGCATAAAAATTCTCGAAAGCGTTCCCGCATCCGGCATCCACAAACGGCGTATTTGGGAGCCTGAAACGATGCCAAAAGATATTCGGCTCATCAACAGTCACTATGACGATCTCTACCGAATTCCTGATGGTGGTGTGATTCAAGTGGACTACCCGGATGGCCGCAGTTTTACGGCAAAGCTGGAACATTTGGATGATTACCACTTTGATATGGGCGGTCTGGGCAATGTGTTCCACATCTGCCAGTTTGCCGATGTTATGGGCAGGAACCACGCAGATTTCTACCCAGAAATTCAGACGCAGGATAATCAGGGTGCATGGGAGCTGGGCGGCAAGGGCTATATTGCTATCCAGTCCTGTGATGATGGCTGGGATTATACACTTTATCACAGCGACTTTTCCGTGATGGATGGCGGGCAGGTTGACGCGCCGGAGCTGACAATTCAGGAAGTCAGGGAGCAGATTCTGGAAGCACATCACATGGAAAAGGGGCGACGGCTGTTGCAGGACTATGACTTCGTCATGGACAGAGCCGCAGAAGCTGAAGAACTTGGTGCAAACAACCGCCCTTCCACGCTGGAAAAACTGGCTTCGCTGGTTGGCGCAAAAGAAAAATGCGATGTCCCGGAGTGCAGCCCCGTTGGGTGCCGGAAAGCGAGGGATGCTCATGAACTTTAATGGCGAAGAATTGATGCTGATGATGCTCTACAATTCCGGCACTCGACTGGGGTTGATGCAGGAACTGCGGCTTATGCAGTGCTACCTGATGCCCGATGAGATTGCTCTGCGGGAGCTGTCGGAGGGGGTTATCGAAAAACTGAAGTTGATGACCGATGCACAGTTTGCAGAAGTCGAGTTTCCTATGAACTAATTTTTGCCGCCTGCGGGCGGTGTACATATCCTCTTTTACAATGCGGTTCAGTGTGGTATACTGAACTCGACAACTCGGAATTTGACAAAGGAGTGTGATTATATGGGTAAAGCGATTTTGGCAGCAATCGTTACATTGATTGTTGGTTATTTAGGTATGGTCGTAGGACTTGAACTTTTAGGTAATTGGGTTGAGTTTGGATTGCTCATTGCTATTGCAGTAATGGGTGCTTTTATCATCTACTTCAATGACAAGAAGTAAGACAATTCGCGTTTGTGGAGCGAAGCAGAACAATGAAAGCCCCAGTGGGGTTTTTAAGCGACAGAACGGTCTTGCGTAGCAAGATGGAGGGGCTTTGCCCCGACAAGTCCCAGTTTGTCGATGATTATCAACCGGGATAGTGTCATAAGCCATCGCTCCGAAAAAATTCATAACCTGCAAGAAAGTGGTCTTGATAGAATGCTTCGATTCATGCTATACTAAAACCAGTTTTAATACATAAAAATGAAAGCGAGGCTTGCCAATGGACACCACAAAACGCTCTCCCCTTGACCGCCTGCTCTTTGCCACTTTTCTGAAAGGCCGAACTTCTTCTCGTGATATATGGGAAGAAAAGGGCGATATGACCCCCGAAGATAACAAGAAGATCATTGAGGAAACCAACGAAATCATCAACGATGATTCCACCTATCCTTTCATCAGCTACCTGTCCGACCTGCTTGCAAAATCCAAGCCCTCCGATGATGCTGTCAAGAAACTGCACGACTGCATCGACAAGGTTGCGGTGGCACTGGGACAGGACAGCACCGATGTGTTCCGCGCCCTGCTTGCAAAACTGATCGAGCAGCCGGAGGAAAATCAGACATTTGACCGTCTACTTGAGATGGCAGAAAAATTCGCCGCAAAATACGATTAAAATACCATAGATTCCATAAGCGAGTGACCTGAAAAGGCCGCTCGCTTTTTTGTTTTCCACGAAACATGAAGGGAGGAACGCAATGCCAAATAAAACGCAAGAATATCTTAATCTCGCCCAGCAAACAGCAAAGGAACTGACCCGGTATTGGGAAAACTGGACGGACTATCTGACCACTGCATCCCGGTTGTATAAATACAGCTATGCAGACCAGCTCATGATCTACGCCCAGCGTCCTGATGCTACCGCCTGTGCCAGTTTCGACCTCTGGAACAACCGCATGAACCGCTACGTCAGGCATGGCTCCAAGGGCATCGCCCTGTTAGACCAGTCCAGCAGTGTCCCACGTCTGCACTATGTCTTTGATGTGAGCGATACCGGGGTGCGCCGCAATTCTCGTGACCCTGAGGTGTGGCAGCTCGGCCCTGATCTGGTTCAGCCTGTGTCAGAAATGCTTGCCAGAGAATACGGTGTCCGGCATGAACGAATCACCCAGCAGATCGCGGACATTTGCGGCAAGCTGGTGGATTCCTATTGGGATAACAACAGCGGTGACATTCTCGACATCGTTGACGGCTCGTTCCTGATGGATTATGATGAAGCCGGACAGGAGTTCCAGTTCAAATCTGCCGCCGCAATCAGCATCCTGTATACGGTTCTGGAACGCTGCGGCCTTGAGCCGGACGGTCATTTTGACCGTGACGATTTTCAGGCCATCTTCTCTTTTTCCACGCCTGCCGCCGTGTATGCGCTGGGCACCGCAGTCAGCGAATGCAGCCGGGATGTGCTGCGCAACATCGAGCGAACCGTAAAAACGACAATCCGCCGCCGCAATGTAGAAAGGAGCCAGTATGAATATGAACAGCAGGAACGTGACCTACTCGACCGTCGGGGACTACCAGCTCCCGAACCTGACCCTGCCCCAGCAGGAGAAAGCACTGGGCAAATACGGCAGACTGCGCCGGACTTACCTGATGAAGCATCGCCCGGTGCTGTACAATTCGATGCTCCTGTCGGGGACTCTGCATCCGCACCTGTTGGAAGTGGAACAGACCGCAGAGAGCCGGATGCAGCAGACCATGCAGGAACTGCTGAAGCAGAACCCGGCTCCGAACAAAGAGCGGCATCAGATGGAGTGGGTGCAGCACATGAACAGCCTGAAAGCACAGGCCGAGGAACTGGTGATGAACGAGCTGATTTACAGCTAAGTTTCTTCGATGTGGCTATTCCCACCGAAGCCGAACAAATTGAATCCATCGACCAAGCGGAGAGCGAAAAATCGCCCTCCGCTTTTGTTTTGTCGCAGGCGGAGATTGAAAATGCGCTGCGGAGAGGTTCCAATGTTGAAGGCAGCAAACTTCGGATATGGAAAATTTATCAGTTGCAGCCTGACCGAAAACTCCGGGCAAAAGCTCTTGCCAAAGAATATGCACCGTATGGCCCCGGCGGTTCTTCACACACTTATCTGGACGGAAGCAGTGGTTGGCTTGACCATGACAGCAAGGGTCTGACGTTTGAGCATTATCCCGACCATCAGAAAGTGCTTCTCCGCTGGGATCGGGTCGAAAAATATATTGACCTGATGATTCAGTCTGACCGCTACCTGTCGGACAAAGAAAGAAGAGCCATCGACTTTCCCCTTGAACTGAACGCCGCCAGTGCAGCCGAATACACTGCATTAAAGGCGCAGCACCCGGATACTCTGGTTGGATTTGAAGCTGGCGGCAATTTTATGTTCTATGGAGAAGATGCTGCCAAGGTCGCAAAAGTTCTCAACAGTGCTTTGTTTACGAGAGAAACAGCACTGGGCGAAGTTCAGGTCACAGGCTTTCCACCTAGCTTATGGGTAAGAAAGTCAAAAGAATTGTGGTCTGCGGGCAATGATGTTTACCTTGCCGGATTGAACGAAGATGGGACTCATCACCAGACTAAACATCTGCACAAAGAGGACTATCTGCCCATCGGCTCCATCATCAATATGGATGGCCGGAAATTTCTGATTGACGGAGTGGATTTTGATAAGGGCAAGGTTTCCTTGCAGGATATGGCACTGGCCGACCTGCGGATGCCAATTTTCCGGGAAGAGCCGCTGGCTCTTGTCCGGGAGTTGTACGAGGAGCAGGATATGATGGGACACCCCCTGCCCGATTACAAGGTCGGTGACAATGCTATCGTTGACCTTCCTACCCGAACCATCGAAGGAACAATCGGCTATGTGGGCGAAACGGATGTTCGCATCGACACCAGTGCGCAGGGCTATTCGTGGAGCAACGAGGTGCTGAACAAACAGCAGTTCGAGGACAGTCTGCGACGGGATGAGCCTACGTCTGATGAATCACTGGACAAGCTGCCTATCTCTGGGGAGGTCAACGGCGAATGGCAGACCTTCCCGGATGCCGCTGCCTTGGATGAAGCCCTGAATGCCGAACCTGCGCCGGAGCCTGCCGGGAACTTCCACATCACGGACGACCATCTGGGCGAGGGCGGCGCAAAGCAGAAGTATGCCCGGAATATTGCAGCTATCCGCACCCTGTTTCAGTTGGAACAGGAACACCGTGGAGCCACCGCCGAGGAACAGGAAGTGCTTTCGCAGTATGTGGGCTGGGGTGGTCTGCCGGATGCCTTTGACCCGGATAAGAGCAACTGGTCAAAAGAGTACACGGAACTGAAAGGGCTGCTCTCCGAGGACGAGTATGCCGCAGCCCGCAGCTCCGTGCTGAATGCCCACTACACCAGCCCCACCGTAATCCGTAGTATTTACGTTACTGTGGAGCGCATGGGTTTCCGCAGCGGTAACATTCTGGAACCTAGTATGGGCGTAGGCAACTTCTTTGGAATGCTGCCCGAGAGCATGGCAGACAGCCGCCTGTACGGTGTGGAACTGGACAGTATCACGGGCCGGATTGCCCAAAAGCTGTACCCGGAGGCCAACATCAAAGTGGCCGGATTTGAAACCACGGATAGGCGGGATTTCTACGATTTAGCGGTCGGCAACGTACCGTTTGGCAATTACAAAGTCAACGACAAATCGTATAACAAGCTGAACTTCAGCATCCACAATTATTTCTTTGCGAAAGCCATCGACCAGGTGCGGCCGGGCGGCGTGGTGGCGTTTGTTACCAGTCGTTACACGCTGGACAGTAAAGATTCTTCTGCCCGCAAGCACATGGCAGAACGAGCCGATTTGCTGGGGGCCATTCGTCTACCCAACAACGCTTTCCGTGCCAACGCTGGTACGGATGTTGTCAGCGACATTATCTTCCTGCAGAAGCGTGACCGCCCCATCGACCATGAGCCGGACTGGATACAGCTCGGCAAAACGGAAGATGGCTTTACCATCAACAGCTATTTTGTAGACCACCCGGAGATGGTGCTGGGCGAACTGACCACCGAAAGCACCCAGTATGGCCGTGAGGAATGCACCGTGCGCCCCATTGAGGGTGCAGTGCTGGCAGACCAGCTTGCCGAAGCTATCCAGCATATTGAGGGACTGTACACGGAAGTTGAGGTCGAAACACCAGATATTGCGGATGCAGAAAATGAGCGACACATTCTCCCTGCTGACCCGGATGTGAAGAACTTCTCCTACACCGTGGTTGACGGTGAAGTGTATTACCGCGAAAATTCTGTTATGACACAGGTGGAGCTTTCCGACACCGCCAAAGGCCGTGTGACCGGGATGGTGGAGCTGCGGCAAATCGTCAATGAGTTGATTGACCAGCAGCTAAACGACTACCCAGATGCCGACATTCAGGCTACGCAGGAAAAGCTGAATGCCGCCTACGATGCCTTTTCTGCAAAATACGGCTTGCTGAATGACCGCAAAAACGGCAGATTATTTGAGCAGGATTCTTCTTACTATCTGCTGTGTTCTCTGGAAAATCTGGACGATCAGGGGCAACTCAAAAGCAAGGCGGCGATGTTCACCAAACGCACCATTCGCCCGGAACGTACTGTCACCAGCGTGGACACTCCCACGGAAGCACTTGCAATTTCCATCGGAGAGCGTGGCCGGGTGGATTTGCCCTATATGGCAGAGCTGCTCGGCACTCCCGGCGACTATGAGCGAATCACCAGCGAACTATCCGGCGTAATTTTCAAAGACCCCGGCACAGACCCTACTGACCCAGAAGCGGGCTGGCAAATGGCGGATGAATACTTGTCCGGCAATGTCCGGGCAAAACTGCGCATGGCACAGCTTGCCGCCGAAACCAACCCGGAGTTTGCAGTCAACGTCACCGCATTGGAAAAGGCGCAGCCGAAAGACCTTGAAGCATCTGAGATTGATGTACGTCTGGGTGCAACATGGCTTGCGCCGGAGATCATCCAAAAGTTTATGGCAGAAACTTTCCAGATTCCCTACTATCTGCGTCATGCAGTTAAAGTGAGATATTCTCCCTATACCGCAGAATGGCGCATTGAGGGCAAGTCGGCTATGGGCAGAGGCGACATTACCTCCACCGAAACCTATGGCACATCCCGCGCCAATGCCTACAAGATTCTGGAAGATGCGCTCAACTTGAAAGATGTGCGCATCTATGATGCCATTGAAGATGAAGAAGGCAGACCGAAGCGCGTCCTGAACAAAACGGACACCATGCTGGCGCAGCAGAAACAGCAGGTAATCAAAGATGCTTTCGCCAACTGGATCTGGCAAGACCCCCAGCGGCGCATTGCACTGGTGAAGCAGTACAACGAACTGTTCAACAGCAACAGACCGCGCGAATACGATGGTTCCCACATCCACTTTGTCGGTATGAACCCGGAAATTTCGCTCCGGGAACACCAGCGTAACGCCATCGCTCATGTGCTTTATGGTGGTAATACGCTGCTTGCACACGAAGTGGGAGCCGGAAAGACGTTTGAGATGGCAGCATCCGCAATGGAAGCCAAACGGCTGGGGCTGTGTCAGAAAAGTCTTTTTGTGGTGCCAAATCATCTGACGGAGCAATGGGCGGCAGAGTTTTTGCACCTATACCCCAATGCCAAGCTGCTGGTAGCTCGAAAAAAGGACTTTGAAACCGCCAACCGCAAAAAATTCTGTGCTAGAATTGCGACTGGGGACTACGATGCGGTCATCATCGGTCATTCACAGTTTGAGCGCATCCCGTTGTCCTATGAGCGGCAAGAACGCATTATTCAGGAGCAGATTGATGAAACGCTTGCCGCCATCAACGAACTGAAAGCCACTGCTGGCGAAAATTTCAGCATCAAGCAGATGGAAAAGACACGCAAAACGCTGGAAATCAAGCTGGAAAAGCTACGCTCCGATGCGAGAAAGGATGATGTTATCACCTTTGAGCAGTTGGGCGTGGATAGGCTTTTTGTGGATGAGAGCCATTTTTACAAGAACCTTTTCCTCACGACAAAAATGCGCAATGTCGCTGGTTTGTCTACAAGTGAAGCGCAAAAATCGAGCGATATGTTCGGAAAGTGCCGCTACTTGGATGAGATCACAGGTGGGCGCGGCGTGGTGTTTGCTACGGGAACGCCCGTGAGCAACTCCATGTCGGAGCTGTACACGGTCATGCGCTATCTGCAATATGGCACACTCCAGCAAAAAGGGCTGACACACTTCGACTGCTGGGCATCTACTTTTGGTGAAACCACCACCGCCATTGAACTTGCCCCGGAGGGCTATACTTTAATAGGACGATAAACTTGATTGTCCTAAATTGAAAGATTCCATAAGAAAGGAGGTAGAACAAATGCCTAAAGAACCAAAAATCACCGCACTCTATGAGCGTTTGTCAAGAGATGATGATCTTGCTGGTGAATCGAATTCCATCACCAACCAAAAGAAATATCTGGAAGATTACGCCCAAAAGAACGGCTTCAAGAACATCCGCCATTTTACAGATGATGGCTTTTCAGGTGTGAATTTCAATCGTCCCGGCTTTCAATCTCTAATAAAAGAGGTAGAAGCAGGAAATGTCGAAACGCTTATTGTGAAGGATTATTGTGCGATAATAGGACTAAATCAGAAAGACCTTGAAAACCAAGGCATTCTGGCTTAGTCCCTTCTTTTTTTGACCGAAAACAAAGGACTTTCACAATAATCAAGCAAGCCGGAGGGTGCCGCTGCACACTTCCGGCAGAAGGAGGATATAGTGGGTGCTATCAAAGTCTTCTTGAAGGAAGTTGTGCTTCCAATCGCGCTTGCGTTCTGCCTCGCGTCATTTCTCAAGCCGATCTATATGCCTGACGGCGTATGCGACTACTTCCTAATGTGGATCTGCGTCGGCTTGCCATTCGGCATCCGGAGGATGTGCCTCTGGCTCGTTCCAAGCGGTTACGGCATCTCCGGCTCAGTCGGCATTTTCGCATTGAACTTAATCATAGGCGGTCTCATCGGAGGACTCGCCTTCTTCATCGGGCTGCTGCTCGGTATCATTCATACCATCCGAGAAATCATCTGAACTACATCGTAAACGAAGAGGGTTTGTTTCTTCTCCAATTTGGAGTAAGAAGCAAACCCTCTTTTTTTGTTGCCCAAAAGCCGGAGTATTTGCTGGCGATGCGGCGAAAGAAAGGAGTTTTTAAGCATGAAACGCATGACAGCCGGTGATCTTCAAGCACTGGAATTGCTGATGCAGACCACACCCGGCTTTGAGCATTTTGACAGCGGCGCGGATGGCATTCTCCCTGAGTGCCGAAGCTGCCGCTTTCATCGCCCCTTCTGGAAATATCAGTCCTGCGTGTTTGCAGAGTGTCCCTACTGCTGCAATCCCGTTTCTACCCTCAAAAACCAAAGTGGCACATCTGCTGCCGGAAAGGAAGTCAATCATGGATAACAAAATCGAAGTCTTCAAGAATGAACAGTTTGGAGAAATCCGAACAGCCCTGATCGAAAACGAGCCGTGGTTTGTGGCGGTAGACGTGTGCAGGGCTTTGGAGATCGGCAATTCGTCACAAGCCATTTCACGGCTGGATGCGGACGAGAAGATGATTACCCTCATTTCAAATGAGGGTAATAAACGAGGCAATCCCAACATGACGGTGGT
This sequence comes from Faecalibacterium sp. DFI.5.82, assembly GCF_029076575.1. NCBI lineage: Bacteria > Bacillati > Bacillota > Clostridia > Eubacteriales > Oscillospiraceae > Faecalibacterium > Faecalibacterium sp. DFI.5.82. The sequence continues at coordinate 12,217 of NZ_JARFIS010000004.1, forward strand.
GAACGAACCTGGACTTTACACGCTTATTCTGAGCAGCCGTAAGCCCGAAGCCAAAGCCTTCAAACGCTGGATCACACATGATGTCATCCCCATGATCCGCAAGACCGGCGGCTACATGACGGACTCCCTTCTGGAACGTATTCAGAAGGAACCAGCGGTCATTGTGGAGTTTGCTCAGGCGTTGATTCTGGAAAAGAATCGCGTAAAGGCTCTTGAGTGTGAGCTGAACACGGCAAAGCCCAAAGCCGATTACTACGACGCCTTCATCAATCCGGATGACTGCACCAATATCCGAACGACGGCGAAGGAACTGAAAATCCCGGAGCGCAAGTTCGTCCAGTTTCTTCTCAGGGAGAAGTACCTGTTCCGATCTCCCTCCGGTCAGCTTCTTCCCTACAACAAGGACAGCAATGCCGGACTGTTTATCGTCCGCGATTTTGTGACGTACTGCTACACCGGTTCTCAGACCTACTTCACGCCGAAGGGCAAGGATGTCATCCGAATGAAGTTCCAGAAAAAGTGCGGCGAAGAGCTGCTTTCCAAGATGGCAAGGTGATTTCTGTGGCAGTCTATCGCGTAAACAAGAATCGTGGCTATACGGTCATGGCGAACTTCCACCTTCGAGACAAGAGCCTGTCACTCAAGGCAGTCGGTCTTCTCTCAAAGATGCTCTCGTTTAATGATGGCTGGAAGTTCTCAACCAAGGGACTTTCTGCAATCTGCAAGGAAGGTCCGGATGCCATTCTCTCCGCGCTCCGTGAGCTTGAAAAGCACGGCTACCTTGTCCGGCACCGGCAGAGAGACGGTAAAGGCAGGATGAGCAACACAATCTTTGAGATATACGAAGAGCCGCAGGAGTCTACACCAGAACGGGAAAAGCCACACACGGAAAATCCATGTGTGGAGAAGCCAGATGTGGATAATCCACGCGGGGATAAGTACGCACAAATAAATACTGATCAAGTAATTACCCAAGAAAGAAATACTCTCTCAAAGAACTATCAATCCATCAATCTTGATGGGATGGACAGGATGGATGAGCGAAGCGAGTATGAAGAGATTATCAAAGAGAATCTTGATTACGACATTCTCTGTCAGGATCCGAAGTTCGATAAAGACCGCTTCCGGGAGATCATGGACATCATGCTGGATGCCGTCTGCTCTACCGCTCCGACCATCCGTATCAATGGCGAGGATATGCCGCAGCAAGTGGTTAAGTCCCGCTTTCTCAAGCTGAATAGCAGCCACATTGAGTACGTTCTGGAAGCAATGAACAAGAACCCGTCAGACATCCGTAATATCCGGGCGTACCTGTTGACCGCTCTGTATAACGCCTCTCTGACGATAGACAATTACTACTCCGCGCTCGTCAATCATGATTTCTACGGGCAGGACAGATCGGCAGGGTCAAAGAAGCCGAAGACCTACGATTATAGCCTTTGTGAAGACACTCTTTAATGAATACCATCGTGAGCAATGCTCGGAAAGGAGGACAGTGTAAATGAAAATCATCTATCGCCGGATTGTGCCGCCTTAGTTTCGGCAGCAGTCCCCATAATCATTACAACGAAAGGAGGTAAACGTCGCAATGCAGGATGAAGTCAACACCAAAATTGTTGCAATTATGATCAAGGGCGGCAAAATCTCAGCCGAGGTGCTGAAAAAGGCACTGGACAAGTTCGTGCAGGAGATTGAGAAGGCACAGAAGCAGATGCAGCAGCCAAAAACCTATCGCGGCAAGCAGTCCATCAAGCATCTGATGAGCCAGAATGCCGCCATCTCCAACATCGAAGTGACGGATGGCAACATCAAATCCTTTGAGCGGACCGCCAGCAAATACGGTCTGGACTTTGCGCTCAAGAAAGACGTTTCCGTTGAGCCGCCCAGCTATCTTGTCTTCTTCAAGGGACGGGACGTTGATGTGATGACCGCCGCCTTCAAGGAGTTCTCCGCCAAAACGGTCAAGCAGAAGGAACAGCCGTCCATCCGGCACAAGCTGGATCAGGAGAAAGCCCAGAGCAAGGCGCAGCACAAGGAGAAGGTCAAGGTCAAAACCAAGGATCGGGGTGTGGAGCTGTGAACAAACCCGATGTGAAGAAGCTCATTCTTCTGAACCTTCCGTATGTCTTCGCCTTCTACTTCGCGGATAAGATCGCCGCCGTGTTTCGTCTCGCCCCCGGCGCAGCGTTCATCGACAAGCTGACAAACGGCTTTGCCGTGTTCGGCTCTGCCTTTGCAAATCCGCTGCCCAGCTTTCATCCCGTCGATCTTCTCATCGGTCTGTCGGCTGGCGTGCTGCTCAAGCTGGCAGTCTACGTCAAGGGCAAAAACCGCAAGAAGTTCCGGCAGGGCGAAGAATACGGATCTGCCCGCTGGGGCAAGCCAGAGGACATCAAGCCGTACATGGACCCGGAGTTCTCCAACAACGTCATTCTGACGCAGACGGAGTTCCTGACCATGAACAGCCGTCCAAAGCAGCCAAAATACGCCCGCAACAAGAACATCCTCGTCATCGGCGGTTCCGGCTCAGGCAAGACGCGCTTTTTCGTCAAACCTAACCTGATGCAGATGCACAGCAGCTACGTTGTGACTGACCCGAAGGGTACGGTGCTGGTGGAGTGCGGCAAGATGCTTGAAAAGGGCGGCTACGTCATCAAGTCGCTGAACACCATCAATTTCCGGAAATCCATGCACTACAACCCGTTCAGCTACATTCGCAGCGAGAAGGACATCCTCAAGCTGGTCAATACGATCATCGTCAACACGAAGGGAGACGGCGATAAGTCCGGCGAAGATTTCTGGGTCAGTGCGACTCGTTCGCAGACGGTAAAAAGTCTGCGCACGAGCAACGGTTTTCCGTTGTTCGAAGAACTGGTAGTTTGATAGGTGGAATGACGGGGTAACGCCCTGAAACGCCTACCCTTGATGGGCGTGCATTAGCTGTAATGGCTGGTGTACGAAGCCCCATGACAAAGGCTGAGAGTAACCGTAACCACTGCCTAAAGTGGTCGAAAGCGGTCTGGAGGCAGACTGTGTTACCTATAAGCCGAGAGTCTATAAGATACCTATGGTTAGAATGTTCGCTTTGGCGGGCGGACTGACGAACCTGCGAATGTACAGGTCTAAAAGAAGACCACGCAGAAATGTGTGGGTGCGTTAATGCGCAGTCGGTGTGGTTTAGTAGAAATTGATCCTACGAACGACCATGCTGTGTTACAGGCACAGGCAAGCCGACAGGTCTATAGCAGGAACCTATGGGTATGTATGAACAGATAGAACTATCGGAACGAGGAAAGGCAGCAGATTCCGCAAGGAATAGTCTGACGAAAAACAATAAGCAGACGAACTGCTGCTGAAAAGTAGTGGTCGAACCTATGATGTGCTTGCGTTATGTGAGCTACGGAGGAATGGCCACAAGTCGGTTGAGATAAGCAGGCATTATTCAATCCAACATAAGGATTCGAGTAAGACCAAAAGGGTCACTTTCGCAAAAAGGAGGTGATGCCTTATGCCAAAGAAAAACAAAACTCTATGTGTAGATGACTTACGTCATGCCGAGTATTACGGTATGCAGCCAGTTTTTGATGAACTCTATCATCGAAGTTTGGAGGGAGAAAATTTTACCGACCTTATGGATTTAATTCTGAGCCGGGACAACATTCTTCTGGCATATCGGAACATCAAAGCAAACGGAGGAAGCTACACAGCAGGAACAGACAACAAAAACATCAGTGACATCGGGTGTTTACCGCCCGAAACAGTTGCAGAGAAAGTGAGGTTTATTGTCACAGGAAGTCAGCACGGATACCGCCCAAAGCCGGTAAGACGCAAAGACATTCCGAAACCAAACGGAAAAACCAGACCGTTAGGTATTCCCTGTATCTGGGACAGGCTGGTACAGCAATGTATCAAACAGGTCATAGAGCCAATCTGCGAAGCGAAATTCAGCGACAACAGTTACGGCTTTCGCCCGAACCGTTCCGTGGAACACGCCGTGCAGAAAACTTACACCATGCTTCAACGCATGAACCTGCATTATGTGATTGAGTTTGATATAAAAGGATTTTTCGACAACGTAAATCACAGCAAGCTAATGCGGCAAATATGGGCAATGGGAATACACGACAAACAGTTGATTTTTATTATCAAGCGGATTCTGAAAGCACCGATTAGAATGCCAGACGGCACTACACTCATTCCAGACAAAGGCACTCCGCAAGGCGGTATCATTTCACCGTTGCTTGCCAATATCGTGCTGAATGAACTGGACAAATGGGTTGAGAGCCAATGGCAGAACCACCCTCTTGTAAAGGAATACGGGTATGAGAGGAAAATCAGAAACTCGATTACTTTTGACCGGAGCAAGGCATTCCTCAAAATGAGGAAAACAGGGTTGAAAGAAATGTATATCGTGAGATATGCAGATGATTTCAGAATTTTCTGCCGGAATAAAGAGGACGCTTTGAGAACGAAAGAGGCTGTAACGGCATGGATAACCGAGAGGCTGAGGTTGGAGGTATCGCCAGAGAAAACAAGGATAGTCAATGTTAGAAAACGCTATTCAGAGTTTCTTGGGTTTAAGATACGAGTCAGACCGAAAAGCAGGAAGTACATCGTGCAATCTCATATCTGTGACAAAAAGTTGGAACTGGAAAGGCAAAAACTGGTGGAACAGGCGAAACGAATTGCCCGACCTCCAGAGGGAAAAAGACCTTTGGACGAAATACGGCTGTACAATTCAATGGTTCTGGGAATACAGAATTATTTTCAACTTGCCACCTGCATCAGCATTGATTGCAGGAAAATCCACAGACAGGTCATGACAGTTTTAACAAATCGGCTCAATACAGAAACCGGGTGCAGACTTGTTCGAGAGGGCGGCGCAATGACCGAGAGCGAAAAAGAACGGTTTGGAAAGTCGGCAATGATACGGTATGTATCTGGAATCGACCAACCTATCTACCCTATCGCATACATCAAGAACAAGATACCGATGGCAAAGAAAGCGGCGGTTTGCAGTTACACGGTAGAGGGACGGGCATTGATACACACGAACCTAAGTATGAACTCATCTGTTCTATCAGGTTTGAGGAATCAACCGTCTATGGGGCGAAGCACAGAACTTACTGACAGCAGGATTTCACTATTCTCGGCTCAACGTGGAAAATGTGCGCTAAGTGGGGAACTCTTTGAAAATGCGGCTGACATAGTATGCTGGCTGAAAACACCGGCAGAATTGGGCGGCAAGGAACGCTATCGAAATATGATTTTGTTCCATAATAGATTTCTTCCACTCCTGCAAGAGTGTCCTAAGAATGAGCTAAAAGAGATAGCCGACACGCTCAAGGCAACAAAGGAACTGATGTTAAAAGTGAACAGTCTGCGCCAGCAGGCTGGTTTGTCCGCAATAGAAAACTAACATTTCATTTGGTGATTGATTAAATGCTTGTGAAAACAACCGATGGAACGCCGGATGCGGTGAAAGTCGCACGTCCGGTGTGGAGTGGGGGAAAATCCGGCGATAACTTCAAAGGATTACCTATCACTATAGGCGGAAAAGCTCTACTACACAGCTCTCATCGGCTACATCTGGTATGAGGCACCCGATCACGAGAAAAACTTTACTACCCTGCTCGAAATGATCAATGCCTCGGAAGCCAGAGAGGACGATGAGACCTTCAAAAATCCCGTGGATGTCATGTTCGATGAACTGGAAGCCCGTGACCCGGATCACTTCGCGGTCAAGCAATACCGCAAATACAAGCTGGCGGCGGGAAAAACAGCCAAGTCGATTTTGATTTCCTGCGGCGCTCGCCTTGCCGTGTTCGACATTGCAGAGTTGCGTGAGCTGATGAGCTACGATGAGATGGAGCTGGACACCATCGGAGACCGGAAGACGGCACTGTTCGTCATCATTTCCGATACCGATGACACCTTCAATTTCGTCGTAGCAATCATGTATTCCCAGCTCTTCAACCTTCTCTGCGACAAGGCAGATGACGTTTACAACGGACGGCTTCCCGTTCATGTGCGCTGTCTGCTCGATGAGTTTGCGAACATCGGTCAAATCCCGAAGTTTGATAAGCTCATCGCAACCATCCGAAGCCGGGAAATCTCGGCGTCAATCATCTTGCAGTCCCAGTCTCAGCTCAAGACCATCTACAAGGATGCGGCGGACACCATCACGGGCAACTGCGACTGCACACTTTTCCTCGGCGGAAAAGAAAAATCGACGCTCAAGGAAATCAGCGAGGTGCTGGGCAAGGAGACAATCGACCTTTACAACACCTCAGAAACCCGTTCCAACAACAACTCCTACGGCTTGAATTATCAGAAGACCGGCAAGGAATTGATGTCTCAGGACGAGATCGCCGTCATGGACGGAGCAAAGTGTATTTTGCAGCTTCGAGGCGTGAGACCTTTTCTCAGTAACAAATACGACATTACGAAGCATCCGAAGTACCGGCAGCTCTCCGACTACGACAAGCGGAACACCTTTGACATCGAGAAGTATCGGCAGCACAAGCTGGTAGTCAAGCCCGATGACACATTCGACCTCTATGATATGGGCGAGGTCGATGCAGATTAAAGCCCCGTCGCTGCACTGCGCAGTGGGTAAAGCCTGATGGCTTATCCCAAAGCAGAACAGCGACGGGGCTTCTTTTTTTATGCCCATTTTCAAAAATACACACTCAACTTTCATCGATTCAAGGAGGAAAATCTATGGCTTTTATCAATCAGGCTGTCACGGTTCTTCAGACGCTCGTTATCGCCCTCGGTGCCGGTCTCGCGGTGTGGGGTGTTATCAACCTCATGGAAGGCTACGGCAACGACAATCCGGCGGCTAAATCTCAGGGCATTAAGCAGCTCATGGCTGGCGGCGGCGTGGTGCTGATCGGCACGACCCTCATTCCTCTACTCTCCGGTCTGTTCGGTTGATCCGGAACACACACAGGAAGTTACCATCGTGGCGGGTGCTGAAAGTGGCACTCGCCCTTCACAATTCACCAACGATTTAAGGAGGAAATTCAAGTATGGCATTTATCAATCAGGCAGTTACGGTTCTTCAGACGCTTGTTATCGCCCTCGGCGCGGGTCTCGCAGTGTGGGGTGTTATTAACCTCATGGAAGGCTACGGAAACGATAATCCTGCGGCTAAATCTCAGGGTATCAAGCAGCTCATGGCTGGCGGCGGTGTGGTGCTGATCGGCACGACCCTCATCCCCCTGCTCTCCGGTTTGTTCGGCTAATCCACGGCAAGCCCAGCTTAACCGAAGGGTGGTGAAATATTGGGCAGCATTTTAGAAAAGATCGAACAGGCTCTCAAGGATATGCTGATCGGATGGATCGAGAGCAACCTGACCAATATGTTCACCGATGTCAACGAGAAGGTAGGAACGATTGCCGCCGAGGTCGGGCAAACTCCGTCCGGCTGGAACGGCGGCGTGTACCAGATGATCCGGGGACTATCCGAAAATGTGATAGTCCCCATCGCTGGTATCATCATCACCTTTGTTTTGTGCTACGAGCTGATTTCCATGATCACCGAGAAAAACAACCTTCACGACATGGACACTTGGATGTTCTTCAAGTGGTTTTTCAAGGCGGCTGTGGCGATCTACCTCGTGACGCATACGTTTGACATCGTGATGGCAGTATTCGACATCGGGCAGAACGTGGTTTCCGGTGCAGCCGGAGTCATCCACGGCAACACCAGTATTGATATTGATTCGACGATTGCGCAGATGCGTACCGGCATGGAGAACATGGGTGTCGGAGAACTGCTCGGACTGTCGATAGAAACGCTCCTGATCAGCTTGTGCCTCAAAATCATGGCGATCCTCATTACGGTCATCCTCTACGGACGCATGATTGAGATTTACTGCACCGTGAGCATTGCGCCTATTCCCATCGCAACCATGAGCAACCGCGAATGGGGCAGCATCGGCACGAACTATCTGAAAGGCTTGTTCGCTCTGGCATTTCAGGGCTTCCTCATCATGGTCTGCGTCGGCATCTATGCGGTGCTGATCAACGGCATGATCATCGCAGACAACATTCATTCGGCTCTGTTCTCTGTGGCAGCGTACACGGTTATTCTGTGCTTCTCGCTATTCAAGACCGGAAGCCTCGCAAAATCCATTTTCCATGCGCACTAAGGAGGTCGGCAGCATGAAGAAGTACAGCATCATCTACGCCGATCCCCCTTGGGCGTATCGGACTTACTCCAAGAAGGGACAGGGACGGTCGGCAGAAAGCCACTACCCGACAATGTGCATTGAGGACATCAAGGCACTTCCGGTCGGTGAGCTTGCCGCCAAGGACTGCGCCCTGTTCCTTTGGATCACGTTCCCGTGCCTCTGTGAAGCACTCGAAGTGCTGGCGGCATGGGGCTTTTCCTATAAGACCGTGGCTTTTGTATGGGTGAAGCAAAACCGCAAGAACGATGATCTCTTCACCGGCATGGGGTATTGGACAAGGGCAAACGCCGAAATCTGCATCCTTGCTACGAAGGGACATCCGAAGCGTGTTGACGCCGGTGTGCGTCAGGTCATCCTCAGCCATATCGAAGAGCATTCCAAAAAGCCGGATGAAGCGAGGGAGCGCGTTGTCCGGCTCATGGGAGACCTTCCCCGCGTAGAGCTTTTTGCCCGTCAGTCTCCCGAAGGCTGGGATGTTTGGGGCAACGAGGTCGAATGCACAGCGCATCTTCCGACGGAGGAAACACCATGCTGCGGCTAAGACCCATTTCTCTTCGTGACGCCAACGAGTACGTCCGGCAGCATCACCGGCATCACAAGCCTTTTGCCGGTCACAAGTTTTCCATCGGCTGTGAAGCAGACGGTGAACTGGTCGGTGTAATCATCGCTGGGCGTCCCGTCAGCCGGTATCTGGATGACGGCTTCACATTGGAGGTTACAAGGCTATGCACCAACGGGGCGAAGAACGCTTGCAGCTTTCTCTACGGCGCGGCGGCAAGAGCTGCTGCGGCTATGGGCTATAAGCGCATCATCACCTACACGCTGGAAAGCGAAAACGGTGCAAGCATTCGGGCTTCCGGCTGGATTTGTCAAGGCAAAGCGGGTGGGCTTCGCTGGACGGGCAAGCGTCAACCGAAGGAGGATCAATATCCCGCACAAATGAAGCTGCGCTATGAAAAGCAGCTTAGAAAGGAGGAAACAGTCAATGGCATTTGTTCCGGTCCCGAAGGATCTTAACCGCGTCAAAACGAAGGTCATGTTCAACCTGACCAAGCGGCAGCTTATTTGTTTTTCCATCGCTGCGGCAGTCGGCGTCCCGATCTTCTTTCTGGCGAAGGCGCATCTCGACTTGTCTACGGCGGCAATGCTGATGGTGGTGATCATGCTCCCGTTCATCTTCTTCGCGCTTTACGAGAAGGACGGACAGCCCGCCGAAAAGTATCTGTACCACATCGTACAGTCCATGTTTATCCGAGACAAGGTGCGTCCATATCGCACAAACAATCTCTACGCTGAGATTCAGAAGAAAATCAAAGAACAGGAGGAATTGCAGCTTGAACAACAGCACAGCAAAGGCAAAGCCTAAGATGACCGTCAAAAACGGCGTCGTTTACGGCGACGCCCTTTCCGCTCAGGAAAAGAAGCGGATCGTCGTGCAGAAGAAAAAGGACAGGAAGGCAAAGAAAGTCCGCAAGTCCGCCCAGCAGACCATCCCCTATGTGGAGATGTGCCGTGACGGTATTTGCAAGGTGAACAGCCGCCTCTACACGAAGTCCATCGCCTTTGAGGACATCAACTACCAGCTTGCACAGAACGATGACAAAACTGCCATCTTTGAGAACTGGTGCGACTTTCTGAACTACTTCGACAGCTCGATTTTCGTCCAGCTCTCCTTCATCAATCAGAAGGCAAGTCTCAATGAGTTCCGCAAGCGCATCAACATTCCGGCACAGGAGGACGCCTTCAACGACATCCGCTCCGAGTATTCCGGTATGCTGCAAAGCCAGCTCACCAAGGGCAACAACGGATTGGTCAAGAGGAAGTACATCACCTTCGGCATTGAGGCGGACTCCCTCCGCACGGCAAAGCCGAAGCTCGAACGCATTGAAACCGATATTCTCAACAACTTCAAAACCCTCGGTGTGAGAACCGAGCCGCTGTCCGGCTACGAGCGGCTGAAAGTGCTTCATGATGTGTTCAACATGGACAGCAATGAGCCGTTCCGCTTTTCCTTTGACATGGTAGCCCGGACGGGACTCAGCACGAAGGACTTCATCGCGCCCACTTCCTTTGACTTCCGTGAAGGCAAGTGCTTCAAGATGGGCAGAACCATCGGCGCGGTGAGCTTCCTGCAAATCCTCGCGCCGGAACTCAATGACCGTATGCTTGCCGACTTCCTTGAGATGGACAGCAACATCACGGTCAATTTTCATATCCGGACGATTGACCAGGCGAAGGCAATCAAGAGCATCAAGTCGAAGATCACCGACCTCGACAAGATGAAGATTGAAGAGCAGAAAAAGGCTGTCCGCTCCGGCTACGATATGGACATCATCCCGTCCGATCTCGCCACCTTCGGCGGTGAGGCAAAGCGTCTGTTGCAGGATCTCCAGACCCGCAATGAGAGACTGTTTCTTGTGACCATCCTCATCATGAATACGGCAACCAATCGCCAGAAGCTCGAAAATGCTGTGTTCCAGACCGCCGCCATTGCCCAAAAGTATAACTGTGCGCTCAAGCGTCTTGACTTCCAGCAGGAGGAAGGGCTGATGTCCTCTCTGCCTATCGGCATCAATCAGGTGGAGATCGAACGCGGACTGACCACTTCCAGCACGGCGGTTTTCGTGCCGTTCACCACGCAGGAGCTTTTTCAGGGCGGCGAAGCTCTCTACTACGGGCTGAATGCGCTGTCCAACAACATGATCATGGTGGACCGCAAGCAGCTCAAGAACCCCAACGGGCTGATCTTGGGTACGCCCGGTTCCGGTAAGTCCTTCTCCGCCAAGCGTGAAATGACGAACGCCTTCCTCATCACAGAGGATGACATCATCGTCTGCGACCCCGAAGCCGAGTATTTTCCCCTCGTGCAGAAGCTCGGCGGTCAGGTCATCCGCATCTCGCCGGTCAGCATGGATTACATCAATCCGCTGGACATCAACACGAACTACTCCGAAGAGGAAAACCCGCTGACGCTGAAATCCGACTTCATCCTCTCCATGTGTGAGCTGATTGTCGGCGGCAAGGACGGCTTGCAGCCGGTTGAGAAGACCATCATTGACCGCAGTGTCCGCATGGTCTATCAGGAGTTTCTTGCAGACCCCAAGCCGGAGAAAATGCCGATCCTCGAAGACCTCTACAACATTCTGAGAAATCAGAAGGAGCCGGAGGCACAGCGCATCGCAACTGCCCTTGAAATCTATGTTCACGGCTCTCTGAACGTCTTCAATCACAGAACGAACGTGGATGTCAACAACCGCTTCGTCTGCTATGACATCAAGGAGCTGGGCAAGCAGCTCAAAAAGCTCGGTATGCTGATTGTGCAGGATCAGGTGTGGAACAGAGTTACCATCAACCGCGCCCAGCATAAGGCAACTCGCTACTACATGGACGAGTTCCATCTGCTCTTGAAGGAGGAACAGACCGCCGCATACAGCGTGGAAATCTGGAAGCGTTTCAGAAAGTGGGGCGGCATTCCGACCGGAATCACGCAGAATGTCAAGGATCTGCTTGCGTCCCGCGAGGTAGAGAATATCTTTGAAAACTCGGATTTTGTCTACCTTCTGAATCAGGCATCCGGTGACCGGCAGATTCTCTCGAAGGCGCTGAACATCTCGCCCAGCCAGCAAAACTACATCACCAATTCCAACGCCGGTGAGGGACTGATCTTCTACGGCTCGACCATCGTTCCCTTCAAGGACGATTTCCCGAAGGACACCCAGCTCTACCGCATCATGACCACCCGCTTAGAAGAAACCGTACAGAACTGATAGGAGGATTTTTGAATATGAACAACAAGATGATTACCATTCCCTATGCGGACGCTATCGAATACGGAGAGAACACCTCCGCGCTGTTTAAGGCTCTGTGGGAGCTGACCGATCTGATCCGACTGGAAAGCGACCTCAAGAAGCATCACCGTGCCTACCTCCATGTGAGGGAGGACATCGACGAAAAGGTCAAGGAGGCACGTCAGATTATGACCAAGGTATCTGTGGATATGATCGGATTCTATTTCAAGGTTGATGTTCCCGAAAGCAGCAACAGCGACGAGAATACCCCTTTCGCTGACGCGGCGGATGATGAAACCGTTTCTATCCCCAAGGACAAGTATGAGCTGATGATCGACGATCTGCTCACGATGTCCGAAATCATTCAGTGCGTTGCAGATATGCGCACGCAGGATATGAGGGCAATCCGCGAGTTCGGCAAGTTTATCCCCGCCTTTGCCGCCTTTGAGAAGAACCGCCTGAGCCTCTATCGTGAGGCAGCGAAGGAAGCCGAGGAAATCTTCGACCGTTGGGCGGACGAGATTGACGATTTCGACGAGGACTTCATGGAAGATGAGGACTACGAGCCGGACGAGTATTACTCCGACTGATATGCGCTCAAATCCGAAGAAAGGAGCTGGTTCTTATAGAGCTTGACATCATTCATACCGGCGATTGCCTCAAAATCCTGAAAACTCTGCCCGATGACAGCGTTCATTGCTGTGTGACGTCCCCTCCGTATTACGCGCTCCGCGATTACGGCATGGAGGCTCAGATCGGCAGAGAGACAACGCCGAAGGAATATATCTCGCGCCTGACGGAAGTATTTACCGAAGTCAGGCGCGTTTTGCGTCCGGACGGTACGCTCTGGCTGAACATCTCGGACACCTACGCCGGAAAGGGCAATCAGGGCGATTTCATTGACCCGAAGAACCCCAACGGCAGAAACGGTCAGGCTGTGGCTCTCAACAACAAGGTTGAGGGCTGCAAGCCGAAGGACATGATCGGCATCCCGTGGATGCTGGCTTTTGCCCTCCGCGATACCGGTTGGTATCTGCGCAACGACATCATCTGGATGAAGGATAACCCCATGCCGGAGAGTGTCAAAGACCGCTGCGCCCGCTGCTATGAGCATATCTTTCTGTTCTCCAAGTCGAAAAAGTATTTCTTCGACTACAAGGCGATCTCCGAGCCGATTGCCCCTGCAACGGCAGAACGCCTCAAGCGCGGCATGAAGGGCGGCAACAAATACGGCAAGCCCGTTCCCGGTCAGCCTCAGCCGCAGTCCATCAACCGCCCCCGTGAGCATGGCGAGATCAAGGATAGTGACATCAATCCGCTTCGCAACAAGCGCGATGTCTGGAAGATCAACACCGTCCCCTTCAAGGGCGGTCACTACGCCGCCTACCCTCCGAAACTGGTTGAGACCTGTCTTCTCGCCGGTTGTCCCGAAGGCGGCATTGTGCTTGATCCCTTCATGGGGAGCGGCACAACCGGTATGGTTGCCTCACAGATGGGACGGCATTTCGTGGGCATCGAGCTGAACCCTGAATACACCGAGCTTGCCTACAAGCGGATTGGAGGTGAAATCTGATGTCCAAGGAACCGGAACTCAAAGCCCGCGACAAGGTAGTCGTGCGGATGACACGGGAGGGCGCGGTTGAGGAAAACCTGACGGCTGGCACCGAGCAGCGTGTGTCAAAGCGGCTGGAAGATGCGGAGCTGGTGAAGCCCGCTGAGACAGCCGAGCCTTCCGAAGCTCTTTCTGCGGAGGAACAGAAAAAGGTGCAGATGCGCCGTCAGCAGCGTCAGTTTCAGGCGGAACACGCTGAGGATAGCGACACGCAGCCGCCCTCTGAAACGTCCGTCACAGAAGAGAAAAGGGCAGAAAATCCACCCCAGAATGTACCTGAACCGCTGCCCTCGTCAGAAACGCCGTTCAAGCCTCCTGTTTTGGAGCAGCACACCGTTTCTTCTCATACCGGCACGGTGATTGCCGAAACGGTTGTCACGCACAAGCTGCGCAAGACCTCTGCGGTTGATGCCGTTGACGCGGATGCCGTTCTCTCCCAAGCGGCGGAGACTGCCTCCGCAAAGCCGGTCTCGGACGATGCCGTCCCGCCCACGAAGCGGATGCAGAAGCTCGAAAGGAAGTCCGAGAAGGCGCATGAGCGTCTGGACGCTGCCCGCGAGAAGCTGCCCACGCACAAGGTCCTCAAGAAAGAGCGTGTCTTTAATGAGGAAACCGGCAAGGGCAAAACCCGCCTTCATTTTGAGGATGAGCTGAAAAAGCCCAAGGGCAAAGGCAAGCTGCAATTTGAAGCGGATAAAACCGTCCGCAAGGTTGGTGACACTCTCGCTTCCGGCATTCACGGCAAAATCCATGAGGTCGAACAGGAAAACTCGGCGGTTGAGGCGGCGCATAAAACGGAGATCGCCGCTGAGACTGCCGCTCGGCATTTCAGTCATCATCGGGAAAGCAGCGTCAACAAGCCTTATGAGAAGGTCTCCAAGTTGGAACACAAGGCGGATGTCGCTGATGCGAAGCTCCAATATGAGAGAAATCAGCAGGAGCATCCTGAGATGAAGAAGCAGAACATGAACAAGCACTACCAGAAGCAGAACATCAAGAAGGAATATGCCGCCGCTCGAAATGCCGGTTCTCAGACTGCCGGGACTGCCACAAAGAATACCGGCAAGAAGCTCGGAGAGAAGGCATCCGACAAGATTAAGGAGTTCTTTGAGAAGAACAAGAAGGTCTTTATCTGGATCGGCGTCGGAATTGCCCTTCTCGTGCTGCTCGGTGCCGGAATCAGCTCGTGTTCGATGCTCACCTCTACCGGCTCGTCGGTTATCGCTTCCTCTTATCTCAGCGAGGATGACGCGATGCTCGGCGCAGAGGCGCAGTATTGCCGGATGGAGCAAGAGCTGCAACGCTATCTCGACACCTATGAAAGCACTCATGACTATGACGAGTATCACTTCGATCTGGACGATATTGAGCATGACCCCTATGTGCTGATCTCCATTCTCTCGGCTCTCCATGAGGGCGAGTTCACGCTGGACGAGGTGCAGGGTACGCTCCAAATGCTGTTTGAAAAGCAGTACATTCTCACCGAAGAGGTCATCGTCGAAACCAGATACCGCACGGAGACTGATACATGGACGGATGCAGACGGCAACACGCACACGGAAACCTACCGCGTCCCGTATGACTACTACATCTGCAACGTGAAGCTCGAAAACTTCAATCTCTCCCACGTTCCGGTCTATATCATGTCTCAGGAACAGCTTTCCATGTACGCGACGTATATGTCTGTGCTTGGCAACCGCGAGGATCTGTTCGGTGACTCTCCCTATGTGGACAAGTACATCACCAATCCTCCCGCCGACTACGATGTCAACCCGGAATACCTGAACGATGAGAAGTTTGCGACGCTGATTACTGAGGCGGAAAAGTATCTCGGCTATCCGTATGTGTGGGGCGGCTCCAATCCAGACACGTCCTTTGACTGCTCCGGCTTTGTCAGCTATGTTCTCACGAACAGCGGTCTTGTAAATACCGGACGGCTTGGCGCACAAGGGCTTTACAACGTCTGTACGCCGGTTTCAAAGGCGAATGCACAGCCCGGTGATCTTATCTTTTTCGTCGGGACGTATGACACCCCCGGCGTGTCTCACGTCGGCATCTACGTTGGTGATGGGGTCATGATCCACTGCGGCGATCCCATTCAGTACACATCTATCAACTCTTCCTATTGGCAGCAGCATTTCTACGCCTTCGGAAGACCCGCCTATTAAAAGAAAGGAGTTTTGCATGAATCCCAAGTATCAGAAAGTCCTCTCCGACATCGAGAAGGCTGAAAAGAAGAAATCCGAAATCGAAGGTCAGCTCAAGGAGCTGTACGACAAAAAGACAGAGCTGGAAAACCTTGAAATCATCAACACCGTGCGCTCTATGGTGATGGACAAGGATCAGATCATGGCGTTCCTGTCTTCCATGAAGGGCGGCACCAAGCCCGCTGAAAATACGGAGGTAATCGACAATGCGTAAGAAGTTTCGTTTTCTGACCGTCCTTGCGGTCTGCATCATGGTTCTGTCCTGCTTCTCGGTGACGGCGTTTGCCTACGCCGATGATACCGAGCAGAACCTTCCGGTTACGGAGGCAACCCAGCCGGAACAGCAGCCCGCAGTCACTCCCACGCCGGAAAAGCCGAAGGGTGAGCCGATTGACGATGAGGGCAACGCCTACACCCGTGACTTGCTCTATGACAAGGCAACCAACAAGCAGTTCATCACCATCCAGACGAAGAACGGCAACACCTTCTATATTGTCATTGACTACGATGCGCCCATCAACGAGGATGAGGAACAGTACCAGACGTACTTCCTCAACATGGTCGATGAAAGCGACCTGCTTGCACTGCTGGATGAAGATACTGCGGCTGCGCTGACCACCTGTAACTGCAAAGAGAAATGCGCTGCCGGTCAGGTCAACACCGACTGCCCGGTCTGCAAGACCAACATGAGCGAATGCACCGGCACAGCCCCCGTTACGCCTGAGCCGGACAAGGATGCGGAAACCGAAGTGCCGGAGACCAAGCCCGAAAAGAAATCCAACATCGGCATGATCCTCGTCATCTTTGCCCTTGCCGGTGCTGCGGGTGCAGCTTATTACTACATCAAGTTCGTCAAGGGCAGAAAGCCCAAGGATGAGGACATGGACTTCTTCGACGATGAAGGCTACGAGGAAGAGCCGTACATCAACGAGGATGAAGAGCCGCAGATTGCGGAGGATGCTGAAACGGATGGTGATGAAGATTGATCTTAGTCATTGCTGAAAAGCCCAGCGTTGCCCAGTCCATCGCAAAGGTGTTGGGCGCGACATCCCGCAAGGACGGCTACATGGAGGGCGGCAATTACATCGTTTCATGGTGCTTCGGTCATCTGGTGGAGCTGGCAGACGCCAGCTCCTACGATGAACGGTATGCCAAGTGGCGATATGACGATCTGCCCATTGTTCCGGAAAGCTGGATGTTTGAGGTCACGCAGAACAAAGCCCAGCAGTTCAAGGTGTTGTCCGCTCTCATGAAGGACAAGCGCGTCACCGAGCTTGTCTGCGCAACCGATGCAGGACGCGAAGGTGAGCTGATCTTCCGGCTGGTCTACAACAAAGCCGGATGCACCAAGCCCTTCAAGCGTCTGTGGATCAGCTCGTTGGAGGACTCCGCCATCCGCGAAGGGTTCCAGCATCTCCGGGACGGCAAGGAATATGACCGTCTCTATGAAGCGGCACTCAGCCGCTCGAAGGCGGACTGGATTGTCGGCATCAACGGAACCCGCCTGTTTACCACGCTCTATCACAAGAAGCTGGTGGTCGGGCGCGTCCAGACGCCGACCCTTGCAATGCTGGTGGAGCGTGACGGGAAAATCTCCACCTTCCAGAAGGAGAAGTATTTCAACGTCCATGTCGGCAAGGGTGATCTGACTGCCGATCTGGAAAAGGTCAAAACCGAAGAGGAAGCAAAGAAGATTGCGGCGGCTTGCGAGAAAAAGCAAGCCGTCGTTTCTTCTCTCAGGCAGGAAACGAAGACCGTCAATCCTCCGAAGCTCTACGATCTGACCACCTTGCAGCGCGAGGCAAACCGCTACTACGGCTTCACTGCCCAGCAGACGCTCGATCTCGTTCAGACGCTCTACGAAAAGAAGCTCCTGACCTATCCGCGCACGGATAGTCAGTTCATCACGGATGATATGGAGGACACCGCCCGTCAGGTCATTTCTATCGTCTGCCGCCAGCTTCCGCTTTTCTCCGGTGTTTCGGTTACTCCGGACATTGCCCGCGTAACCGACAACAGCAAGGTCACAGATCACCACGCCATTCTCCCAACCGTCCAGCTTGAAAAGCAGGATGTTTCCGCACTCCCTCAGTCGGAGCAGAAAATTCTCAATCTTGTCGGGATGCGCCTTCTGTGTGCGACCGGCGAGAAGCACACCTACGCAGAAACGCAGATCACGCTCTCCTGCGAGGGTTATGTGTTCAAAACCAAGGGCAAGACCGTTGTTCAAAACGGCTGGAAAGCCGTTGAAGAGCTGTTCAAGGCATCCCTCAAGACGAAGGAAAGTGATGATCCCATGAAGTCCCTGCCCGAAGTCCATGAAGGCGATATGCTGGATGGTGTGTCTGCCAGTGTCACCGAACACTTCACAACGCCTCCGAAGCAGTACACGGAAGATACCCTCCTGTCTGCAATGGAGACTGCCGGAAACGATCAGTTTGACGATGACACCGAGAAGAAAGGTCTCGGCACTCCCGCGACTCGCGCCGGTATCATTGAAAAGCTGGTGAAGTCCGGCTTTGCAGAGCGTAAAGGCAAATCCCTCATTCCCACAAAGGACGGCTGCAACCTTGTCTGCGTCCTGCCGGAACAGATCACCTCTCCCGCAATGACGGCGGAATGGGAAAACACGCTCATGGAGATTGAGCGCGGCAAGGCGGATGCGGATGCCTTCCTCAGCGGCATTGTCCGGATGACCGGGGATCTCGTGAAAGCCTATCCGTTTCTCTCCGATGCCGAAGCCCAGCGTTTCGGCACGGGCAAGGAGGAAATCGGCAAATGTCCCCGCTGCGGCTTTCCGGTCTACGTCGGCAAGGGCAACTTCTACTGCTCGAATAAAGACTGCTCCTTCTGCCTGTGGGAAGACAATAAGTTCTTTTCCAGTAAGAAAAAGAAGCTGACCAAGAAGATTGCAAAGGAGCTGCTGGACAAGGGCTGGTGTCGAGTGACCGGGCTTTACACACCGAAGAAGCCTCAGCTCTACGACGCAGTGATCCGGCTGGATGACAGCGGTGGCAAATACGTCAGCTTCAAGATGGAGTTTGACCGATGAGTCGCCCGAAGTATGTTGCCTCTTGCAGCGGAGGCAAAGACAGCGTGGCAACGCTCCTGCTGGCTGCACAGCACAATGAGCCGCTGGACGAGGCGGTTTTCAGCGAGGTCATGTTTGATAAGAACACAAGCGGCGAAGTCCCGGAACACCGGGACTTCATCTATGACCGGCTCAAGCCCTTCTGTGAAAAGGAGCTGGGCATCAAGTTCACCATTCTCCATGCGGACAAGACCTACGATGAGGTGTTCCATCATGTCATCACCCGCGGACCGCACAAGGGCGAGGTTCGCGGTTTTGCATGGGCTGGTATGTGTGCAGTCAATCGTGACTGCAAAATCCCGCCCGTCCGCAAGTACAATGCCGCACTCTCGCCGGACACCGTGAGCTATGTCGGCATCGCGGAGGATGAGCCAAAACGCCTTGCTCGTCTGGATGGAGTAACGAAGGTCAGTCTGCTTGCCAAATACGGCATGACCGAGGCGGACGCCTACAAGCTCTGTCAGGAGCACGGGCTGCTTTCCCCAATCTACGCTCACTGCCGAAGAAACGGCTGCTGGTTCTGTCCCAACGCAAGCGACGAAGAGCTGTTGCACATGATTACAAAACACCCGGAGCTGTTTGACCGGCTGATTGAATGGGAGAAGGAGGATAACATCTTTCATCGTCGGCTGACACGCAGAGAAACCCCGTCTGAGGTAAAGGCTCGTTTACTGAGCAAATCCCAGACGGGGTTTTCTTCGCCCAAAAGCAAATAAGAAATGGAGGTTTGAGATGGCTGAAAACAAAAATGCACAGCAAGTCCGCGAAATCACGGACAAGCTGGAACAGGGCATCAAGGAGCTGTTTGAATCCGAGCGGTTCAAGGAATATCTCCGCACGATGTCCAAGTTCTACAACTATTCCTTCAACAACACGCTGCTCATTGCGATGCAGAAGCCAGAGGCAACCTATGTTGCCGGTTATACCTCGTGGCAGCGCAACTTTGAGCGTCAGGTCATGAAGGGCGAAAAAGGCATCAAGATTCTCGCACCCGCGCCGTACAAGGCACAGGAAGAGCGCGAGAAGATTGACCCCGTGACGCAGAAGCCCGTGATCGGCGCAGATGGAAAAACTGTCACGGAAACGGTCGAAGTTCTGCGCCCTGCCTTTAAGGTGGTGAGTGTCTTTGATGTCTCACAGACGGACGGCAAGGAGCTTCCGGACATTGTTGTCGATGAACTGAAAGGCACCGTCGAGAACTACGAGGCGTTCTTCGATGCGCTCAGGCAGGAATCTCCCGTCCCTATTTCCTTTGAGGACATTCCGGGCGGTGCAAAGGGATTCTTCTCTCCGGTTGAAAGCCGCATTGCCATTCAGGAGGGCATGAGCGAAATCCAGACGGTCAAGACCGCCATTCACGAGATCGCCCACGCAAAGCTCCACGCCGTCAAGCCGGATGAAAAAGCCGCGCCAGAAGATAAGAAGGATCGGCACACCAAGGAGGTTGAAGCGGAAAGCGTTGCCTACACCGTCTGCCAACGGTACGGCATTGAAACCTCGGACTACTCCTTCGGTTACATCGCCGGTTGGTCATCCGGCAAGGAAACCAAGGAACTGAAAAGCTCTCTGGACACCATCCGCAAGACGGCGGCTGAGATGATCGAGGGCATTGACGCCAAGCTCAAGGTGTTGCTGGCAGAGAAAGCACAGTCCGCAGAGATGGAAGTCGAAGCTCCCGTAAAGGAAGCTGTTCCGGAGGAAAAGCCGGAAGTCCCCATTTACCGCGAGACGGCGAATTATGCCTATGAAGCCGGTGAGCTGGAGTCATATCGTGCTTCTCTCGCTGCAAACGTGGAATGCCGCCGTGCGATTGAGGCGGCAATCAGTTCTAACTACGGAGACAACCGGCTGGATGCGGATGCTGCCGTGAAAAGCGTCCTTGAGCAGTTCTCACCGGAGCGCGTCCGGTATGTCCTCGCAAACACCATTCAGCAGAAAGACTTTGACGGGCGCATTCCCCAGCCCCTCAAGGAATGGGCGAAGACCGTTGATGTCTGCCCCGAAAACGCCTCCCGCTTCCTTGTGGATAAACCCAATCCCGGACTGACAGCACTTTTCGTCGATGCGTTCCGTCAGCAGACCGAACCCCAGAAGGAAGTCACTTCTGAGAAAACAGAGGAAAGAGACCCGGAGGTCGTTGCATGGGAGAACGATGAGATTACCTCTATTGAGGTAAAAACCGTGGAGGTCAAGTCTCCCTTTGCCCCCTTGCCGGAGGAAGCAGCGAAAGCACCGAAGGCGCACCGCCTGACTGCCGAAGAGAAGGAAATCAAAGCCGCCGTCATGGACACGCTCAAGGGGCAGATTGCCTATAACAACGACGGAATGCGGGCGTCCTATCGCGCCTCTAACCACTCCTTCAATCTGCTGGCGCGGAACGGCGTCAGGATCGATGGCAACACGGTCACGCAGAATGGTGAGCCGCTGTTCAAAATCCATCGCCGTCATGCGGCGCGGAAAACGCAGGGCTGTTACCGTGAGCTGATGCCGACGCTGGAATACGTCAAGCAGGAGCAGAAGCAGGAAAAGCCCTCCATCCGTGATCAGCTCAGGACTGCTGCAAAACAGCAGCCGGAGCAGAAATCTCCGGTCAAATCCAAAACGCACGACATGGAGTTGTGAGAAAGGAGACGCATGAAGAAATACACAGACGTTGACATCGTTGCGGAGCTGCAGAAGCTCGTGGACAGTCATGTAGACAGCTACAAGGAAGACTTCGACATCGACAAGCGCATCATCCGCCGCGCCGCCGAAAGCCGGAATCCCGAAGACAAGACGCTGATGTGGTTCTGCCGCCCGCACGGAACGCACTGCCTCAACGAAAATCAGGTCTTCATTCAGGGAACGCGGGATCACAACACCTTCCGTTTCTATGCGGAACAGACCTACGACGAGTGCGTTGCCCGCGTCATTGTCCCGAAAACCGTCAAGCGCGGCAAGGTGTTCGGAGATGTCTTTGAGATCAACTACCGGGAACAGGCTGCAAATGTGGCGCAGAACGCAGTTGCGCCGGATCATGACCGGTTGACCTTCGCAGACGGCTATGTGCTGGACGCCCCCTGCCGCAGCAGCTTCGATGCAGCAATGACTCTGGTCGGTGAGCATGGCGGCGTCATAACCCACCAGACGCTCCCGAAGGACGCGGATGCGCTGGCGGAAGTGCTGTCTCAGCAGAAAAGCCGCCGTGACAGACTGCCGGAGGCAGATAGGACAGAGGTGCTTTCGCCGCTCCCCGTCGCAGAACTCCGCAAATATGAGGCAGTCAAAAAGGCTCATCCGGATGCGCTGGTCTGCTTTGATCAGAACGGCTATTTTGAGCTGTACGGCAAGGACGCAAAGAAAGCCGCGCCGCTTCTCGGCACAAAACTCCTTGAAAAGAAAGTGCGCGGCAAGCCTTCCGTGCCGGTTACTGGTTTCCGTGAAAGCGCATGGGTAGCTGCATCAAAGAAGCTCTGGCAGTTCGGAGCGGATGTCTTTCTCAGCAAGGACGGCGAGACCTTCAAGGAACTCAAAGCCGCAGATTACATTCCTGTCGGCGCGACGCTGAATGTGGATGGCATCAAGTGCAGAATCGAAGCGGTTGATTTTGCCGCTGATGAAGTCCGGCTGACCAACATCGAGGACAAGAACCGCCCCATCCGCTTTTCTGAAAGCATCCAATATATCCGCTCCTATGTGGAGGATGCCGGAACTGCTATCTACGACACCATCCCGAAGAAGCCCGCAGCCCGTAAATCCATCCGCGACAAACTGAAATCCGCGCAGAAAGCCCAGCCGCCCCATACACCGAAACCACAGAAATCAAAAGGAAAGGATATGGAACTCTGATATGAAAAACTTTACCGTGGAAGAAATCAACCTGATGTGCTGCTTCAACACATCCAGCCGGAAGCGGCTGATCGACGATATGAAGAGCGTCACCCTGAACGACATGGACGGTGAGATTGCGGAGCTGATGTATAAGACCGTCCGGAAGCTCGAAGCCATGACCGACGCGGAGTTTGAGGAACTGTATATCATGCCGGACGGCATGGTGGATGACTGAAAGGAGGATGCCTATGCCCGTATTAGACGGTGATTTTGAAGCCTTCGTCACGAACCTTGGCAAGTACAACGAGGGTATGCTGGTCGGTGAGTGGGTGAAGCTACCCACCACCGAGGAAGAGATGCAGAAGGTCTTTGAGCGCATCGGGATCGGCAAGCAGGACGAGTTCGGTCAGCCCTATGAAGAGTGGTTTATCACCGACTACGAATGCCCGATCTATGGCGTTCAGAAGATGCTTGGCGAGTACGAGAGCCTTGATAAGCTCAACTACCTTGCCGTTTTGATTGACGAGCTTTCCCTGAGCGATCAGGAAAAGCTCGTTGCTATTATGGAGGCTGGCTGCGATGAGGTCAGCGACATCGACGATCTCATCAACCTGACATTCAATCTGGACTGCTACGACATCATGCCCGGTATCAACGACGAATCCGACCTCGGCTACTATTACGCCCACGAAGCCGGTATCTACTCTGAAAAGGATCTCGGTCCTCTGGCAGATTACATCGACTATGAACGCTATGGGCGCGACATTGCGATGGATGAGCAGGGACGCTTCACCGATGAGGGCTATGTCCGTGTCGCAAGCGAGAGGTGGGACAGGCAGTTTGACGGTGAGCTTGACGATATTCCCGACGAATACCGGATTACTGGCTCAGAGGAAGCCGCCGAGCGTGACAGCACCATCGCCGTTCTCATTGTTGAGCCGGGAAAGGAGCCTTATGTGAAGGAGATTGACTCCGGTCTGGAGTCCTTGCAGCATGAGGTCGGAGGCTGCATCGAGGCAATTTATCCCTACGAAGACCCTGTTGCCTTAGTCTGCAACGAGGAAGGCAAGCTGGAAGGTCTGCCTCTGAACCGCGCTCTGCGTGATGAGGATGGTGACATCTACGACGTTGTTGCCGGAACATTCATGGTAGTCGGCTTGACGGATGACAGCTTCGGCTCTCTGACCGTAGAGCAGATGCAAAAGTTCTCTGACCACTTCAAAGTGCCGGAGCAGTTTGCAAAGCTGGGCGATAAGATTGTGGCAATCCCCATGATCTCGAAGGAACAGCAGAATCAGGAGAGCGTTGAGCAGAAGGACTTTGAGATGAACGCCGATACCTCCGGTCTGACAGTTGCCGGTCACATCGGGACGTGGCACACCATTGACCAGCACGAAATCGGCGGTCACAGCTTTTATCTGATGGAGCATGACACCTACGGCGATGAGGCGGCTTGCATCATTGTCGATGAGCGCGGCAAGCTCGTCCTTGATGATGTCTACAACGGCTTTGACGATGACACGCTCTGCCTTCTCGACCTTGAGGTCAAGGAAGTGCCGGAAATGCCCGATCCCACGCTCACTGTTCAGGATATGAAGGACTATGGCTACGCATGGGCTGGCGTTCTTCCCGCCGGTCAGGAGGCGGCTGAGAAGGCTTTGGAGAAGGGATGCGAGGTTTACCGTCTCTATTCGGATAACACCGAGGGCTTGTGCGCAGATGCCAAAGAGATTGCCGATCATGCGGCAAAGGGCGGAATGCTCGGTATCAGCAAGGAAAGCTGGATGGCAGCTCTTGAGAAGGAAAACTACCTCAAGGCGGCGGAGATGTCGATGGAGGATGACTACGGCATGATTGACGGGATCATCAACAACGGTCCGAAGGAAGACAAGACCCTTGATGCCAAAGCCCCCGAAACCGGCGAGAAGTCCTCCATCATGGACAGGCTCAAGTCTGCAAAGGCTGAAAAGCAGAAGGAATGCTGCCCTCCCCAAAAGCACAAAGGAGAGATTGAGTTGTGAGCAGAAGTAAGAAATGGCGGCAGGAGTGGTCGTTCTTCATAGGAGACAGCGGACGGAGGAGGTATAACCGCTTCTGCGTCCGCTGCGTCCATAGCTGCAAGCAGAGCTTCCGTGCGGATCTCATCGCCTGTCCGCACTTCTCCCGCAAGGCGGCGCAGTGTAGACAGTTAGGGGTCGAAAAAGCCTGTGATAGCAAGCCCCAGAGCGGCGCAAATTGACCAACCTAAGTGATTGTATTCCCTGCGCAGTTTCTTCTTTAGCGCGGAAATAAGTGTCGATTTCGGCACTTGTTTGAATGCCCGGAAAACGAACCAAGAGCCTCTGTCGATGCCCGTTTTGGGTGTCGGCAGAGGCTCTTTTTTTATGACATATTCAAAATAGCGGACAGCAGCTCTTGAACCTGTTGCCGGTATTCCGGCTTTATATCCGAAATACGTCTGGCAAGCGCAAGGGCTTCCGCTTCTGGCTCATCGGTCCCAAAGATAATTCGGTCCGCACTGACGCCCAGCAAACGGCAAAGACGCTGCAAGGCTTCAAGAGAAATACCGGAAGCACCACGCTCAATAGCGCTCAGGTGATTCGGCGTCATGCCAAGCATTTCTGAGAGCGTGTCCTGCGTATAGCCCGCCTGTTCTCTTGCCACTTGAATATTGCCGCCGATTTCAATATTGATGTCCTTCTTCTCTCGCATAGCCTCACCACCTTTGCATTTAGTGTACCTAACGGCGGTGTCATTATCCACGGTACGCCGTCGTTGATTTTACTAATGACAATGCGTTGACTGTCCGTGATGAGGGTGATAGAATGGAGTTACCTACCAAAAGAGTGAAAGAAGGGGTGTCATGTCGCGCATTATTGAGTTTAGAAAGTCTGCTCAAAAAGCTGAAAAGCAATCCGTTCAAGGCAAGACTTGTGCGTTTACCGGTCATAGACCGCAGAGTCTTCCGTTCGGCTTTGATGAATCCGATAAGCGTTGTACTTCTTTGAAATCTGTTATGCGGGATCAGATTGTAGCACTCATCGAGAACGAGGGCGTCACGCATTTTATTACCGGCATGGCTCTTGGCGTCGATATGTACGCTGCGGAAATTGTACTCGATTTGAAATCAAAATACCCTCACATTACTCTGGAAAGTGCAATCCCTTGTGAGACACAAGCTATCAAATGGTCTGTGGCTTCACGGGAACGGTATTATAATATCGCGGCAAAGTGTGACAAGGAGACCATGCTGCAACGGGAGTACACGCCGGACTGCATGGACAAGAGAAATCGGTACATGGTCGATCACGCCGATTATATTCTCGCAGTATGGAATGGATGCCCCAGCGGTACCGGGAACACCGTGAGATATGCCCACAAAAAGGGCAAATCTATCATCGTTATCAATCCGGTTTCCCTTGATGTCACGCGGGAATAAGGCAAAAATCCCACTCCTGAATCAAGCGTTGCGAAAACCGTGAAGTATTTCCCGATAGTGAATACACATTGCACTACTCGGTGATTATTGGAAACGTGTACGGCGTATGCTGCCCAGTGAACATCTCCACGGAACACATCGAATTTTCACGGCTTCGTAAAACGGAAAGTGTCACCTTATGAACAGTCCCTTGCCGAGAGAAAAATAAATCGCTGGAAACGGGAACGCCCCCGGCACTGTGCGTCTGGCACAGTGTTGGGGGCGTTTTTCCGTGTCTTAGTTATGAGCCAGTTCATTTAGGAGCAGCTTTCGATAGCCCACATCCAAGACGCAGCGATGGAAGTCCATCAGACGGTGTTCGTCGAACAGCTTTTCACAGAGCTTGGTCAGCGGATGATTCATCAGCTTTGCAGAAATGCCAGTCTCGTTGAAAAACCTTGCCCATGTGAAGACCTCTTCTAAATCTTCCTGCCCAAGCGTGGCAGGAATGATGGCGTTGCAGAGACGGACAATGGGGCTGTCCGTAAATCGCTCTGCGACTTCCTCCGGTGTGCATTCATAGCGGTCACAGTCAAAGGAAAGCGCATCCTCAATTTTAAGATAATTTTCGATTTCATCCCGCGTCAAGGTTATGGTGTAGTCTCCCATACCGGACGGCACATCAATATTCTCCATGACATCAAGCTCGTAACGGGAGCCGCCGATGATCGCCTCAAAGGAGAAGGACTGACAGATTACTGCCGGGTTTTTGTCTATCTTGTCCTCATTCAGAAATGACAGCGGGTTATACTCCGTCAGCTCCCAGGCGATTTTTCCTCTCTCTGTTTGCTCGGCAATCTGCTGGATCAGATGTTGTTCTTCTTCGTGCAGATTTTCATTGTACATCATGATACACCTCCGTTTTCTGATTGTCGTTTTTGGGGGGCTGTTCTATGTTTCCGAAGAGAATGCCGTTTGTATCATCATTCCTTGGCTGAGGGCAGACCTTCGTAAAACTTCCTCAGTTCGTCCAGACTGCTTGTACGATTTTTGATGGGCAGGGAATCCCATGTGATGTCATGATAGCGTTCAGGCGGCTCGTCCCGCAGTCTTCGGTCGATGATGCAGACAATGCCGGTGTCTGTGAAATTGCGGATCAATCGCCCGATACCTTGCTTGAGCTTGATAATCATTTCGGGAACGCGAACATCCATCAGAGCATCCTTAGCAATGGAACACTTATACTCGATAATTGGATCGGGGACAGGAAACGGAAGCCGGAAAATGATGACATTGGAAAGGCTTTTTCCTTCAATGCTGATACCTTCCCAATATGCGCCCGTCCCCAGAAGCACGGAGTTCGTATCTTCCTTAAATTCAAGCAGCACCTTATCCTGCGACGATCCCGGCTGCTGCATCAGGATTTTGTACGGAAGATTTTTCTCACTGAGAATGGAGTAGACCTCTTCCATGTCGGTCTTTGCCGTAAACAGCACGAGTGCCTTTCCATTGGAAATGCTCAGGATCTCAAGCAGTCGCTCCACGCCCTTTTCAATGAAGGCTTCATGTTCTTTGGTCGGGTGCGGGAGATCGTCGCAATAGTAGATCATGGCGTGTTCATCGTATGGATATGGGGAAGGCTTTGGCTCGGATAAGCAGCCGCGATCACCAGCGGGAAAGCCGGTATTGCTGATAAAGTAAGAATACTGTTCTTCCAGAGACCCGCTCGTGGCGTTCGTCAGCGTGGCAGAGGTCAAGATGGTTCTTTCATCACCATTGAAGTATAGGCGGCTCACAATTTCTTTTGTGTTTTTAGGGCAATAGACGAGTTCCGTGTTGCTGCCGTGCTGCTCAATCCAGATCAGCATATCGTCTATCTGGTCAAGAAGCTCTGAAAGGGACTCGCTGACGGCATCCAGATCATCAGAGGCAGCAAAGGAACGGTTGTTTCTGAAATCCATGCTGGAATAAATCTGAATGCTGGACGAAAGGTTGTGTATGGCGGCGTTCATCTCGGTAAGCAGTTCAATCGCACTGCCATTGTTGTCGAAGAAAAAGCGGTCAGCGTAGCGCATATCCTGTTCTGCCTCGTTGATCTGCTTTTGGACTTGTGCTTTCAGGCAGTTATAGAAGGCGATGATTGCGCTTTCTGCCTCTCGCTTTTCTCTGGACACGCTGCTCTGGTCAGAGGATCGCAGCTCATAGAATGCGCTCTTAATCATCCCAAAGAGCATACCTTGCCCGAAACGCTCCGTTGTGGCACTTCGCACCTTATCATCCAAGTTGTGCGCTTCATCCACGACAAGCAGATCAGCGGCGGCGTTAATCAGCCCGTCCTGACCGCGCCGGAGTTTCATGAGATGCTGGGTTAGAAAATCCTGATTGCACAGTACCACTCCATCCGTAAACTTTAATGCTGCGCGGACTTTGTAATATTTGCACTTCTTTTCACAGGAGCCGCAATTCTTCATGCTGAACCGCTGCACATTTACCTTGTCCCAGATGCCTTGCGGCAAAACCTCCGGGAAATCCTTGCGTTCCTCATACCCCTGCTGGATTCCTTCATTGAGCGCGTCCGGTGGGTCAGCCTTCGGGTCACACATATACTCATCTGCGCGTTTGTTGCAGAGATAATGGGTCTGTCCTTTTGCGAGGATGACATCTCTGTTCAGCCCAAGAAGGGGCATTACCGCGTGGACATCGCGCCAGAGCTGTTCTTGAAGCGCGATGGTCGAGGTTGCGATGATAACCGGCTTGTTCATGCGTTTGCTGTACAGCAGCACCGGCACAAGATAGCCAAAGGACTTTCCAATGCCCACGCCAGCTTCAATCGCAAAATGCTGATCGTTTATGAGGGCGTCCACAATCTCAAAGGACATATCCTGCTGTCCCTCACGCATTTCCAAACCATGCTGCGGGGCTTCATCCCAAAAGAAGGTGCTGACTTGCTCACTCATGGAGTACAGCTCTGCTTTTCTGCGCTTTTTCCGTTCCTCCGATGTATTGAATCCAAAATAGAATCTGTTGTCCATCCACATTCCTCCCGGAATAGAAACCAAGGCTATCCGCGTTTCAGCTCAATGCTGACGTTTCCGTTCTCGTCGATGGTCAGCGTCATGTGCCTGATGTGCTTCTCATAGAACTGCCGCCGCTCTGCGGAAGACATTTCGATCCTCGTGTTTCGCAGAGCTGCATCAAACATATCGTTGACATTCAGGTGAACGGAGTTGTCAATCCAGCGGTTCATCTCCTTGAACAGTGCGTTTTTCTTGATGTCCTCGCTGTTGCCGGAGTAGAAGTCATCCAGATAGCAGTAGAATATCCCGGATTCTGCAAGTGCTGCCTTCATATCCGGTCCGCATTTTTCCCGCTCAATCATGACAAGAAATCTGGCGTCCGGCAATGAAGAGATAAGCCCCCAGTAGTCGGAATCGCTTGAGACAATGACGAAGGAATCCACTTGCTTCTGGTAGTGTTCCTGACAGGCTCTTGCGGTGAGCTTGATGTCTACCAGTGATTTGTTCTGCTTGATCCGCTCAATCATGATATGTTCAACGGGGATGCGGGTGTAGTTTTCAAGAATCCGCCATGCCGTAGCGGTGTGTACGTCATCAAAGAGAATGATCGCCGTAATTTTCTGCATGACTTCATAATCAAGGTTTTTGAGCGTGGCGCACAGCTTGTACGGGTCGGAGTTTTCACAGTCCACCACCAATACGGTCTTCTCGCTGTCATCTATGAAGTCGTAGATATTGTTTTTTACAAAAGCCCCTGCATCGGAGACTTTACTGTATTCCGTGAAGGCGTCGCAATGCCATTGATAAAGCAGGGTAGCAAACTTCTTGTCATTATAGAGGACATTACCCTCGTCCATCGGTATCCAGTTGATATACATTTGATAGGGGTAGTAGGAGAGACTTGCGTAATAGATGTCCGCAGCATCTTTCGTTCCGTCCTCTGTCAAACCGTTTGGCATGATGAACAGCTCTTTTATGTACGCCCAGTTAATCCAGATTGGAAAGAGGCTTTTGCAGTTGTTGATGCGGTCTGAAATCAGCCGGTTGATCTCGATAATGTGGTGGCAGAGCTTTGTACTCGACTTTTTGATAAAGCTGATTCCGTCATTTGAAAGCTGCTGCATACTGGACATTGGAAGGATCTCAGGCATCGAAAGAAGCCCACGGTATTCCATTCGCATGATGTCATTTATTTTCCGGTAATTGCGCTCAATGGCGGTGCGGATGATACAGAGATTACGAATGATGCGGGCATTTTTATCCTGTTCAAGCCGGTCGTATATCTCTATCTTCGGCGGCTCGTGTTCATTTTGAAAAATACGGAGCGGGACGCCGATCAGATAAGCGACCTTTGACACAAGCTCATAGGTGCTGTCTTTGTAGGCAATCTGCTCTCCGGCATATTCGACGCCATTCAACATGACTGAATTGCCCATGATCTACTCCTTTCTCGTAGGGGAGTTAAGCGGTCATTACATTGTCCGTCCACATCTCACACTGGCTCATGACAGTCTGGACAGCATCATCCATACCCTCAGGCGGATATTTGTGTTTTTTCAGCAGCCTTTTGACAAGGCGGCGCATTCCTGCTCTTGCGCTCTCTTTCTTTTGCCAGTCTATTGTCTGGTTTTTGCGAAGCAAATCTGTCAGTTCTTTCGTGATAGCAATAAGCTCATCATGCTCGTAAAAGTCCTTTATTGCTTGCGGCTTCGTGAGAGCATCATAGAAAGCAAGCTCGTCCGCTGTCAATCCGAGTTTTTCACCCTCGGCGGCAGCAGCGGCAATGTCTTTCGCCAGCTTGAGTAATTCTTGAATAACTTCCTCGTTGGTGAGCATTCCGTTCAAATAGCGGTTCATTGCGCTCTGAATGATTTCGGAGAACTTTTCAGACTTGACGATATTTGTTCGACGGTAAACAGAGACCTGTTCGGAAATCAGTTTTTTCAGGAGTTCGACTGCAAGATTCTTCTCCTTCATGTTTGCCACTTCTTCAAGAAACTTCGGATCGAACAGCGAAAACTCAGTCTGGACATCAGAAAAGAGGTTGATAACGCCTTCGCTCTTGATGCTGTGCTTCAAAAGCTCGTTAATGCGCTCATTTACTTCCGGAAGCGTAAACTTCTTTCCGGTACCGCCTGAAACCAAGCGCACGGTCATTGTTCTTACGGACTCGAAGAAAGCCGCCTCCATGCGGGTTTGCTCGTCTACCAAGCTGCTGCACAGCGAAAGTGCCTGCTTGAGAAGCAAGGCTTCTTTGATGAACACATTCTGTGTCTTCTCATTGTCGGGAAGCTCGTACTCTGCAACACTTTTGCCGAGTATGAAGTTCACACCGCCGCTGATGAGCTTTGCCCTGTCGAGGTCGCTTCCGGTCATGAATTTCTCATAACTGAATCCGTGGAACAAATCTCTGCAAATAGAGAGCTTTTCAAGGAACTTCGGATATGCAGCCTTGCTTACATCTGTATCACCATAGTTCTTCTTGTCTCTGGCAGTATAGTCGTTCATTGCCTGTTTCAGTGCAGCCGCAATACCGACGTAATCGACAACCAAACCGCCTTCTTTATCTTTGAAGACACGATTGACGCGAGCGATAGCTTGCATCAGGTTGTGTCCAGCCATCGGCTTATAGACATACATCGTAGCAAGGGAGGGAACATCAAAGCCGGTCAGCCACATATCCACGACGATGGCGATTTTCAGCGGAGAGTTGTTGTCTTTGAATTTCCGCGCCATATCGTCCTTATGAGCTTTGTTGCCGATAATCTCACGCCATTCTTCGGGATCGTTATTGCCTTGCGTCATGACCACTGCAAT
Organism: Faecalibacterium sp. DFI.5.82; assembly: GCF_029076575.1. Lineage (NCBI taxonomy): Bacteria > Bacillati > Bacillota > Clostridia > Eubacteriales > Oscillospiraceae > Faecalibacterium > Faecalibacterium sp. DFI.5.82. The sequence continues at coordinate 44,178 of NZ_JARFIS010000004.1, forward strand.
CTTTTCCGTCCACGCTGGGCGTAGCTCAAGAATGCGCTTATAAATCTTCATTGCTATGGGACGCGAATAAGCAACGATCATCGCCTTGCCGGTCAGGATATTCTCACGGTAATTCTCGTAATGATCAAGAATGTCATTTACCAAGGAATTGATCGTCTGGTCGGCACCGAGGATTGCTTCCATCTGACCGAGTTCCTTTTTGCTCTTTTCAATGACATATGGATCGGCGTTGTCAGCCATAATGTCATACTCATTATCGATCAGATGGAGGGTGTTCTCGTCGAGTTTCAGGTGAATCACACGGCTCTCGTAGTAGACGGGTCTGGTCGCGCCATCTTCAACTGCCTGAGTCATATCATAGATGTCGATGTAATCACCGAAGACCTCTCGTGTACTGCGGTCTTTTGTGGAGATCGGTGTTCCGGTGAATCCAATGTAGGTCGCATTAGGAAGCGTGTCTCTTATAATGCGGGCAGTGCCGATAACGGTTTTCGCCTCGACTTCGCCGTTGTCCTTCTGCTTGACCACAACCTTCTCATTGAGACCATATTGCCCACGATGCGCTTCATCAGCCATCACGATAATGTTCCGGCGTTCCGAAAGAGCTTCGTTGCTTTCTTCAAACTTCTGCATGGTCGTGAAGATTATGCCGTTTGCCTGTCTGTTTGCAAGCAATTCTTTCAGATTCTTGCGGCTCTCAGCGTGCTGCGGCGTTTGCCGGAGGAAGTCCTTGCAGCGGGCGAATTGTCCGTAAAGCTGGTCATCCAGATCGTTACGGTCGGTAATGACAACGATAGTGGGGCTTTCTAACGCTTCTTGCAGATAATGAGCATAGAAGACCATAGACAGCGATTTTCCGCTGCCCTGCGTATGCCAGAAAACACCACCCTTACCGTCCGTCACTGTTGCGTGTTTTGTAGACTCAATCGCCTTTTTGACTGCGAAATACTGATGATACCCGGCGAGTATCTTGAAAGTATTCTGTCCATCCACATTAAAGCAGATGAAGTTTTTCACGATGTCAAGGAAGCGGGTCTTCTCAAACAGTCCTACAAAGAATGTGTCAAATGATGCGTGTTGCGTATTCTCATAGCTGCCGTCTGTTGTTTTCCACTCCATAAAGCGGTCTTCGCCGGACGTGATTGTACCAGCCTTTGAAGTGGTCAAGTCGCTCATGACACATACCGCATTATAAATGAACATAGAGGGGATCTCATACATATAGTTCCGGAGCTGGCGGTATGCTGCGGAAGCATCGGTTTCTTCGCGGGACGGAGACTTCAACTCCACAATGACGAGTGGGAGACCATTGACAAAGAGAATCACATCTGGTCTTTTTTCGGAGTTCTCAATGAAAGTCCATTGATTCGCAACTGTGAACTCGTTACTGGCAGGATTTTTGAAGTCTACAAGGTAAACAAGGGTAGAGCGTTCTTCACCCTTGTCATAGTATTTTACCGGGACTCCGTTTTGGAGGTAGTCCATAAAGACCATGTTCTTCTGCAAAAGCGTTCCGGTTTCAAAGTTCTTGAGCTTATAGATTGCCTCCGTCAGAGCATCCATTGGCAAGTTTTTGTTGATTCGCTGCAAAGAGGGCAGCAGGACATCCTCATAAAGCGGAGAGTGATAATCGCGCTCCACATCTGGTCCATAGACATAGGTATATCCAAGATCCTCATTGAGAAGCTGCAAGACGGCATTCTCATAATTTGATTCGGTAAAATAGCCCGACATTTGTACTCAACTCCCTCTACATAATATCCGCATAGATGCGGTTTTCAGCTTTTGTGAAGATTACCTCAGCAGGAAATAAATCTTCTCCTGTATTTGCCATTGAAACCAGCGTCATTGCCCATTCGTTCAACTGTACAGGCAGCCTATAACATAGATTTTCAGGTGATGCCTCAACAGTGACTAATGGGATGCCGCCCTTTGCAATACCGACAGAAAGAACTACAAAGGCGTTTTTTCCTTTGGTGAGTTCCAGAATGGGTTGTCTGTCTACATCGTGATAAACTTTTGCGCCGCGTCGATTCCTAAAAAAATCCTTTTCTTGATCTTTCACCGGCTCAACAGGCAGCTTGTTTTTCATCTGCTCAAAATGGGTTTCAAGTCTTTGGCAGATGCAGCTATTACAATACTCCGGTTGCATATCAAAGTCTTGTTCGATGTCTTTAGCTGAATTGAAATGATTCATGAAATCCAGCAGTCCCAAAAAGCTAACAAGGTCATCTGAATAATTACCGGCATAGACCTTATACCAATCATTGTTGATCTCGAACACGATATGATAAAGCTGCTTGTATAGCTGTAACTGCCCATCGGTTAGTCTGAACCATTCTTTGCTAAGAAGAGTCTTCGCAATGCGGGGACTGTCCTGCGTCGGTGTCAAGGAATGGTATAGCGATTTCATCAGTTTGCCGATAATTCCTACCAGCATATCAGCCATTCTAATTCCAAAGTGGTCTATCGAGTCTGCCTCTTCGCAATTCTTCAAACTGGCTTCTTTCGCGGCAATGAGAGTTTCGCTTTCGGCTCCTGCTTCACCTTCCTTGTCAAGCAAGACTGAATAATCAAGAATGCCCTTGCTGCTCAGGAAATTTCCAAACCCGACAAACTGCGAATGGTAGTCCCAAGTGAGGGACTGCGGAACATCGACGTTATTCAGGACATAAAGGACGGCTTCAAATGCCGTGTTTTCCTGCGCCTTCAATTCGCGGTTTTCTTTGTTACGCCTAATCCGGTTCGTCAAGAATGTCATTAACGCAGCTACAAACTCCGCTGGACTTTTATACAGGCTTTCAATTACCTCTGTGGGTCGGTATGTAACTATCGCTTTGACTATTGAGTAGCGTGCAGCGTCCATATCAAAGAAGACGCTATTGCGATAGCCTTTGAAAAGCTGGGTGATAACGTATTCGATTTTGCTTGCACAGAACAGATAGATATAGCTGTTCGCATCAAAGATGGAGAAGAAATCTCCAAGCAGCTTTACATTTGCTTCGTTGAGAGAGGCAAATCCATGAACTAACTGCTTCGGCTTTATCGTTCCGCTTTTCAGCTCTCCTTTTTTCTTCCTATCAGCGTATTTTTCTTCAAAAGCATGATAACGCTGTTCAAAAGCTGTTTCGTGATCGCTGCGCCACCCGATAATAGCTGCCAGAAAACCATCATAATATGTCTCACCAGTAACGGTTGAGAGATTGATGACCCTGCTATGCTCAGACTCATCGTAGTAAAAGCAGTATTTCATCTTATCCCTCCTAGCGTAAACGATAATTTATACGCTCAAGCCAAAGCTATCTTTGACAACCATTTTATCAATATTGATGCCATCCCTGCTGGATGGAGAAAAGGCAATCTCTTAGACATCGCCAATTACTTGAATGGACTTGCCATGCAGAAGTTCCGTCCTCAGGGGAATGAAATAGGTCTTCCAGTATTGAAGATCAAGGAACTCCGCCAAGGTTCATGTGATGATAGTAGTGAACTCTGCTCCTTGAGAATCAAACCAGAATACATCATTCACGATGGCGATGTCATCTTCTCTTGGTCTGGAAGTCTACTTGTTGATATATGGTGCGGGGGAACTTGCGGATTGAATCAGCACCTTTTCAAGGTTACATCAGACATCTATGACAAGTGGTTTTACTACCTGTGGACGGCTCACCACCTTGCCCGTTTTATTGCAATCGCTGCTGATAAGGCAACAACAATGGGGCATATCAAACGTGAGGAACTTGCCAAAGCAGAGGTCTTAATTCCTTGCGAAGAAGATTATACAAGTCTCACCTCTATCATGCAGCCCATTTTTGAGCTGATAATCTCGAACCGGATTGAGGGTCGTAAGCTGGCTGTACTTAGGGATGAACTGCTACCAAAGTTGATGTCCGGCGAGATTGATGTCTCCGCTGTCCAGCTCTAAGCCGCTAAATTATCGTTTATCCTTTCGTTGTTTTCAATTTTGGTATCAAGGCTATCCAACACAGCAGCAATTCGTTTTTGGTAGCTGACATCTACGGGAATGCGTACCTTAACAGCCCTCATCGTTTTTCCTGATACTTCCTTAAAGGTGGTTCCGCTTCCCATCGCTTCGATAGCGTCCTTGTTGTACTTCAAAAGGTAGTAAACAAATAGCGGATCAGCTTTTTCATTTACGACAATACTCTTGAATCCCTGATTGGTACAAACACTTTGAGAAGCGATTGCGACGTAACCAATGGGAGCGCGTGATGTGAAGAGAACAGCATCTTTCGGCATCATTTGTGCAGAACATGACGCAAGTCCCTTTTCGGTTATATTTCTTTCCCCGCTGGTTATGTATCTTCCTTTGAAAGAAGATAGGTCTTTGGGCGTTATCCACGGAATACTGCCTCCGTAGTAGTCTTCACATTTTGTAGATGGGGTTGCCCCACCAACTATTTCTCCTAATTTATCAAGAGTACACTCAATCCATTCTGTCATGCGGTACACCATCCTATCCGATGTATTTTCTATGTGCCAGCTTCACATTCTGTTGTTTCACCATTGCATAGTGCATGGTGGTGTCGATTTTCTGATGCCCTAAGAGCTGCTGGACTTGCTCTATGGGCATTCCTTTGTCTATGGCAGTTGTAGCCAGTGTACGCCTGAACTTGTGAGGGTGAACCTTCGGGATATTCAGACGCTTTCCCAGCTCCCGAAGGCGTGTCTCCACTCCGCCAATCATCAATCGGTCAAAGGGAGCTTTCAGGGAAACAAACAAAGCTGGGTTTTCATCCGTTCGCCCCTCAAGGTAGTTTTGAAGGTGGATTTTCGTCCTTGCGTCGAAATAGACCAATCGTTCTTTATTACCCTTGCCGATAACAACGCATTCGCGCTCATTGAAGTTGATGTCTTCGCGGTTTAGTGTGACCAGCTCACCAACACGCATTCCAGAGGAAGCCAGAAGATCAATCATCGCCAAGTCCCGTGCTGTTGTGCAGTTGTCACGCATCAGCTCTAACGCTTCATCGGTGTAGGTGTCCTTGACCACCTGTGCAGTCTTAACTTTGTGAATCCGGCGTACCGGGCTTTTCACAATGAAATCCTCATCTTCAAGCCATGAGAAGAAGCTGGACAGTATCCGGCGGATGTTGTCTATGGTCACTTTGCTCGACCTACGCTGAACTTGATAGCTTGTCAGATAGCGGCGCAAATCATCTGTGGTGATCTGTCGCGCAGCCTTTCCAACTCCGGCAATTAGAGCCTCAATCGTCTTCCGGTAGTAGCTCAGGGTTTTCTCCGAACAGCCTTCGATCCGCTTTGCCGTGATAAATGCTTCGACTGCATCTGCTTCGTCTGCTGGAATTGAGCCACTATCATAGGTGATCGTTGCCCCTTCCAATGTCTCAGCCATTGCATCCCGAAGGTGCATGAGCTGTTCGTTGTTAAGATACGGCAGCATTTTTCGCTGTATCTCCGTGATGAGTTGTTCTGTCATTGTCGTGTCTCCTTTCGAGGTAAGAGAACGACATTCAGTGGCAGTCCCTTTTGTAAAACTCTCGCCACTGGTGAGAGTTATTCAGACGGTAAACGATAATTTAGCGGCTTAGAGCTGGATGGCGGAGACATCAATCTCGCCGGTCATCAGCTTGGGCAAAAGGGAGTCTCGCAGTGCTGCCAAACGCTCATTCTCAAGAAGATTATTCTCAATTTGAGGGATGACAGCCCACGCAAAACCAGAAAATGTTTGAATTACATCGTTGTTTGCACAGGGTATTTCAAACGCTGCGATCATCTTTGTGGTTAAACTTCCTCGAATACTACTTGAATCTGAGATTGCGCGAAGTTCCTCATACCGGTTTGCCAAATTCCAAAACAGATAGGGTAGGATGTTTCTATCGGCGTGAATGACGATTACAGACTGATTGACATAGGTGTCAATCAAAAGCATGGATGTCTGTCCCCTCGTAAAACCCTGACCAGCAGATGCCATGACAATATCGTGTTTTGAAGCGAGTTTGGTAGATGAATTGTCGATGCCGGTTTGTGTAATGCTTTTTTCAGTTGAGATCACAAAACGATTTCGGGTCTCACCAGATGAAAACCAGCCAAACGTGCCATCCCAATACGCTGCATTTGAGGTTGTCGGAGTTCCGCCGCTGTAAATGCGCTCGGCATAGTTGCCGATGGTGGTCATTTCACATTCAACGTCCTTGAATAGTGATGTGTAGTAAGCGTTGACTATCTCATATAAATTATCGTTTATCCTATCGTTAAGCGCAATCTTTTCGTCAATCCTTGCAAGGAAATCTCCGATGCGTCTCTGCTCGTCCAAGTCTGGCACTGACAATTCAAGCTCTTCGAGAACGCTTTGTTGAACTCGCTGCCTTCCAGAAGATCCAACCATAGACTTTATAGCTACATTACGGAAAACCGGGTTTATTGCTGTGTAATAAACAAATTGCGGATCGCTGATTCCCGTTTTTGCTCTCATCACAATAAACTCCGTTGAGCCAAAGCCAATTTCGCCATCATCAAGCATATCAACATAAGCGGTTTTTCCGTTTTCAAGGCATGGAGTGATCCTTGCCATAACGGTGTCCCCGTTGCAAAACTTAGCTCCGCCGTTAAACTCGGCTTTTTCCGTCTCTGGAATCTTTTTCGTGAACGGCTTTAATTTGTCCATTGCAACCTTCGTTGCAATGTCACCCTTTTTGAGGCTCAAGCGAGGATTAAAGTCAATAAAGTCGGCAGCGCGAATTGTCCTCCACTCAGATGTCATACCCAATCGCCCCCAGTCGTTCTTTGATCTGCGCCTCAAGTTCATGGGACTTTGCGAAAAGCTCAGAAAGTTCAGAAGTCAAACGCCCCATTTTCTCTTCATACGGCTCGCCGTCATCTTCCTGTTCCTCAATACCAACATAGCGTCCCGGAGTGAGAATGTAATCCTGCTTTGCAATGTCCTGTGTAGTGACAACAGCACAGAAGCCCTTTTCATCTTCGAGTGTTCCATCAACGAAGGCATTATAAGTGTCGGCAATTTTCTTGATGTCTTCATCCGTCAGTTCGCGCAGCTTCCGCGTAACCATAGTGCCGAGTTTCCGTGCGTCGATGAATAGTGTCTTGCCTTTTTGCTTCTTGTTCTTTGCAAGGAACCAGAGCGATACCGGGATCTGCGTCGTGTAGAATAGCTGCGTCGGCATTGCAACGATACAGTCCACAAGGTCAGCATTGATAATGTTCTTGCGGATTTCACCTTCACCGCCGGACTGCGAGGAAAGCGAACCATTTGCAAGAACCATACCGATACGCCCATTCGGGGCGAGATGCCAGATCATGTGCTGCAACCACGCGAAGTTTGCATTTCCAGCAGGAGGCGTACCATACTGCCAACGGACATCATCAACGAGTTCATCCGCACCCCAGCCGGAGAGATTGAAGGGAGGATTTGCCATAATGAAGTCTGCCTTGAGTTGAGGGTGGCAGTCGTTAAAGAACGTGTCCGCATTAAACTTGCCGAGGTCGGCTTCAATACCGCGAATGGCAAGATTCATCTGCGCCATCTTCCATGTGGTCGGGTTGGAGTCCTGACCAAAAACGGAAATCTTGTTGATGTTGCCGCCGTGATTCTCGATGAACTTTGCAGACTGAACGAACATACCGCCAGAGCCGCAGCATGGGTCATAAACACGTCCATTAAACGGCTGCAACACCTCAACAAGGGTACGTACAACACAAGAGGGAGTATAGAACTCACCAGCAAGTTTACCTTCTTGCTCAGCAAACTTGGAGAGACAGTATTCGTATGTACGACCGAGAATGTCCTTGCTGTTTCCATGCTCGATCATCTGAATGTTGGTGAAGAGATCAACCACTTCACCAAGACGCCGCTTGTCCAGCTCCGGACGGGCGAAGTTCTTAGGCAGAATATCTTTGAGGCGCTTGTTTTCTTTCTCGATACTGCGCATTGCATCATCAATTACCGTGCCAATTTCCGGCGTGTGAGCGGCAGCAGCAATCGCACTCCATCGTGCATTCTCAGGGACAAAGAATATGTTTTCGGCAGTGTATTCGTCCTGATCCTCTTCAAATCCATCGCCTTCTTCAACCAGTTCCTTGTACTTTGCCTCGAAGCGATCAGAAATGTATTTCAAGAAAATCAATCCGAGAACGACGGACTTGTATTCGGATGCGTCGATGTTTCCGCGCAGGACGCAAGCCGCGTCCCAGATTTGTTTTTCAAAGCCGATATTGCTTGTGTTATTTTCAGCCATTTCAGCAACCTCCAAAGTTATAGTTTCACACTTACTATTCTACAAAAAGAGCTGTACGAAAAACCGGACTCAGTTCTTGTCCGTTCGCACAGCCTCACATATATCTCCGATGTCACAGTTCAAGTAATCACAAATGCGCAGCAAAATAGAGAGGGACACTTCTTCCCCCTTATTCAGTTTTGTCCATGTTCCGGCAGACAGCCCTACTTCATGTCGTAGAGAAGCCTTCTTTATGTCGCGTTCCAGAAGAAGCATCCATAGTTTCTTATAGCTTATGCGCACGGCAACCATCCTTTCGCTTGCTTGCATTCAACATCGTTTATAATATTATACTGGATTTCATTCTCAAAAGCAATCCGTTGATGCAGAAATTAAAGAAAAAGTTTCAATTTCTCGAACCTTCTCTCAAGGATGCAGGGCATCTCCTGTTGATCGGAGATGCCCTGTTTTTGACGAGATTATTCGCGCTGTGTGCTGCGCAGATGATCACGGTCATGGTCAGCAGAAGGAGCGAGAAACGTATCAACATTAGACTTGATCGTCTCTATTTGCTTTACTTCTTTTTTGAGCTTCGCACGTTCATCATAGAGCCGCTGTTGCTCATCGAGAAGTCGCTGCTGTTGCGCTTGCAGCGTCTTCAAGCTCGGCAGTTTTTCATCGCCCTGCATGGCAAGCAGCGTACTCCGTGCCGCCTCGAAGATCACAAGCTCTGCCTCATGCTTTGCCTTGAAACCCGGCTTATCTTTTGCCTTCTGGAAAGCGTCATATACAGGTTTTAGGCGCTGGTAGTTGGAGATGTTTTTGATAAGCGGCTGGACTTCCCGCAGCCGCGCTTCAACGCCTTTCAGCTCCTTGCCGGTACGATCATAGGAGCTGTGAACATCCTCGACCTTCTTCTCAAGATCGGCGTATTGGAGCAAGTTGTTGTCTGTGAGATAGTTGAGCGTCCGTGCCGCTTCCTTGAGGATAGTGAGCTTTGCTTTATGCTCATAACCCTTGCTGTCGATAAGCCTGATCCGCTCCTGAATATCTCCGATGAGAGAGATGCCCTTCGGCGTGGTCTGTCTCTGACTTCTTCGGGGCGTCCGTCCGGCAATCCGCTCCTTGATGCGTTCCTCGGTGTAGTTCTCTCCGATGGTCTTAGAACGGGTAAACCGCTCCTGACCTTCAGCGCGGAAGGAGATGTATTTGCCGGGTTTGATTTCATAACCGGCTTCCTGCATGAGCCGCAGAAAATCATCGTAGTCCTTCGCTGTGATGACAAGCCGGTCGATGGTCTGCTTGAGTTTTTGCTTCCAGCTCGTGCCGCGTTTGGCTTCGGTGTACTCCTTGTAGCTCATGCCTTTGTTCTGAGAGGGAGGGATAACAGAGAGACCGTTTTCCTTACAGAGCCGGTCGCTGACCTCACGCATATCATAGTAAATCCGCTTGTAGCTCTTGTAGGCGTGGTAGTCCACAAAGTCAACCGCATTGAAAATCAGATGGTTATGAACATGGTCCTTGTCAATGTGCGTGGTCAGCACATACTCGTATTTTCCACCGAGGATTTCATCCGCAAATTGCTTGCCGATCTCGTGGGCAAGCTCCGGCGTGACCTCTCCAATTCCAAAGGACTGGATCACATGACGGGCTATGATCCTGACCGGGTTCATCCCTTTTTGCTCGGCTATTTTCCGTGTCCATTCAAATTCCCGCGCTGCGGTCTCGCTGGCACAGCCGTAGGACGAGACCAGCAGCTTCTCGTCGGTCTTTTCGGGATTGAGAATGTACGCGATTGCCTTGCTCAAAGTTCCTCGGATTGCTTTGATTTTAGTAACTGCCATACCGCGTCCATCTTTTCTTTCAGCTCGTCAATATCGTCCTGATAGAATCGTCCCGTCGAGTTGATCCTGCGGCAGACGGTATTGATGTTCACACCGATCTTGTTGATTTCGGCGGCGAGCTTTTTCTGCTCCGTGTAGTCCACAACGATGATGTAGCCGTCGATCAGCATCTTCCTTGCATACGCACCAAAGTTCTCCGTGCCGATCATCTCCATCTTCTTTGCAATCGTCCGTTCTTCCTGTGGTGTCAGCCAAATCTTCTTCTGAATGTCTCGTGTTCTTCGTACCATGCTGCGCCCTCCGTCGTAAAGATTAGAAGGGTTTGGGACTATCCCAACAAGCAAAAATCTGATGTTAAGGGCAGGGTCTCCTTAACTGATTTTTCTCCGGTGGGTACTCACCGGATTTGCTTGCTAATCTCCCAAAATCGTATTCCCCGAAGAGTCCTCCGTGAAATGTCCCTTCACTTTACAACGGACACAATAAGAGCGTTTGTTGAGTACCGGATTTCAAAAAAGTCAAAAAATCATTGGATTTCCCATGTGAAAGCCACGGTGTCCGACACGTCAATATCGTCCGGCTCGATCTCTGGCGCAGAGCATTTACTCATCGCCATAAGAGGCTGAATGCAGTCTTCGACCTCATAGCTTGTTCTGGAATACACATTGAGTTCGCCCCAGTTGTAGTCGATATTGAGTAGCTGCCCAAGCGTACTGCCTGATGCTTTGCAAAGAATCTCCGCCTTCGCTCTGGCATTCTCCGTCGCGCTGATCAGCAGCTTTTCGCTGACCGCTGATGGGTTTCTTACAGTGAATGCAATACTGAGTTCCGGCTTTGCACCGCAATCCGCAATCGCAGAAATGACCTTTGCAAGCTGTTTGCTGTCAAAGTCAAATGCAAGTTTCAAGCGATAGCTGCAAGCATATCCGACAAACTCTCGCTTGTAATTTCCTTGCCGATCCTTGACGTTCTCGTATCTTGTCTGGACATCAAAGCTCGTGGTTTTCAAGTCTTCTTTGCGATACCCAACGCAGACTGCGGCACCTTGCAGTCTTTCGATTCTCTCGGCAGCTTCCGACATTGCACGGTCATAGGTTTTAGATAAGGTTTCAATGTTCAAGGAGAGGATGATGTAATCCGGTCTTGCGGAGACATTTCCTGTCCCTTTTACGGTGATCGTTCTCATTGCTTTCTCCCGTCCTTTCTGGAATTGAAGTCCTCATCAATACGCTTTTTCCAATTCGTACCCAGTGGTACGCTGCATCGGACAGCAGAAACCGCTTCGCTCAGAACTTCATAGTTGAGCTGCGTTCCCTCATGGTCAGAGTGGTAGTTGACCGCTCGGTCTGCACCAATTCCGAAATGCCTTGCCGTCTCAACCGCGTCGATGTTTGCACCGAGGAATAAAAACTCCCAGCCATACTTTTTCTTTTGACGCTCAATCATTTTCTTGACCTTCTCGCTGTCATAACGGCGGCTTGCATTCTCCATACCGTCCGTTGTGATGACGAACAGAGTATGTTCAGGGACATCTTCATTTCTTGCGTACTTGTGGACATTTCCAATGTGATGAATCGCTCCGCCGATAGCATCCAGAAGCGCGGTGCAGCCGCGAACGGAATAGTCCTTGTCGGTCATCGGCTCGACCTTTTGAACCGGTACACGGTCATGAATAACCTCGCTCATGTTGTCAAAGAGAACGGTAGAGATCAATGCCTCACCATTCTCCTTTTTTTGCTTTTCAATCATGGAGTTGAATCCTCCGATGGTGTCTGTTTCCAGTCCGCTCATAGAGCCGCTGCGATCAAGGATGAATACGATCTCCGTCAAGTTCTTTCTCATGTTTTGTACCTCCGTATATAAAAATATGACTGCTTGGTGTCTCACCTTACAGTCATATTGTACTTCGGTATTCACTTCATTTGGTCGCATGGCAAGCGACATTATTCTAAGGACAAGAACAGCTCTCCGTCAATGCTTAGGATGTCATCCATCGGAATCTTCGTGCCGTCCTGTATGGTAATCAGGCGCTCAAAGTCATCAACCTTTATGACTGCGCCGGTTGCAGTTACATACGCACCGCCAGCTTTGCGCTCATCAGGTTTGAAGTAGGTTATTTCAACCTCCGGCTCTTCATCAAGGGCATCCATGAGAAGCTGATACCTCATGTTCAAAGCGGTCAAGGCTCCCTCATCAAGCTCAATCCTTTCGTCGGTCAGACGTCCGGTTTCCTTGATTGCAGAATCATAGCCGGTGAGGGCGGCAAAGGGCGCAAACTGCGCTGCACGATCTGACATCGGCATTTGTGGTCGCGTTTTGGAAACGTGGTGAGGAAGTCCCATGATCTCGTCGTATTTTCCGTTCACGCCTTATGCCCTCCAATCTGCGCATTGCGGTCTTTCGCGGTTGCACCTTCTTCAAGATTCATTGCCTTGAGGATGGCGTTCTTTCCATACTTCTTCTTGATGGCAAGCGTGGCGGCTTGTATCTTCCGCTCACGCTCCAAAGCGGCATCTTCGGCTTTCTGTTTTTCCTCTTCGGCGGCATAGTCGGTAAAGAGGTCGAGCTGGACTGCACCGTCGTTTTTCTTCGGTACATCAGCTTCCGGCAGGACATGATTTGCAACAACATACATACGGCGGACAAGCAGATTCTTATCCACGATCCGGTCGAAGAGTTCTGACACAGCACACATTATTTTGCGAGTAGAGGATGTGTGACCGTCGAGGTTAATAGAGCCGTGCGCCTGTTTCGGAATCTGCCTCCCATAATGATCTGTCTCCACCGCGCCGTGATACTTTGCCCGTCGCGCCGGATCAGTCAGGTTCTCAATGTCGTAGCCAACTGTGAGAACCATCTGGTCGGTGACAAGCCCCTTGTCTACCAAGTCCAGCACAAGCAAGTCCGTCATTTCCCGCACAACCAGCTTCGCCTTCTGCGGCTCATAGGGGCAGTGCAAAACCTGACCAGAGCTGAGGCTGTTGGAGCTGGGACGGTACGCTTTGATTGCTTCAATGGTGGTCGGTTCCCATCCCCACGCATGGTCAATGAGCAATTCCGCATTCTTGCCGAACAGCTTGTAAAGCAAGTCCTCGTTCCGCTCTGAACAGAGGGCAACATCACCCATCGTGAACATCCCGTTCTGCTCAAGTTTCTTGGCAATGCCCCGACCCACGCGCCAGAAGTCCGTGAGAGGCTGATGAGACCAAAGCTCACGCCGGAACTTCATCTCATCCAGCTCTGCAATGCGGACACCGTTCTTGTCGGCGTGGATGTGCTTCGCCACAATATCCATTGCCACTTTGCAGAGAAAGAGATTCGTCCCAATCCCAGCGGTTGCCGTGATGCCGGTTGTCTCAAGCACGTCGAGGATGATCTTCATGGCAAGGTCATGTGCCGAGAGCTTGTAGGTGTTCAGGTAGTCCGTCACGTCCATGAACACCTCGTCGATGGAATAGACCACAATGTCCTCCGGCGCGATGTACTTGAGGTAGACCTGATAGATGCGGGTGCTGTACTCCATGTAATACGCCATTCGGGGCGGCGCAATGATAAAGTCAATCGCCAGAGACGGGTTTGCTTGCAACTCCGAGAAGAAGTGTGATGTGCCGTCCAGTCTGCGTCCCGGTGCGTCGTGCTGCCGTCCGGCATTTGCTTCCTTCACACGCTGCTTGACTTCAAACAGCCGCCCGCGTCCGGAGATACCGTAGCTCTTGAGGGAGGGCGTGACGGCAAGGCAGATGGTCTTATCGGTACGGCTTTCATCCGCAACAACAAGGTTTGTGTCCAGAGGATCTAAGCCGCGCTCCCGGCACTCCACGGAGGCGTAGAAGGATTTCAGGTCGATTGCGATGTAAGTGTGTTGTTTCACCTTCTTTGCCTCCGCTTTCTTCTTAGATCAGCCCTAATGACATTTCATTGGAGCTTTTAATGTTGAATACGATACGCCATTCAATATCACCCTCCACCGGCTCAAAGTGTAGAGAGGAACAAACTGCATGAAGTTTTTCTTTTGAGCTGTCTCCACACACGATTGCGATTGGACCGTCCGCTCCGCCGATAATGCCGATACAAGCAATATCGTTTCGTGCCTCTGGTGCATAGCGGTCAGAGCATGGCGCAATTTCCAAAGGCTTGTCCCCCTCAGCGCAATCACAGATCGTAACATCGCTGTCAGGTTCAGGAGAAAGTGTATAGCTCATAGCAGTAAAATGCGTAGGATAAAACCAGCGGTCAGAACCGTAACGCTTTTCGGAAATTGTCTGCTGCTCTAATTCCTGTACAGTCAATGTGTATTTTTTTCCACTGACCGGATGGAGGAAAGAAAACGAATCACCGGGAGCGTGTGCCTTGAAATGTGGTCCCGGGACACGACACGACTGCTGCTCCATTGTAAGGGAGAGGGCTTTTATTTCAGGACGGCGTTTGCTTGTCCACGGAAAAGCTGCCCGAAAAATCATCCATCCATAGGATGTATCCAAATCATAGTGTTCCAATGCCCACTTTGCTTCCGCTTCATTGATCACCCCGTCTGGCAAACATGGATTAAAGACCACGGAACAGCCGTGGGAGGTCAGCATTGTTTTCCCGTTCAATTCCAAACGAGGAATAAAGTCAAGGCAAAGTGGATTGTCTAAATCTATCTGCATTTGCTGCTCCTGCGTGAAGTATTCGCAGGAGTCGTTTTCGGGGTGTAAATCCCATTTAGTTATGAACTTGCGAATGTCTTCTTCCGGGGTACGCATACAAAAGTCCATGACGAGTCCCTTGCTGCAAGAATACGCCGCAGGAATAACCCAATGATGCCTCGCCCAGTCAAATTGCTTATTCAACCGGATTTCCGTTCCGGCATGGTCTTTTCCCGAATGTCCCCAGAAGTTTCCATCAAAGTAGACCTTCCACTCAGGCATGGTCGGTTCTGCTTCTGGGTTCATATCAACATCATAATAGTCCTCGGTGTACTTGATCTTACTATAATCAAAAGATGCTTGCAGCTTTTTGATGTATACCCACGGCTGTTCCATAGGCGTCAATTTCATTTTCTCAGCAAGCTCTGATAGCGTTCTTTGCTGATCCTGCGTTGGAGGGTTGTCCTGCAAAAAGGCTTCAAACTGGGCTTTATCCCACATCCACGCCTGTTCCAGCGCTGCCGAATCACTGCAAGCAAGGAGCAACCTCAGAAAGTCTTCAAAATCGTTTGCCAGCGGATGAACAAAATCCGGAGCCGAGTTCATGGGACTGACGGAAAATACCATACCGCCAAAGTCTCGAACAAAGCAGAAGTGGATGCCGTCCACACCCGCCCAGCCAAAAATAGATGCACCTTTTGGCGTGCAAAAGTATGGGTTGTTATCTTCACGACGCTCCACCCCTACGGGCGAAAGGTCAATACCACTTCGCAAAAATTTCTGAAACACTTTATCCATAGACCTTATGCTCCTATTAAACTTTGGTCGAAGGCAAACAGAGCCTCGTTGATCTCAAAGACATTATAGTTCCCATGCTCCACGAAATACTCCACGATGATGTCAAACTTGTTGGAGTGGGAGAGCGCAAAGCCAGCCTTCATGAGCATATCCTTCATTTCAACAAGCGGCAGCTCAAGGGCAATGGCAAACGCAATGACCGTGGGCTTGGAAGGCTTATAAGACTTGTCCGAGCGGATCTTCGAGAAGAGCTTCCGGTCAATATTCGCCTTCTTATAGCACTGCGCGTCCGTCATGCCGCGCTCATCAATCTTTCGCAGAAGCATCTCGGAAAAACTCTCGTCGATCTGTCCCAGCGCGTCATCAAGGGTTGCCGCCTTTTTGGGGGCAGCCGCCGCAGAGACGGGAGGCATGAGCTGTTCGATTGCCTCTTCACAAACGGATGCCTCGCAAGGCATGGGTTCTTCCATCCGGAAGGCGTTCATCCTGCGCAGACGCTCGGAACGATTATCAGTATGCTCATCCACATAGCGGTCATCTATGTACGCTGCAATATCGGCAAACAGCTTGCCGCTGATCTGATAGGCTTTGCGGTCAAAAATGACGATGTACACCGTCATTTCATTTTCGAGAAGGAAACTGCTAATGGTGTCAATCGCCACTTTGAGAGCCTGATCCTTCGGATAGCCGAAAATGCCGGAGGAAATCAGAGGGAACGCAGCCGATTCGCAGCCGTATTCCTTCGCCAGCATGAGCGATGTCCGATAACAGGATGTCAGTAGTTCGCGCTCACCATGCCGTCCGTCATACCAGCGCGGACCGACAGCATGAATGACATATTTGCAGGGCAGCTTGTAGCCCTTCGTGATTTTTGCGCTCCCGGTTTTGCAGCCGTGGAGCGTTTCACATTCCGTCAGCAGCTCCGGTCCTGCAGCACGATGAATGCAGCCGTCCACACCGCCGCCACCCAGCAGCGACTCGTTGGCAGCGTTGACGATGGCGTCCACCTTCATTTTCGTGATGTCATTTCTGACGATTTGAAGCGGCATGATTCTATCCTCCGTCCTATCAAAGCGGCATCGGTGTCCGGGCGATCAGAATGACCGCCAGAATCGCGCCCACAAATGCCGCTGCCCCTACGACCGCCAACACCTTTTTGTCGAGCTTCTTCTTCGCTGCCTTGCCAATCAGCGCAGCGCAAGCCATGCAGACAGCCGCAGCAACAAGCGCAATGCCCAGCGTTTCCCATAGCCAAGAAAGTTCATGTAGGATTTTCATGCGATCATCATCTCCTGTTCGTTAAACTGGAATTTATAGTCCTCTCAAAACCAATTTGCTTTTTCTTCTCGAAATACGGGAATATCACTATCTCGATATGGATTGTAATTATGAAGATTGCAACCAAACTCTTTTAATGATTTTATTTTGTTATCCTGTGTCCATACAATTAAAGATATTCCGTCAAATTCTTCAACATTTCCATTATTCATTTTGTTTTTAAAATACCACTCCACGATTGTTTGATTGCCTTGATGAAAAAATTGCTTAATCTCCCAGACAAGAACACTTCCGCGTGTATTCCATTCGTCAAACCAGTGCTTTACCGTTTTGCGGTTTTCATATTTAGGACTCCAACTCTCAGTATATACAACATCATCTGTAAAAATATTGTCAATTCCTAAATCTGCTTTCTTAATCCACATATCAAACCATAATCGGATAATTTTTTCTCTCTCGTTCATAAAGCACCTCCACAACTTCCGATTTGTCTGCCCCTTAAAGTCCAAGTCCTTCAACCCACGCCGCAAGCTCCTGATGCCCGACGTTGCCCTTGAAAACTTTGCCGTCCATCAGCTTTGCGCCTTTGCAGCTCGGCGCAAGGCGTTCGTTCGTCTTGCCAATGCCGCTTCCGCCGGAGGTTGCAAACGGGATGATCGTTTTGCCGCTCAGGTCATAACTCTCAAGGAACGTATTGATAATCGTCGGCGCAACGTACCACCAGATTGGGAAGCCCACAAAGATTGTATCGTAGTCCTTCATGTTGTCCCGCTTCACGGCAATTTCCGGTCGTGAAGCGGGATCGTTCATTTCAATCGTGCTGCGGGCGTTCTTTTCCATCCAGTTCAGATCAGCTTCCGTGTAAGGCACCTTCGGCTCAATCTCAAAGATGTCCGCGCCGATTGCCTCAGCCAGCGTCTCGGCAACCTTCGCGGTCACGCCGGACGCAGAAAAATATGCTACAAGTTTCTTGCTCATGGTGTTTTATCCTTTCAATATCTTCGTAAGCTGCTGTACAGACGCACCCGGCAGGATGGAGGAAAGATGCTGCATCATGCGCTCTTTGGATTCCTGCGGGTCTCGCTGATATGCAGATGTGATAAGGTCGTACCCGAAAAGTTCTTCCGGCGTCGCATACTCTGCGACACCCCAGCCATAAGGTCTTCCATATCTGTCCTGCATATAGACGAAATCCGCGATGCAGACATAGCTCTGCATTTGCAGCCGCGTGATGCACGTCTCAAAACCGGTGTTGCCGCCCTTGCGGTAGTTCAGAGCTTCTTTCAGCCGTTTGGAAAGCATCCTGCCTTCACCGGCTATGGCTTCATAAAGCTCTTTGTCCTTGTAGGACGCCAAGCCGTCATCCCAACGGGCGTCAAAGTCATAGCCGTCACGCCGGAAGTTCGCAAAGTCCGGAATCCACTCCCGGCTCACAAATCCAGCCTTCTTGTTGAAAAGTTTGCCGTAAAGACATTTGCCGCTCCGCGCAGCCGGTCCTTTCCATTCCCACGGACCATCTACATCATCCGCAAACCATAACTCAGGTGGGCAAAGTTCCTCGATGGAGAAGCCGTGAATCTCGTTCCGAAAGAAGGGCAGAAAGCCGTGTTGTTCGACGGCTGCAATCAAACCATCTGCACTATGTAGTTGTCTGGCATATCTCTTTGACATTACTCCGCCTCTTCAATCACGCCATAATCAATCAGGATATTCTTCTCCGCATACTGCGGGTAAACAACACCCATCATCTCATACTGATAACGTCTTACGCGGCGATGCTCCTGAACCGGCTCCGGTGCATACGCAGCGGTTTCGCAGTGCGCATACTCCGGCATTTCCGCAAGATCATCCCGAACAGCACGGATAAGCGCGTCTGCCACATCATCAATGTTCTTGCCGGTCTCCACGGCAACCAGTTCGTGCTTCTGGACTGCCTTGTCCAGATTACCGGGGGAGCGAAACAGCTTATATTTCATATCGTTGCCCGTCCTTTCTCTCTTTCGGTCTGCCTATTCTTCCTGAAATCTGTTCTTTAGGGACGCAATCATCGCTTGTGCGGCAATGCTCAGATACAAAACTCCAATTTCATAGATAAAGTCGCGGTCGATTACGATAAAGTATTCTCTAACGTGTGTAAAAACCAGTTCCATCAAGTCCCTGTACAGTGGATCATCAAAGGGCTTGAACCGCGTAAACTTGCTTTTGGCAGCGTCCCATGTCATAGACGCTTCGCCCTCAGCACTGGTCATTGCCTCACAGAGAATCATGCTGACGCCCATTTTTCCGTTGCCGGTCAGGAGTTCTCCTTCGTAATAGCTGAGTAGGTCTTTCTTGCGTCGAATCGGAATTACATCGCAGTTGTCATCCAGCTCAAATGCAATCAGCTCCGCAATCAGTTCCCGCCAGACTGCATAACCGGCGTTAATGGTTCCGTCCTCTTCGCGGCTTATGGTATCGTCCATGCAGTATCGCTCAAAGAAATTATCTCCGTCAATCTCGTTGCAGGTGCAGAAGATATGCGCCAGCTCATGCAGAAGAATGTGTTTCAACTCTGCCGGATGACGCGCTATGTCTGTGCGCAGAAGGATTCCGTCCGCGCCGTCTCCTGTGCCGACGAATGCAGAGGCGTGAAAGTCAAAATAGCCGTCCTCTGTATATCGGTCTTCCAGCCGGGCAGGGAAATACTGCTTGCAGAACTGCTCAAAGACTTCCTGCTGGTTTTCCGTCTGAAAGCAGCGCAGTACAAGGTTGTCCTCACTGAACTCTGCCCCCAAGCGTTCGTTAAAGATGGAAGCGGCATAGAAAAGGGCTTCTTTATAGTCGTCGTTGTTCATCTAATTACTATCCTTCATCCTCATTCACCCCTCCGGTCTGACATTTTTCAGGAAGTCAGAGTGCGGTACATAAGGCAAGTTGAGCTGCCAGCCCATGCGGTTCAGTTCGTTGAGCTTGATCAGCATCAGGTTGATGTTTGTTCCCATTGCAGCCGAGAGCTGCACCACATCGTAGTCCTGCTTCATCAGGTCAATCAGCTCATCATCGTCAATGATCAGGTGTGAGGCAAACGCATTCGCCTCATATTCGTGTTTTGTGCGCATATCGAACAGCACGAACTCCGGGAGCGGTTCGTTTCCTTTGGCAAGATCACGGTGAAAGGTATCATGCCCGATCTCGTGACCGCAAACCATTTGCATGATCAGATACTCCATGTTGGAGTTCAGAAGAATATGCCGCTCTTTATGGCGGTAGGTGTACATTCCGAGCAGATCGTTCAGATTGTCAAGAAAATGGAGATGAATGCCCAGCTCACGGGCAATCTTCAAGGTATCTCTTGTTCCACAGCTTTTGACAATGCTGTTCGCCTTTTTGTATATTTCCTCGGAGCGAATTATCACGGGACCTTCACCCCTTTCATGTTGAAAACAGTCAAAGTAAATCCGTCAAGAAACCGAGACGCAGACAGTTATTCCTCTGCGTCCGTACCGGTCTTCTTGTATTTCTTCGGCGTGTATTTCTCAACATTCCGGGCTTTGGATTCCCAATATATATCCTGCAACGCCTTCATCACCGCATCCTTGTCCTGCTCGGACAGCGTACCGCCCGCAAACAAGCCGGACATCCCTTCAATCAGGTCCTTTGCCTGTTTCATGCCACGGGAGCCGTACTGCTCGGATGCCTGAACCACAAACTCTTCGTCCTCGGTCAGCAGATAGTTCACATCTACCTTGAAGTATTCCGCGATTTTTCTGTAAGCGTCCTTGGTACGGGGGAAGGAAATGCCGTTCTCGTACCGGGTAATCATACGCCTGTTGATCCCCAGTGCATCGGCTACTTCCTGCTGGGTCAGCTTCCGCTTCTCCCGTTCAGCCTTGAATTTCTCTCCAAACGTCATTTTGGTAATCACTCCTGTTCACAAAAAGTTTGCGACATCAAATTGCGCAAGTCTATTGACAAAGGCACTTGAAGTGCGTATAATAATGACTGAGCAATCCAACTACTCATAGTATATCCTGAATTGCTCATCCTGTCAAGGGGCATGAGTAGTTGTACACGAAAAAGTTACATCTTTTGAGCAGTTCAAATGGACAGGCATTTATGCTGCCGAAGATCATCCATACCGGCATACACCGGTATGAGGGAACAGGAGTGAGAAAAACGGAAATGGCTACACAGTACAGAAAAGCATACGTCCCGGTTACGCTGGATGTGGACAAGGAGGGGACAATCCTTCCTCGCCTTATCTGGTGGGACAACGGTGTAATCTTTCAAATCGACCAGATTCTATACAAATGCCGCGCCACATCCAAAAAGGTTTGGGGCGGAGGCATCCGTTACACAGTTCAGATTCGCGGAAAGGAGTCATTTCTTTTCCACGAAGGAGACAAGTGGTTCGTCGAAGCAAAGGAGGACAACTGCTCATGATTTTATCCCAGCGCCAACTTGAAGAAATTGCAGCCTCAACAACGAAGGACTTCAACCGGTTCTTTTTCGGGGATGAGGCGGACAAGCCCGACCGATCAGCTTTGCCAACACCCATTGATCAGTTTGCAAAGAACTATCTCGGTCTTCGCGTATCATTCGCCCGTCTCTCGCCGGACGGAAGCATCTGCGGTGTCACTGCCTATGCCGACACTGAGTACAAGATCACGGAACTTGGTATTACGCGCACACTGGCTTTGAAGCGTAATCAGGTCATCTTGGACGAGAGCTTCATTCGATCCGGAAATGTGCAGCGGCTCTGCGCCAAGCGCAGATTTACCCTTGCCCACGAGTGCGCCCATCAGATTCTCTTCCAACTGGAATCGGAAGAGGTAAAGGCGTCCTGCGAAATGAAATATTCCGCACGGACAGCCTATACGCCGCGAGAGCTGAAAACCCGCGAGGACTGGAACGAGTGGCAAGCAAATGTCTTGGGCGCGGCGATCCTGCTTCCTCAAAAAGAGGTTGACCTGGCAATGCGTCGGTTTGCAGAAACGCCGCTGATCAATTACGAGGGGAGGTATTCGTATGGTGATCACTTAACGCTGCGCCTTTTCTGCCGGTTGTTCGGTGTCTCCAAGACAACGGCGTCTATCCGCCTTCGTCAGCTCGGCTACATGGTAGATCGTCCATTCAGTGAGTATGTTGACCCATTGGAGGTGTGGTAATGAAGAGAGCATCCATTAGGGTTCAGGAACCGACGCCGGAGCTGATCGAAAAAATCCGCAGGGCAAGAGTTGCCATTTCCCAGCAGAAGCCCCGATACCTGAAATGTCCCTATTGTCAGCATAATGCCATTGCTGTCTACGAGGACACGAGGGGTCATGTAGAATCCAAGTGCAAGAAATGCGGGCGGATCACAGTCTTTGATGTGCTGAATATGAGAAGACTGCGACCGCGTACCAAGTAAGAACCGGAGGACAAGCCTCTGTTCTAAAATAAAATATATGTCATAGCTGAGCTGTGGAGCCGCCTGATAGGTGAAGTCATCCTAATGCCGCATGAGACAGAGTTTAATTGCTCTGTTTTATCGGCATGGGATTCAAACCTCACCGTCATGCGGCTCTTTTTCTGCCTTCACCCTTCCCGCTGCTCCCGCGCAGCGGAAAGGATGAACAATGAAAATCCCTAAAACCCCTATCGCGTTCGATTACGACCTCTGGACTACGGAGGACGGCAAGTGCATGGTGCGCGTGAAACGAACCGGCGAAGTTTCCGAGGTTGACCGCAAGGTTATGAGAATCCTTCGCGCAGAGGAAAAGCGGATCAGACGCTCGTATGGCTCTGACAACACCTCTGAGGATGAGGACGGCGCAGAGAAAATTTCTGATACCGTGCTGTCCCTTGACGCTATGCCGGAGGACGATGTGAAGTCCGCTGCATGGCTGGCAGACTCCCGCGACTGCATGGAGGAACTGATCACCGCTCTCAAAGAGAAGGAGCTTCTTTCCATTCTGACCGGGAAGCAGCGCGAATTGTATCTTGCGATGACCCGTGAAGGACTGACTCTTCGAGAGTTTGCCCGAAGGAAAGGCATCGGCATCAGAGCTGCATTTGACCTCAAAGCAGCGGTGCAGAAAAAATTTCAAAGAATTTTTTGAGCGGTACTCAACAAACGGCAAAAAGATGTCCGTTGTAAAGTGAAAGGGTCAATCAGACCACTTCACTGCTCCTTGAAAACTGAATAGTTCAGTGCTGCGGATCTTTCCGCTTCTGCGAAGCAACACAGCTTCCGACGCCAAGACCTCCCGAAAGGGAGTGAGCGACCTCCGGAGAGCTATAACAGTCGTGTGGTGCGGCTGCTTGCGACGATGCAGATGCCGGGTATAATGATACTTCCGTCTTTTCTTTGAATGGGCGGCTCGGAGCGATCCTCGGAGGGGTGAGAGTCCCATGATACCGATTGACCATTGGTAGTCCGCAGCATTCCCGGAACTGCAAAGTTCTTCTGGCAGGGGCGCGAGCTGCAAATATGCCGGACAATGAAACAAACCCAAAAGAAACTTACTATATAGTTTCAGGATGAAAACTATGTGGCAGAGTGTCTTCACAAGATGCTCTGCCATATCCTTTTGTCCTGAATATTTCCACGAAACAGGAGGTGCTTAGAATATGATGGGCATTGAAACAATGAAAAGCGTCAGCCCGAAAACGGTTGACCGAAGCACACTCGTTCAGAGAAGCAGCATCCGGCTTGATCCTGCGGCACCGCGCGAGGACAGGCTGAGGGAGTTCATCAAGCAGATCAGAAATCCCTACTGTTATCTGGACGGGAAAACTGTGGTGAAGATCAGCTTCGCCGCGACGGACACGACAATGGAAGATTGTCTGGAACACTATCTGAGAGGTCTTTGATTTATGAACAGTCTGAATCTTTTCACCCGGTTCTATGGACAAGCGATTGAGCCTGTGGTATAATGAAATCGGTCAAAAAAAGAAGAATACGGATTAAGCCGCTTGCCTAGATGGTCATGTGGCGTTTTCGTGTTCCTCTCATAAGAGTTGAAGCAAGCCTTCGTCTTTCTGATTTGATGTACCACACCAAACAGAAAAACGGAGGTTATTTTTATGCCAGACAAGGTTTACCGCACGGCGATCTACTGCCGCCTGTCCCGTGAGGATGGAGACAAAGTAGAAAGCAACTCCATCGCCAGCCAGAGAGCCATCTGCGAGGACTATATCGCAAGACATGAGGATTTGGAGCTTGTCTGTGAGCCGTTTGTGGATGACGGTTACAGCGGCGTTTCCTTCAATCGTCCTCAGTTCAAAAAGCTGGAAGAGGCAATCCGCAAGGGTGCGCTTGACTGCATTGTGGTCAAGGATCTCAGCCGATTCTCAAGAAACTACATCGACGGCGGACGTTACATTGAGAAGATATTCCCGCAGCTCGGCATACGCTTCATCGCAATCAATGATGCGTATGACAGTCTGACCGGTGATCCGCAGTCCGACTCCTTTGTTATCCCGTTCAAAAACCTGATTAACGATTCTTACTGCAAGGACATCTCCATGAAAATCCGAAGCAGTTTGGACGTCAAGCAGAAGAGCGGTGAGTTCGTCGGCTCGTTCGCGCCTTACGGCTACATGAAATCACCGGAGAATAAAAACCAGCTCATCGTGGATGAAGCGGTCAGCGAATATGTGCAGATGATCTTTTCCATGTACAAGGACGGCTTCTCCATCGGACGTATTGCAAAGCGTCTGAACCAGATGGGCGTCCTGTCCCCAATGGAATACAAGCATTCTGCCGGTGTGAAGTTTGATACCGTCTTCAAAACCGGCGATACCGCAAAATGGACATACAAAGCCGTCCAGCGTATTCTCACCAACGAGGTTTATATCGGCGTTCTGGCTCAGGGCAAGCGCGGCACTCCCAACTACAAAGTCCGCGTCGTGAAAAGCAAGGATGAATCCGAATGGGTCAAGGTTGAAAATGCGCATGAAGCTCTTGTGTCCTACGAGGACTTCATGGCAGTCAAGGTCATGATGCAGAGAGATATGCGCTGTTCACCCGATCAGGACGAGGCGCATCTGTTTTCCGGCTTCCTGTTCTGCGGAGACTGTCAGCAGCCAATGATCCGCAAGACCGTCCCGTCGAAGACAAAAAAGTATATCTACTACGTCTGCTCCACCAATAAGCACAGCCGGACGTGCAGCCCGCACAGCATCGCCGCAAAAGAGGTTGAAGAGAAGGTCTTCCGTGCCATTCATGACCAGATCGAGCTTGTCATCAATCTGGAACACGCGCTTGCGATGATAGAACGGCTTCCGTCTCAGAGCCGTAAGGCTTTCAATTACGAAGCTCAGATCGCCAAAATCGAGGAAGAGATTGAACGGTACCAAAAGCTCAAGCTGGGGCTTTACGAGAACTTCATCGGCGGCGTCATTGATAAATCGGAATACTTCGAGTTCCGCAGCAGCTACACCAAAATCATTGAGGGCAAGCAGGACGCGCTTCTGCGGGTCAAAAAAGAAATGAAGCAGACGGTGACAACCGGCACGACTGAACGGAACTGGGTAACACTTTTCAAGCAGTATGAAAACGTCGAAGAACTGAACCGCCGTGTGCTGATGTCCCTTGTTGACCGCATTCTGATTCACGAAAACCATGCAATCGAAATCGTCTTCAAGTACAAGGACGAATACCAGCAGACGCTTGAATACGTTCTCGGCTATGCCGATGAACTGGATATTGCCGTATAAAGGAGGGATGAGCAAATGGCAAGAAAAAGCAGAAAACAAATCGCAGTTGAAGAGCCGGTTATCGAGTCTGTTTCTTCCGAGGTCTTCTCAACAGCCATCTATGCCCGTCTTTCCGTTGAAAACAGCGGCAAGTCTGAAAAGGTGGATGTCATCGCAAATCAGATTGAGATTTGCAAGTCCTACATTGCAGAGCGTCCCTA
This sequence comes from Faecalibacterium sp. DFI.5.82, assembly GCF_029076575.1. Classification (NCBI taxonomy): domain Bacteria; kingdom Bacillati; phylum Bacillota; class Clostridia; order Eubacteriales; family Oscillospiraceae; genus Faecalibacterium; species Faecalibacterium sp. DFI.5.82. Next base: position 69,824 of record NZ_JARFIS010000004.1, read on the forward strand.
CCTGAATCTGATAGATACCTATGTGGACAACGGACGAACGGGTACGGTTTTTGATAGACCGGAGTTCAACCGTCTGATGAACGACATCCGCACCGGCAGGATCAAGTGCCTTGTAGTTCGTGATCTCAGCCGGTTCGGGCGTGACTATATTGAGGCAGGAACCTATCTGGAACGGGTCTTCCCGCAGATCGGGCTTCGGTTTATCGCCATCAAAGAGAACTACGACAACTTTGATACGGACGGTTCCGGCGAAAGCCTCATTATCCCTCTGCAAAACATGATCAACACCCTTTACTCGAAGGACATCTCCCGCAAGGTTTCCACTGCGCTCAAGGCACAGATGGAAAGCGGAGACTTCAAGAAACGCAACCTTCCGTATGGTTATCGCTGGGATGAGGAACACAGCAATATGGTTTTCGATGAGGAAACCGCGCCGATTGTCCAGAAGATTTTCCAATGGAAGATTGAAGGGCTGTCTCTTCCGGCGATTGCAGACCGGCTTGATGCAATGAACGCACCCAATCCGGAGTTTCAGAAGTATCAGGTCGGCGTCCGCACTGGCAATGCCACGGCAAAGAAGATTTGGAACAAGTCTTCGCTCACGTCAATTCTGGATAATCCCCATTACGTCGGAGATACCGTTCTCGGACGGACGCTGAACGCCATCTACAAGGGCGTCAAGAATCAGCATATCAACCGCGAGGAATGGATCGTCTTTCCCAACACCCATGAGGCAATCATTTCCCGCGAGGACTTTCAGAAGGTAAGAGAGCTGCGCGACGCTGCTGCAAGGACAAGGGTTGAGAAGATGGAGCGCACGGAGGAAATCCGCGCTACGCTGATCAATCTCTTTGAAGACAAAATCGTATGCGCGGACTGTGGCAGAAAGCTCTATTTCCATCGCAAGCGCGTTGACAAGCGCAAGGACGGCGCATGGTACGCCTTCTATGAGTGCAGTTCATCCGTCAAGCGCGGCAACCTCTGTACGCTGCACTATACGCGGCAGGATAAGCTCGAAGCCGATGTGCTTGCGGCGATCCAGCTTCAAGTCAAGGCGGCTCTCAATTACGACAAGCTGCTTGCCAAACTGAGAAACAGTGAAGGCGAACGCAGCATCCGCGATCAGCAGAATGCGCTCATCACAAGCCTGAATCTGAAACTCAGCGGCATCTCCAAGAAGCGTACTCGGCTCTATGAGGACTTCACAGAAGGCATTCTCGATGAAGAGGAATACGTCTTTGCCAAGAAAGCCTACGATGAGCAGTATGCTAACCTTTCCCGGCGGTTGGATGAAGCGGTTCAGCGGAAGGTAAAGTTTGCCGAGGCAATGTCCGAGGACAACAAGTGGCTCACGCTGATGAAATCCGTCAGCGGTGCAACGATGCTCTCTCAGGAGTTAGTTGACGAGTCCGTAGAGCTTGTGAAAGTCCATGAGGACGGCTCAATCGAGCTGGTCATGAAATACGGCGATATTTACGCTCTGACCGTTCAGAGTATCAAGGAAGTACAGGAGGCGATGTAAATGAGCAAGGAATACAACATCGGCATCTACATCCGCCTCTCAATGGCTGATGAAGATACCGGCTATGGCAGCAAGGCGGAAAGTGACAGCATCGGCAACCAGCGTATGCTCATCAATCGCTTTCTCGACAATCATCCGGAGTTGTCTCACTGTCAGCGGTCTGAGTTTGCGGATGACGGTTATACCGGCACGAACTTTCACCGTCCTCAGTTCACGCAGATGATGGAGAAGGTCAAGCGCGGCGAAATCGATCTGATCTGCGTCAAAGACTTTTCCCGCTTTTCTCGTGACTACATTGAAACGGGAAACTATCTGGAATGCACTTTTCCATTCATGGGCGTCCGCTTTATTTCCATCAACGACGGCTATGACAGCGACGATTACAAAGGCACAACGGGCGGTCTGGAAGTGGTTATGCGCAGCATCATCTACGCCGCATACAGCAAAGACCTTTCCGTAAAGACCACATCGGCAAAAATCCAGATGATGAAGCAGGGCAAGTATGTCGGTGGCTACGCCCCATACGGCTACGTCCTGCATCCCACCATTCGGAACAAACTTGCCGTAGACCCGGAGGCGGCTGATGTGATCCGTCGTATTTTCCGCGAGGCGCTGGAAGGCAGCAACACCTCTCAGATCGCCCGCAGCCTGAATGATGAAGGCATCCCGACGCCGGGGCAATACTTCAAGAGCAAGCATCCCGACAAGAAGAAGTTCAGTAACATGAGCGAGAAAATCAGTTGGGAAACCGTGATGGTCTATAACATCCTCAAAAACCTTGTTTACACCGGAACACTGGTCAGCCGCAAAATGAAGTCCTGCGGTGTCGGCTCAAAAAAGCGTGTTGTCAATGAGCCGATTATCGTAGAAGGAACGCATGAAGCTATTATCAGCAAGGAAGACTTTGAGCTTGCTCAGAAGGTCATTCGAGGCGGAGGACGGAATCCCACGCGCAAGCAGCATGACTATCCGCTCAAGGGACTCGTCCGCTGCGGTAACTGTAAACGTGCTATGACACGCCGAAAGAACAAGGCTGGCATTCGATACTTCCAGTGCATTCACTCGGTCAACAACGGAAACACAGACTGTCCGGTTGGCAGGAGCTTTCCGGAAATGGATATTGAGAAGGTTGTCTTCCATGCCCTTACTCAGTTTCTTGCTTTGGCACAGAAGGAAGCAATACAGAACCGCGAAGTCGGTGATCTGCGGAAATCTGCCATCAAGGAATGTGCTGATAAAATCCGCACTCTGCAAAAGCAGAACGAGCAGCACAAGGCGTCCAAGCTGAGGCTCTACGAGAAGTATGCAGCCGGAAGCATCACGAAGGAGGCGTACATTCAGCAGAAGGCGGCAGCGGATGTGAAGATTGCTGAAAACGATGGAGCAATCCAGCGCAGTCACGAGCGGATGAAGGAGCTTGACTCCGAGACCGCCTGTTCAGATGAAAAGCTGGATGCGGTCTGCGAACAGTACGCCGACTGCAAAGCTCTGACCTATGAGCTGACCCACGCATTCATTTCTGCGGTCTACATTTACGATCTTGACAACATAGAAATCGTCTGGAAGTTCAAGGACTTCCTCACTACATCTGAAGGAGAAGCCAAATGAAAGTATTTCTTTATATCCGCGTTGCCTGTGCGGATCAGCTTGCGGAAGCAGACCAGCGGGAAGAGCTGGAACGCTATGCGAAGGACAAAGGCTATGAGGTGGCTGCTGCTGTGGCGGCAGACGGCATCTCCGGCGTCCATACGGAAGGTATCATGAACTTCCTGCTGAACGAAGCCAAGCGTCAGGACATCGGTACGATCCTCACCCGCGACACCTCGCGAATCAGCCGGGACACTTCCTCTTTCATGAGGTTTGAGCGAAAGTTCCGGGAGAACGGCATCCGGTTCGAGTATCTGTCCAAGCCTGACAACGAGCTTCCGGTCACTCCGATGTTGGAGGCATTTGCGGCGGCGTATAAGAAGCGTCGCACAAAGAACGGCACAAGAGCGTAGAGAAAACGCAAGCCGTTCACGGGTGGTTGTCCACCTATGAACGGCTTGTAAATTCTCAAAATTTTTTTAGTCCCTACTTGACACAAGAAGATATGAGCCGCTTAGGACGAAATTATCTGCAAGTCGGTTTTTATACGGAAGTTCTGTTCCCACAGAAAAACGTCCGATTCCTTGCAATCAACAACAGCATCGACAGCAACAATGCTTCAGACAATGATTTTGCTCCGTTTTTGAATATTATGAAGAACATAAGCTGTTTGGGAAGGGTGTTCTGCTGAATCACTCTTTTTCGACAAAGCGATGCGGTTCAATCGCAAACCGTTTTCATAGAATGTTGTCAGGTGTAGGCCCGGACTGCGGATGCAGCCGGGTCTTTTCTTTTTCCCATTATACCACACCAACGAAGCGGTAAAAGATTTTAATGTCCTGGTGACGCTGACCGTCTATGATGGAGCGTTCCCCGATCTCGATGTGGTCAATCAGTTCCTCAACGATTTCCCGGTCAAGCTCCTGCACATCCAGATAGCGGCGGACGATGCCTGCCCACTGCCGGATATTTTCAACTTCCTGCCGGGCTTTCCGTTCCTCTGAAAGAAGTGCGTCCAGGCGGTCTGCCTTTTGGATGCGTTCCTGTTCGCTTTTTTGAATCAGGACAGCAAAGGTGTCGCCATTGATGGCACCGCTGACTTTATCCTCATAGAGCTTGGCGGTCATGTGTTCCAGCTCTCCGATACGCCGCCGCAGTCGGCTGATTTCCAGCTTGGAATCCTCCTGCTTCGCCGCGCTTTCGGAAAGTATCTGCTGTTTCAGCTTGTCCAGCACCGCGTTTTCATCCTGCGCCACCGCCTGGCTGTGCGCCCTGATTTCATTCAGCACCAGCGTTTTCAGCGAGATTTCATAAATCCGATGCCAAGAACAGGCGCTGTGTCCGGTGGTGGAAAAGTGGGAGCAGATATAGGAAACATATCGCTTGGATGTCCCGTTTTTTCTGCGCTGGGTCTCGCGGGTGGCTGCCAGAGGATGCCCACAATCGGCACAGACCAGTTTGCCGGTGAACAGGGCGGGCATAGGGGCGGCATGGTTTGCCACCTGTTGTTTGACTGCCCGGTTCTTTTCCTGAACCGTTTCCCACAGTTCCCGGTCAATGATTGCTTCGTGGGCATCTTCGTGGCAAATCCATTCCGTTTCCGGCTTCTGTATCATGGTCTTGTCCTTGTAGGAACGGGAGCCGGTGCGGTTCTGTGTGACTATGCCGAGATAAACCGCATCGTTCAGAATGTTTTTCACCGTGGCACAAGCCCAAAGTTTGGAGTATTTGCAGCCGCCTTTTTTCCCGTAGTGCAGTTCCCAATACCAGCGGGGAGAAAGGATGCCTTTCTTGTTCAGCGCCGCCGCAATCTTACCGTAGGCCATGCCGGAACAGCGCATCTGATAGATTTCCCGCACCACAGCGGCGGCTTCTTCATCCACCACCAGCCGGTGTTTATCTTCATCACTCTTGCGGTATCCGTAGGGAGCATAGGCGGTCAGGTATTGGCCGCTTTTCTTTTTGGCATACAGCACCGATTTGATTTTCCCCGACAGGTCTTTCAGATGGTAGTCGTTCATCAGACTGCGGAAGTGCAGCATATCGGTGTTGTCACCCTCGCTGTCCAGACAGTCCAGCACAGACACAAACCGACAGCCAAGGGACGGAAAAATCACATCCGTATAGCGGCCTACCTCTACAAAGTCACGCCCCAGGCGGGACAGGTCTTTGACCAGGATCAGGTTAATCAGGCCGTGACGGGCATCCTCCAACATTTCCAAAAATCCGGGCCGCTGAAAATTTCCGCCGCTGTACCCATCGTCCCGATAAGTCTTGACCTCGATCCAGCCGTTGAGCATGACAAATTTGGAGAGGATTTCGTGCTGGTTTTCTATGCTGGCGGATTCATCACCGGGGATATAGTTTTTTGCCTTTGCGGAATTGGAGGCATCGTCTACACTCAGGCGGCAGTAGATGCCGACCTTATATTGCTTCTTCAAGTGGCTGCCTCCCTTCTTCCTGCACCAGCGCCGCGTCCACATTTCCGACATAGCGGTAGTAGACGCGGAGGTCACAAACCCGCTGTCCATTGATTTTTTGGGTTTCTCCCACCTCAATGCGGTCCACAAGTTCAAAGAGAATGGATTCATCCAGCTCCGTGATCTCTGTGTACCGACGGATCATGGTAAGCCAGCGGTTCGCATCCGTGCGGTTTTCCAGATAGCTTTTGACTTTGCGTTCCAGCTCCGGGATTGCTTCGGACTTTTCTGCCCGTTCCGTTTCGTACTTGTGCATTAAGGTCTGAAAAACAGTCTGTGGGATGGTTCCGGCGCATTTATCCTCGTAAAGATTCTGCATCAGCCGTTCCAGCTCGGAAAGCCGCGCCGTATATGTTTTCAGCTCCTGTTCACAGGAGGAAAGGCGGCTTTTGGCTTCTTTATCCTTTAAGCGGATAATCTGCCGGACCAGCTGCTCCGGGTCATATTCCGCAAAACGGGCCTTTTCCCGAATGTCCTCCAACACCAGCTGGGTCAGCACATTCTCATAGATGGTGTGGATGGTGCAGGCTCCTTTGCCGCTGCGGGAGTAGTTGCCGCAGATAAAGGAGCTGTATCGCCCCGGCGTTCCGTCTTTATAGGTGAATCGCTCCACCTGATTTCTCATTTTGAAGCCGCAGTCTGCACAGTACACAAGGCCGGTGAAGATGCTCCTGTAACCGTCAGCGGCAGAGGATTTCCGCACCTTCTTTTTGTCAATGCTGACTACGGTATCCCACAGCTCCTGTGAGATAATCGGTTCATGGGTTCCTTCTACACGAATCCATTCTTCCTCCGGTTTGCCCACGAGCTTGCGGGACTTATACGACAGCGTTCCGGTCTTTCCCTGAACCATGTTGCCGATATAAACCTCGCTGCGGACGATATTCTTCACCGTCTGGTCTGCCCATTTGTGGTTGACCCGGCGCGGATCGCTCTGCCCCTTGCGCTGGTAGTACAGCACACCGGGGGATGGGATGCCTTCTTCGTTCAGTGTGACGGCGATGGCGTGAAACCCTGTTCCGGCTGCCCGCATCTCGAAGATACGGCGCACAATCGGGGCGGTGTCCTCGTCGATCACCAGATGGTGCTTATCCGCCGGGTCCCGCTTGTAGCCATAGGCGGGGTAGGTTCCCATGAATTTGCCGTTTTCTGCACAGGCTTTTTTGACTGCCTTGACCTTCTTGCTGGTATCGCGGCTATAAAATTCATTAAATAAGTTCAAAAAGCACATGACATCGGTGCTGCCATTGGTGCTTTCTGTGTCAATGCCGTTGTTCAGAGCGATAAACCGACAGCCCAGGGATGGGAACAGGTAGTCTGTGTACTGTCCAAATTCGATGTAGTTACGGCCAAAACGGGACAGGTCCTTGACCAGAATCACATTGATCCGCTTGGCCTTGGCGTCCTCAATCAGCCGCTTGACCCCAGGACGGTCAAAATTCGTGCCTGAATATCCATCGTCGATATAGGTATCAATTTCATTCCAGCCCCGTTGCCGTACATAGTTCTGAAGCAGCAGCTTCTGGTTTTCGATGCTGACGGATTCCCCGTCGCGTTCATCGTCGTTACTTAAACGGCAGTAGATGCCGACGTTGTATGTTTTTGTAGTCATCTTTATTTTTCCTCCCGACAATCCAGATTCCATACCTCGTGCGGCGTGATGGCTCCACAGGGAATATCCCTGTATGAACATCGTAACGGAAAATCCATCGCCGCGCAAGTATGCGGCAAAGCCGGGAGGATGGTGTGACTATGTAGCTGTGTGTGCGGAGCAGCTGGCAGGTGTGGAAACCTCCGACATGGCGCGCCGGACAGCCAGCTGCTCCAAAGTCTTTCCCAGCTCCTTTTCGCCCGAAAAAAAGCTGGTCACACGGTAAATGGTTTTCCCGATTTTCACCTCTTTGTAGGAGGTTGTGGGGGTAATCTTCTGATCCATATTGACGCACCTCCAGTCAAAAAACCTGTTTCTTCATAGGATCTGAGGAAACAGGCTGTCTCAATTCATATAAAGGAAAGCAGCCGCACCGATAAAATCGAGGGTATATGCTAACCAATCAATCGGTACGGCTGCTGTATTGTAGTTTGGTTTATGCTCGCCACATTTGCCACGCACCCCTGACGATGGGGACATTCCCGGTCTCCGCTGGCGCGGCTGTCATAACTCCGCAGCGTCGTTTTACTCGTGCGCCGCAGGGTTCCTCCCAAGTCTTTAGGAGGCCGTGAGGAAGTATCTTTAAGCCCCCATGCAGTCATCGCGCCCCGAAATGCCGCTTTCGAGGTTCAGGCTGGCGTTGATCGCTCGGAACAGTCCTGTTCATCACCTCCTGGGGCTGTCCATCTTCGCGGCGCGCCTGATTCGCTCGTACATGGGTTATGTACCGGAAATGCCGTCTATTCAGTTGTCAAGCTGCAAAGAAGGGTCAAAAGAAGATAGGTCCCTTCAATGCGTAGGCGTTGGGAAAGGCCGTTTGTCACCCTTGCTGCAAAATTTTTTTGATTTTTTTTAAGCGTTTATAGATCACATTGCGAGAGCATCCCCACATTGCCGCTATATCTGTCTGCCGGTATCCGTCCACAATGAGCAGGGTCAGCAGTTCCAGATCGTCCTCCGGCAATTTGCAGAGCCGCCGGTACAGCAGTTCATCCTCCAGGGAGGACAGCCAGCCAAACCGCCGGGAATCCACATCGCCGGTGTCCCAGGTGCAGGACAGGGATTCAAATTTTCGGAACAGGCAGGACTGCTCGCTCTCGTCCTCACACTGTTCGCTGGGAAGGGCCTGTACGCGGTTCTGATAGGTCCGCTGGCTGCAAAACCAGGTCCAGTCATATTCCTTCATGGCCGCGATCTGCCTATCGTCCATACCGGCTGCGCGGTATTCCTGTTCCAGCCGGGTCCATTCTGCATCAAACTTCCTTTTCTCATATCCATAGTGAAAGCCCATAGTTTTCCTCCATTTCGATTCAGGCGTGGTTGACGGGTGAATCGAATGGAGGTGGGGACCGGCAGCGGTACACATCGGGAGGTTTCCCTAAAAATCGACAATAAGAAACGCCAGCTTCTCGCAATGAGAAACTGGCGCAACAAAAAACACCATGATTATGCTGATTTATATGGATTGATAATACTGATAGATAACTATAATATCCCGGAGGAGGGCCTATGCTTTTTTTAATTGATATATGTCATAGCTATTACAAATGAATATTGCAGACATGGCGGTATCCTCCTATACACCGCCCATGCTGATTGCTGAGGGTCATCTGGAGGTCTGCTTTTTAGCAAAAAGAAACGGCGGCCTTGATCTACTCAAAACCGCCGTATCGTCAGTGATACAGGAAAGCGCACGAAATCCTCTGCCCGTCAGCGGTTTTTTTCTTTTCCCCGCTGTGGAGGCAGATGTTTGAATATGTAGGCTCGTTTCATTCCACAAAGAACAGAACCCGCCGGATCAGCTCCGGGATATTTACCGGGGCGGTGATATAGTCGTTCACGCCCTCATGCCGGTATTCATATTCCGTGGCAAGGTCGTTGTTCTCGGTGAGGATAAAGAACGGCAGAAGCCGGACAGGGGGATTCTTCATTTGGAACATCCCAGCCACCCGCCGCAGCGTATGAAACAGCTCCATTGCTGTGCCGTCCGGCAGTTCCAGATCGCACAAGATCAGGTCTATTTCCTTATCCTCAAAAATCCGGTGCTTGGCCTCCCCAATCGAGGGAACCAGAATCAGGTCAAAGCCCTTTTGCAGCATAGCCGCCCGCAGCACTTCGGCGCTGGTATCTTCCACATGGACAAAGAGCAGCTTGTGAAAAGTCGGGGCCTTTTCGCCGGATAACTGCCGGTAGGCATATTCCACCAGCTTATCTTGCAGCAGCCCTTTCATTTTGTCCATGCACAGCGTCGCGCCCCGGCGCTTGGCCTCCTGTTCGTAGTCGTCCTTGTCATGGCAGGACGCCAGAACAAAAGGCAGCTCCTTGTCTGCGGCCCGCACTTCGTCCAGAAAGTCCATGCCGGAACCATCCGGCAGGTCGAGATCACAGCAGACCACCAGCGGCATTTCCTCTTGGATGGCAGCCCGCGCTTCTTTCAGCGTACAAGCCGTTTTCACCGGGTAGCCCCGGTGCTGTAAGTATTTTTGCAGACACCATGTATAGGTGTCGCTGTCGTCGATCAGCAGTATCTTTTTCATGTGTCCTCACCCCCAATATTGATTTACCACAAGCATAAACTACAAATGTTACACAAATGTCCGAGGTGCCTTTGATTTCGACAGAAAAACAGGCTGAATTGTTACAACGCTCGGACATTTCAAAAATTTTTTTGAGAAATGGCGAAAAAAGCGGGGCAGCACACGCCGCCCCGCCGATCCCATACGGCTATTCCATCGTCCTGATTTGCTCAACAAGAGATTGCTTTTTCAGATTTCCAGTTGTGTAAGAAATCAAGGTGAATTGCACAATCAGCAGGATTGCTAAATATATCAATACGATCAGCCACGGAAATGAATAGTAAAAGTATGGATTCATCGTTTTCACAACTACCTGTACGGATAGGAAGCCCAGTCCAGTCCCCAAAACCAATGTTACAAGCGTAGCAAAAACTGAATACATCAACCCCTCATAGCACAGCATTTTGATAAGCTGCTTTTTACTCAAACCAATCGCCTGTAACATTCCAATTTCCTGCCTACGGGATAAGAAGTTTGTGATTGTCGTATTGACAAGGTTGATTAAAGAAAAGCACACAACAATAACAGCCACGATCAACAACACCCCGAAAGAAAGTTGTTGAAGTCCGCTATAATAAGTGATACTTTCTTTTATGGTTTCCATAACCAAATCGCTATTTCCGTCTATCAGTTGATTTAATGCAGCTTCAACTGTATCAAATTTTTCCATATCGGTAATTACAGAAATCGTACCTGTGCAATCTATCCCGGTCGCTTCATTCATAAGCTGCTCCGGAAGCGCAAAGCATTTTGAGAAGCCGGAGTAAGAATATTCGTTTACAATGCCCATGACGGTATAGGTCTTTGTGCGAATTTGGCCGGATTCGGTTTTATAGTCCACTTCGACGGTATCACCCAACGCGGCCTCAATATCATAGAGATCGGCACGCTCTTGAAGCAAGACAATTCCATTGCCTGCCACCAGTTCATCATAATCAGTCGTTCCCGCAATTCGCTCTTTCTCCAAATTCTGCTGTTCATCTCGGCAAAAGCCCTGAATCCATTTTCCAGAATTACCATTTACACGATATTCTGCGTCCGTGTAATACCAGTGCTTGATTCCTGTAACGCCATCAATAGATTCTACTGCATTTACAAAATCGGCATTTAGAAAATTCTTTTGCTGCAATCCAGACAAAGAAATACCAGCAGTGTCCCACGATTGATTTGCGTTGAGCTGAATGTTAAATTCACCGACAGGGAACGCCCTGCCTCTTGCCTCTGCAACGCCATCATAGGAAACTAACATTGTCGAAATCAATACAACCAATACTCCGCCGAGTGAAAGAGAAAGTATTGTTAAAGTGGACTTTGCCTTTTGTCTGGACAGATTCATTTTAGCAAGTGAAGCAGGCGTTATTTTACGGTGCAACACGGAACTTTCTTTCATCTTCCCCTGATAATCGGAATATCGCAATGCTTCCAGCGGAGATACTGCCGCAGCTCTTTTTACAGGAGTATGAATGGCAATCATCACAATAATAAATGCAAAAAGGCCAACCCCGGCCGTCACACATAAAGTAGTCAGCCAGTACCAACCGGCAGGAATCAGGAAGTACCCAATCACATTTCCAATAACCAGACCAATCGGGATAGCAATGGCAGCAAGTAATTTTCCCTCGCGGTAAACCATCTTTTTGATCTGTTGTTTTGTAGTTCCGATTGTGCAAAGCTGTCCATAGTTACGGATACTGCTTGCTACTGAAATATAAAAAATCGAATAGATCACAATGCCAGAACCAATGAAAGTTACAAAACCGATCAAGAAATAGAACAGCATATCGCTTCCGTGATTTTCGTCCTTTAAGTTAAAATATGTGGAACGGACAATCACATTATCATCGGAAATTTTTAATTGCTGCGCCAGAGTGTTTGCATAGTTGGTGGCTTCTTCCTCGCTCATATTTTGAGCGCCTTTCAGCCCAATGTAATAATCAATCATGCCCTCGTCGCCATACTGCTGTCTTACTAATTCTTTCGATATAATGGCTGTATAGCGCCCAATATCGCCGGTTTTCACATCTAAGATTCCCGTCAATTTGAAATCATGGGTAGTGCCGTCAGAAAAGGGGATTTGAATTGTCTGCCCCAATTCATTTGAATAGCCCAAACTATCCAAAAAGGATTCCTGTACTACAATTTCATTCTCCGAAGCTGGTAAATCTCCCGAATAGGGCATACTTTGGGATTTTAGCATATCTGCATTTGCATAAGTAAAATTCACGGTTGAATGGTTTACCTGTTCAGAAAATGCGTTAAAAAATTCCCCAACCCACGCAATTTCTTCTTGCTTGTATAGTTCCTGTCCCTGTTGTTCAGAAATCGCATGATACATAATCTGCGCTGTTTTTTGGTTGCGGTTCTGCGTTTCCTGCATAACCCCAAAGCCATAGAGGACAATAGCAGATAGCAATGCGCTGGCAAGTGCAATCGTCAAAACAATAAAGATATTTCTTTTTCGATTTGCCGATATACTGCGGTTTGATATGCGCTTTACTATGGCGCTGGTATCATTTTCAAAAGGCCATGTCATAGCCTGTCACCTCCTTACTCCACAATCTTGCCGTCCTCAATGCGGACAATCCGATCTGCAAGGCGGGCTATGTCGTTGTTGTGGGTAATCATCACAACAGTTTGCCGGAACTCCGCACTGGTGCGCTTGATAAGCCCCAGCACCTCGGCGCTGGTCTTGCTGTCAAGGTTGCCGGTCGGCTCGTCGGCCAGCACGATAGCCGGTTTGGTAATCAAGGCGCGGGCAATCGCCACACGCTGCTGCTGTCCGCCGGAAAGATTGTTCGGCATATTTTTTAGCTTATCTTCCAGTCCCAGCAGGTGAACGATCTCGTCCAAAAACTTCTGATCCACCGTGTCCCCGTCCAGCTCCACCGGCAGGACGATGTTCTCATACACATTCAGGATGGGAACAAGGTTATAGTTCTGGAAGATAAAGCCGATGTTGCGGCGGCGGAAGATGGTAAGCTGTTCGTCGTTCATTTTCGACAGCTCTTTGTCCCGGACAATCACATTGCCGGAAGTAGGGGTGTCCAGCCCGCCCATCATGTGAAGCAGGGTAGACTTGCCGCTGCCGGAGGTTCCCACAACGGCCACAAACTCGCCGTCCTCCACGGAGAAGTTCACGCCGTCAAGGGCGCGGGTGATGTTCGGCTCTGTGCCGTAATACTTTTTCAGGTCGATAGTCTGTAAAATGCTCATAAAATTCAATCCTTTCTTTGTTTGTTGTAAATGCGGAACGCTGCTGCGCCGGTGGCCGCCAACTGTACCAGAATCAGCACAGCGAACAGGCCGAAGCTCTCATAGTAGAATAGTTCATCCCAAAACAGGAGAACATCACAGAGAGCAGTCAAGGCAACCGTCCAGCGGATGTGCCGGGCCAGCCATTGCCGGAACACCAGCACAAGGACAACGGGTGGGACGATCAGCAGCACCAGATTCAAAATCAATGTCGGGGTCAGTTCCATTGCGTTGCCTCCTCACTTTTGTTGATAAGGTCATTGTAAAGCCCAAATGTCCGCGAAATGTTACAGCGGCCAAAAAATTTCATTGAAAATCGGGGTGAAATGTTACAATGCTCGGACATTTCAAAATTATTATTCAACTATCCTTAATCGAGCTACAATACTTGTTTTTCTAAAATAGCGAAACGAAACATGAGGAACTATAATCGCCACAACGCAAATAACAATTCCCTCTAATATCAACGGGAAAATCGTAGGCTGTATTGTAAACAGCCATAAGTCAGGTTGATTAAAGAAAGTAGGAAGAATTGTATTTGCAACAATAAGAGAGAGAGGTAAACCCATTACACAAATCAGAAATGCGTAAAACAATCCCTCCAATACTGTCAATTTGTTAATTTGTTTTTTCGTCATTCCGATGCTCTCTAATGTAGCAAATTCCCGTTGCCGGTTTATAATGCCAGTTATAATGATGTTGGAAAAATTCACAAGCCCGATACTTCCTAATAGAAACCCAATAAGGCCACCTATGATAAAAATAGTTTGTTTTAATCCATTCATAGTTTGTGCCAATGTTTCAGACGATGCGTATTCAACGGTAGGCAAAGAATTGATGTACTCGGTCGCTGGCAAAAAGTGTTCTTTTTCCACATCAAACACATAACTCATTATGGCTGGATTGTTATACAATTCCACAAACATCTCATTACTCATATAGAAAATAGGACAATCGCCGCCAACATCAGTGTAGCCAACATTCTTACCCGGAGATTCTACCAATGAAAAATCAACCACTGCACGCGCAATTACCGAAACCGTTTTATAAGGCAATCCATCTTTGTAAATGGTAACTTCCTGATTGAGCGGACAAAGAAATTCAGGAGATTCATTTGGGTTGATCGCTGAAATTTCTATAACATAGTTTCCACTTTCCAAATATGAGGTTAGTTGCTGTATATCTGTTTCTCCCTCAATGAAATTCAATTTAGGAAGTATTGATTTTTCTACCCCGTAAATATTGCAAAGAGGTCGATAATCAACACCGAGTTTTACTGGATAAGTTCTGCCATCAACCATACCACTTCGTATAAGGTGATTATCTTCTGTGTATTCGTCTAATACTTCCGTGACCAAACTACCATAATCATAAGTAACACTGACATCATCCAAAGTGTTTTTATAAATTCGACTTCCGTTCAGCACAGGAATATTATTTTCAATATCAGATATGATTTCATTACTAACAGAATCATCTTTAAATCGAAAACCTTGCACATTAGAAAATGTGTTTGGGCTTGCCACAACAAAATCAAATGAGGTAACAGAAGATACATATTTTTTAACATCAACACTATTTCCGATTGCGATTGCACTGTTTAGGAGAATAATGCAGAGTATCATGGATAAGACGATAAATATGGTACGCTTTGAATTTCTTCTTAAATTTCTCCATGCCATTTCTGTTATTCTATTCTTAAACGAAAGACGATTCTTGTTGGCACTATGATAATTGTCTTTTTCATAGTATCTGGTTGCCTCAATGGGCGAAATCGTAGCTGCAATTTTGAATGGTTTCTTTATGCTCACCCAAACAGTAATTGCACTAAATATCCCGGCAACGACAAAAATAATAGGATTAAAACTCAAGTTCACAGAAAGATTGTGATACTCGCCTTTCATAAAATTAAGAATCCACGGAAGCATAAGTATTCCTACTATATATCCTAAAATCAACCCAATAGATATACCAATTATAGACAGCCAAAATGCTTGCTTATAAACAATTCGCTTGATTTGCTTCTCCGTTGTTCCGATTGTTCTTAATAAGCCATATTTCTTTATTTCTTGAACAACAGAAATCTCAAAAATATTGCGAATGAGCAAATAGCCCGTTATTACAAAAATCATAATAAAAAACAGGGCTGCTATTATGGCAATCCAATTTACAGATGTACCAGTGGACGGGCTGGTTCCCCTAATTTGCAAAATAGTTGTCTGTATAGACTGGATCGCTCCAACACATAAAGTCGTTACAGAAGTAAAAAGCATTGATGTTAAAACGATTGCTATTACAGCAACAATATTTCGTAATTTGTTGGCTTTGAAGCTTCTTTGCGCCAGCTTCTTTGTAATGGCGCTGGTGTCATTTTCAAAAGGCCATGTCATAGTTGTATCACCTCCATATTTGATAAAGCTATTGTAAAACCCAAATGTCCGCGAAATGTTACAGCGGCCAAAAAATTTCATTGAAAATCGGGGTGAAATGTTACAACGCTCGGACATTTCAAAAAAATTTACGGCGGGCAGCCGGAAATGGCCGTCCGCCGCGTTCTATTTAGTCGGCAGCATAATGGAAAATTCCGAACCCTTGCCCGGCTCCGAAACCACTTTGATATAGCCGCCCTGCCGCGTTACGATCTCACGGGCCAGATACAGGCCAATGCCCACGCCCTGCTGTTCGTGTACTTCTTCCTCACGATAGAAGCGCCGGAAGATGGCGGCCTGATTGCTTTCGGAAATGCCTTTGCCGGTGTCGGTCACTTTGATCTCCACATACATTTCCCACAGCACCACCGACACAGAGATTTTTCCGCCTGCCGGGGTGTACTTCACCGCATTGTCCAGCAGGTTAAAGAGGGCTTCGGATGTCCACTTGCTGTCATGGAAAACGGTCAAATCCTCCGGGCAGTCCACGGACACGGCGATTTCCTTTTTCTCCGCTGCATACACGATCCCACTCATGGCCTGCGCCACGGTATCAAAGAGGCGGCTCAGCTTCTTGTCCAACTGGATCACGCCTGTTTCCAGACGGGAGGTTTTCACAAGAGCCTGAAAGAGAAAGTCCAGCTTATCCGTCTGGCTGCGGATTCCCCGGATAAAGTCGGTGCGCTCCACCTCGGTCATGGGCTTTTCCAGCAGGGTGTCCGTCGCCATTTTCAGATTGCTTACCGGCGTTTTCACCTGATGGGAAATATCTGATACAAGGGTCTGTAACTCCTGCCGTTCCTCGTCCACCCGGCGGCGGTTCTCCTGCATGATCTGGTAGAGCCTTGCCAGCCGGTGTCCGATTCTGGCAAGCTGGGTTTCGCTGTCCTCTGGCCGCTGGGGTGCTTCATTTCCGGCGATCATGTGGTCTAAGGTCTGGCACAGGTCAGCGGTAAACTGCGACAGCCGCTTTCCAAACGCCTGCGTCAGTACAAAAATCCCCACAAGGGCGCACAGCAGCAGCGCCCCGCCCGTCAGCAGCACCGCCGTCTGTTTTGTCACAAAAAACAGGGCTATGGTGATCCCGGACATGGAGAGGACAAGCCCTATTGCCACCCGGCCAAACAGCCGCTTTACCGAGAGGTTTTGAAACTTCATTTTGCCTCGCCTCCCGTCCATTGATAGCCCATGCCGTAAACGGTCTTGATGTAGGGCGTGCCGCCGTCGGATTCGATCTTACTGCGAATCCGGCTGATGGAGGTTGTCAAGGTGTGTTCGTCCACAAACCTTTCGTCTATATCCCACAGCTTTTCCAAAAGCTGCCCACGGGTCAGCACTTGACGGGGATTTTTACGGAACAGGTTCAGCATTTTGTACTCCATCGGGGATAGGGTCAGGGGCTTGCCGTTTAAGGAAGCCGTCTGCTCCGAGAAGTCCAAAAACAGCCGCCCGTCGTCGTAAATGTCCTTGGCCGGTTTGTGGTGTTCCAGCATGGCGAACATAGCTTTGATTTTTCGCTGCAAGGCCCCGATCACAAAGGGCTTTGTGATGTAGTCCACTGCGCCCACCTCATAGCCCCGTATCTGGTCGCTCTCCTGATCGTTGGCGGTCAGGAAAATCACGATGGTGTCCGGGTGCTGGGGCTTTATCAGCTTGCACAGCTCAAAACCGTTGCCGTCCGGCAGGTTGATGTCCAGCAGCACTAAATCAAATTCCCGCTGGCGGATGGCGTCGGCTGCGGTTCTGGCATTTAGGGTAGAAGTCACGCCGTAGCCGTCTGCGGTCAGGTTATAGGCCAACATCTTATTCAAAAAACTGTCGTCCTCGACAATTAAAATCTGCTTCATATCCTCACTTCCTCGCTTTTTGCAGATAGTATAACAGGCAAATGTCCGCGAAATGTTACAGCGGGCAGTTTTTTCAAAAAAATACCCATCTCTATTATAATTTGATTCAGTTAGTGATACAAGGATAGCGTTTCAGTCTCGCCAAAAAATCAGCATAATCAAGCCTATTGACCGGCATAATAAGGTTATTCCTTTGTGCAAATCGGCACGATAGAATATACTTGAGGTGAGTGATTATGCCGATTGATGATTTGACCGCTTTGGGGCAAAAAATGCGGGAAGCCCGAAAGAAAAAAGACCTGACACAGCAGGAGCTTGCGGATCTGAGCCATGTATCTGTAAAACAGATTTCCAATATTGAAAAGGGAAAGATGAATCCATCTTACTTGATTTTGAAGGCATTGGCAAAGGTGCTGCCGCTCTCTCTGGACACTCTGATCAATCCAGATGTTTCTCCAGAAGATGAGGGAGCCAGTCAGATGAAGATGCTTTATTGCAGCTGTCCGTCAGAAATGCGTGAAACCCTCTTGCGCCATACGCAGGAGACCGCGAAAGAACTAACAGAACTATCCGAGAAATTTGAAACGAATTGAGCCGGTGAGTGAAATTTGACTGTTTCCTCACTGGCTCATTTCATTTCCGGGTAAAAAGGGGCAAGCAATGCCGGTGTTAATACACTCGGCCCGCAGAGGGAAAAATCCTGCCGTGATTTTCCCCTCCGCTTTGCTTGTTGAGGGCAGCGCCCCCAAACCCCTTTGAACGCAGAATTTCATTCTGCGGCTGCGCGTTCTGCGAACGCTTTGGACCATGACCGGCTCACCGCTGGCCGTGGTCTTTTTCCTGTTCTTTTTTCTGTTCCTCATCCATTTTCAGCAGCCGGTCCACATTGGCCTTTGCCGTCAGAAGTTCCCGCATTTCTTCACGGGAGCGCCGGTATTCGGCGTAGGTTTTCTTCTTTTCCTCCAGCAGTTTGGCATACTCGGCTTGCAGGTCCCTGACCTTGGGCAGCTTCTTCACGCCCATCTCGTCAAAGGCATTTTTGGCTGCCTGATGGAGCAGGATTTCTTCCTCATGTTCCTCGCGGAATTTCTTGGAGTAACCAGATTTCCGGTAGGCCACATAGGTCTCACGGGTTTTGGCATAATTGATGATATGAGTTCGCAGGACAGCAATCTCTGCCATGCGTTTCTCCGTCGCCTTAATCTGCGCTGACAGCTCATTGTGATGGGCGGTAGCCGCCACCGCTTTTTCTTCCAGCTCTGTATAGTCCAGTAGGTGATGTTCGGTAAGGAAATTCACGGTCTGCGCCATCTGTTTTAAGTTAAAAACCTTGGCCCAGCGTGCATATCCAGCACCTTTCCCGGCCTGCAATTTTGCCTGAATATCCACCAGCAAATTGACCTTGGGTGGCTCCGGCTGCACGGTGGATTTCTTGCGGGGCGTGTGCTGCTTTTCTCCAGCCAGCACCGCACGGATTTCTGTTTCGCTGTACCCGGCTCCCAGCTTGTCATCCATACGGGCTGCATTCTTCCAGCCGGGAGCTTTAAGGCGGATTGCTTTCCCGCGCCGAGATACTTCGCCGCCCATCTCGGAAAGCAGTTTCAGAAGTGTGTCAAAGTCTGCTGGCTTTTGCTCCAGCGCCCGGTCAATCATCACCCGTAGCTGTTCCCGATGGGAGGGCTTGGCTTGTTCGCCCAGCCACTTGTTGTAGCTTTTTCCGTGGGGCTTGGGGTTCTCCACAATGGATAGTCCGTTCTCGATACAGATAGTATCGCTCAAGCGCCGGACGGCTCTGGTGCTGCCCCAAAAGTTACGGAACTTCCGGTCACAATCCGTATTGACCGCCGACCAGATGATGTGATTATGAATATGCGATTTGTCGATGTGGGTGCAGACCACAAAGGAATGATTGCCCTTGGTGAACCGCCTGGCAAATTCTATGCCCAGCCGGTTGGCTTCCTCCGGTGTGATCTCTCCGGGCCTGAACGACTGGCGCACATGGTAGGCGATCACATCATCTGTACCGCGCACGCGTCCGGTGGCGGCAATATACTGCCGCTTTGCCAACAGAAACTCTGCATCAGCAGTCCGGCTGTCACATCCATAGCTGGTAATCAATTTTCCGTTGTCGGTCTTTTGGGGATTTGCCACATAGTCGATGATGTCGCTGACCGCCTGACTTTCGGTGCGACCCTTGCCGATATGCAGGGGCATGATGCGTGTAGTTGCCATGAAAAAATACCTCCTTCCCAAAAAGAAAAGGACAGCCGGTTGAGCTGTCCTTTGGTCAATCTGAATTTTCAACCGGATGCTGTGCTTTTAGAGCTGCAATCCGTTTGGTGTCCACAAAATGAGTGGCATACCATTTTTCAATTTCCGGGTTTCCGCTTTTGCTGAACCGCAGCGGAATCACCGGCTTATGACCCTGCCCGTTTTTCTTTTTTACACCCCACTGTTTGTAGCAGCAGAAGGAAGGTTTTAAGCCGGTTTTCTGTGCGTACACCCGCATCTGGTGCATGATGAATGAGAGTTTGCGCAGATTGACAGTACAGACCTGTTCCAGATAATCCACCCGTCCAAACCGCCAATCCTCATATTTCTGTTTTGGCAGGACACCGACCTCCATCAGCACATCTACCGGAGCCGCATAACCACGGCGCTGGCATTGATGATAGACCGCTGAATGCACTTTTCCAATCAGTTCCTTTTCAGTCATGGCGGTTGTCTTTCTTTTCGTGCCAGTTTTTCAAGACGGCCTCCACCTGAGCGATCAGCTGTTCCTTGTCCGGCATATAGAGAACATACCGGGATGCGAAGATATTGTTGGACAGGCCACCCAGGGCATATTCTGCCGCAATGCTGTCTTTTTCCGTGCAGAGGATAATGCCGATAGGAGGGTTATCGTCCGGGTCGTTGACTTCCGCCGCATAGTAGTTTAAGTACATATTGAGCTGACCGGCAGCCTCCGGCGTCAGTTTTTTTGTTTTCAGTTCAATCAGTACATAAGCGCGGAGAATTTTATTGTAAAACACCATGTCCACATAGTAGTGTGTATTGTTCAGGGTCACACGCTGCTGGGTTCCGACAAACATGAAGCCTCGCCCAAGTTCCAAAAGGAACTTTTCAATCTGTGCGACAAGGGCCTTTTCCAAATCGCTTTCCAGCATGGGCTTGTTTTCCGGTACACCTAAAAACTCAAACACATAGGGATCGCGGACAATATCAGCTGGCTGGCTGATCTCAATCCCTTTCTGTGCCAGAGAGAGGGCCTTCTCTTTGTTGACATCTCCAGCGGATAAAAGCAGCCGTTCATAAAGCGAGCTTTCGATCTGCCGTTTCAGCTCCCGAACAGACCAGCCCGAATTGATGGATTCCTTCTCGTAAAAGCTGCGCTTGTTCTCATCCGTAATACTCAAAAGTTCACAGTAATGAGACCAGGACAATTTGCCAGACACTGTCTGGCATTTTTCATAAGCAAGATAAAATGCCCGCATATTTTGCAAATTAGAACGAGAAAAACCTTTTCCAAACTCCCGTGTCAGCTCTTTGGAAAGTTCCCTTAAGGTTTGTTTTCCATAATCTGCGCGAATCTGATTTTGCTGTTCATACTCCACGATAATCCGGCCAATGTTCCAATAGGTTGTCAAAAGCTGCGTATTAACCTGTTGTGCAACATTTTTTCTGGCATTCTCCAGCAGCTCTCGGATTTCCAAAATCATGGAGTTGTTTGGCGTTAATTGATTTCCCATACACGCCCTCCTTTATCTAAAACTATCCGCACTCGGCGGCAGAATATATTCTTATATAGTATATCCTATTTTTTAGGGAAAGTAAAATAACATCAGTGGCATATTTTATCCATAAACCAAATCCTGAATGGCAAACTTCAAGTCCTGTACCTTGCCCAGCAGCCAGATAGCAGCCATTGGCAGACCAAACGGACTGATAAGAAATGCCATCACCAGCAGGATAATGCCGTTTTGCAGGGAACAGGTCAGCAGAACCGCCACGCCCAGCAGGGCGATTACCATGCTGATAAGCACCAGCACCAGACCGGAAATATAGACGATCCCCACACAAATCCAAACGAACAGGGTCAGCGCCAGAATTACCGGAGCTACCACGATCTTCAACAGCAGTTTCAGAATAAGCCAAATCACCCTCATGTTTCTTCCTCCTCCCATTGTTTCCGAAAGCTCTGGCAAAGAAGTTCCGCCTGTTTTTCATCTTCTTCCGTTACTTCCCGGCGGCCTTTGGTCAGCTTCATCACCTCGTAGCCGCTATAATCGGAAAGCAGCACTTCAAACAGCTCGTCCGGTGTCCGGCTGAGAAGTCCGTCCACACAATAGCGGGAATCCCCATTCCACGTTACACGGAGATACCCATTCCTGCAAGGAAGAACTTCTTCCTCCAGATCACAGGACAGATAATCCTGAAATATCTCCAGCACTTTTTCAAAGGTTTTCATCTATTCTCAACTCCTTTGCAGCAATCTGTTTTCTATCCATATTATCCTGCCGGTACAGCCAAAAGGCAAGGATACGGGCAAAAAGAAAAAGCGGAGGAAGGCGCGGCGAAAAGAACGCCGTTCCTCCCTCCGCAGATGGGGTAACTGTTCCTGTTACGAAAGTTTGGAGAGCCGGGTCAGTATCTCCTTAACGCCGTCCCATAACTGTTCTTGCCGCTGGGATATATCCTCCAGATCGGCATCGTAGATACGCCCGGTTTCATGCACCTTGCGGGTCAGCTGATTCAAGTTGTTGCTGCTCCGGCGCAGCAGGGATACCAGTTCCTTCAGTTCCGGCAAATCCAGCTGCACCACATAGCCGTCCACAGCCATTTTCCGCAGATAGGCGCTCAGGTTTTTTGTCCCAAACTGCGCCATTTTCTGTTGAATCAACTCCATTTCATCAGCGGATACCCAAAACAGAACCGGCACATCCCGCTTGCGCTTGGGGCTGCTCATCGCTCCGGCTCCCGTTTCTTCGGGGCGGCAGGCTTGCGGACCGGCGGTTCCTGTCTGAGCTTTTGCAGGACAGAGCTTTTCTGCTGTTCCTGCATAGTTTTTCTGGCCTGCCTGATAAACAGATCGGTCAGACCGGGATTGACCCCATCCACAACCAGATAGGCACAGTGGCGGGAAGCGCCGCTGTCCTCCGGCATGGGAATGGTCTTTGCCCAGGCTTTATTGTCCTGAGAGATACGCCCGTCATGGTTCTTGTGCTGGATGGTGTTGGCAAGAATAAACTGTACCCGTTCCGTCCCGAACTTTTCCAGCACATCTTTGACCGCCGCCTCCGTATCCAGCCGGTTCTCTGCATAGTGAGCGCTGATAGCCTGTTCAATGGCTTCTTTGCAGGCGCTGTTCGCCTGATATGAGAGGTTGTACTGTGCCATCTCTCCATGCTGGGACGCATAGGCGGCAGAATGGGGGTAGAGAGGGGCAGTCCGTAATTCTTCCTGCGCCCTGCACACATCATCCGCCCGGTTTTCAATGCTGTCCCGGATCACATCCATGTAGCCGGTCTCCAGCTTTTCAAAGTAACGGTACACATCCGCCAGCGGCGAGGGAGAATCCAAAAGCGCCTGGGCCTGTGCGTCGGTCAGCTCCAGCTGCTCCATCGCCATCACGATGTCCTCCCGGACCGTGTACTCATAGGTGTGGTGCAGGATTTCCTCCGGGGGCTGGCTTTTCAGCCAGTCCCGGTAGTTGTCCTGTTCAGCGGCCATCTTTTCATAGAGAGCCGTATTCAGATCGTTGGTATTCATGTTATCGTACCTCCTCGTGTTGTTTCGGTTTCTTTTCGGGGCTGCGGGGCGGCACCGGGCGCTTCAAGCTGTCCAGCACCGAGGGACGCGCACTCTTGGCAACCACGGTTTCCGGCTGGGCATGGCCCTTGCCGTCAATGTTCAGCAGCGTGTCCAGTTCCACCAGACGGGCGGACGTGACCCGCAGATCGTCCTCAAAGGGGAACGGCTTGCCAACTTCCTCCTTGGCAGCGGCCTGCTGCTGGTAAAGGTTCTCCAACTGGTTTTTGACCGCTTCCAAACGCTGGGGCATCTGCGCCAGGGCGTTGTCGATACGGGTAAGATTTCCGCGCGGGTCTGTACCCAGGGTCGCCCGATGGGTCATTTGCCCTTTCAGCAGGAGTGTATATTCCTGTTTCCACGCTTGAAATTCCACCGACATAGTGAATCCACGGTAACTGCCGATCTGCACCGGATCGGAGGTTTTGACCTCCTTACAGGCATCCAGCAGGGCTGCACCGGCATTTTCTTTGTCGGTCAGCACATCGCCCCGGATTTCCATACCGGCAAAGCCATCTGCCGGGTGTGGGTGGGCAGCCAGTGTTTCCAAATCGGCTTCAAAGCCCTGAATATACCCCTTGTTGGTTTCGATTTCCTGCGGGAAGTATTTCAGCAGCTGGTCCTCCAGACGGTACTGCTTGCTCTGATGGTCGGCTTTCATCAGCTTCAGACGGGCAACTTCCACATCCAGGTCCATGCGCTCCTTGATACGGGGGTCTCCGGCGCACAGTGCCTTGATCTCGGCAAAGGACAGCGCCGTTTCGTCCACATCGTCGCAGGAGCGTACCGGCGATTTAGAGGTCATAATCTGGCTGATGAACTTCTGCTTGTTCTCCACCGTCTGCCACAGGTAGGCATCGAAAGTTCCCTCGGTAACATAGCGGTACACATGGACCAGCGGATTCTGGTTGCCCTGGCGCTCGATACGGCCCTTGCGCTGGGCAAGGTCTCCCGGACGCCACGGACAATCCAGGTCATGGAGCGCCACAAGCCGGTCCTGCACATTGGTGCCAGCGCCCATTTTGGAGGTGCTGCCCAGCAGGACGCGCACCTGCCCAGTGCGAACCTTGGAAAACAGTTCTTTCTTCTGCACCTCGGTCTTGGCTTCGTGGATAAAAGCAATCTGCTCGGCGGGCATTCCCTGGGCGATGAGCTTTTGCCGGATGTCCTCATAGATGGTAAAGGCAGGCTCCGGCTCATCCAATGGGATTGCTTCTTCCAACCCGTGAAGCAGCGGATTATCCAGCTGTTTGGCTGCCTTTTTGGATGGGGCTGCCTGGGGCGTGGAAATATCGCAGAACACCAGCTGAGTCAGCTTGTCTGCATCCCCGTCCCGCCAGATCTGCATGATGTTGTCCACGCATTGATTGACCTTGGTGCCGGGTTCATCCGGCAGCAGCTGGTTGATGATGCGCTGGTCCAGCCCCAGCTTGCGGCCATCCGAGGTGATTTTGAGCATATTATCCACCGACGGGTCCACACTGCCTCTGTGTACTTCGGAAGCGCGCTCGGAGAGTGCCTTCACCATTTCCTGCTGATGCTCGGTAGGCTGAGCCACGATGTTGTGGTATTCTACCTCCGGGGTAGGCAGGTTCAGCTGGTCGGCGGTTTTGATGTCCGCCACCTCTTTGAACAGGTTCATTAGCTCCGGCAGGTTAAAGAACTTGGAGAATCGGGTGCGCGCCCGATAGCCGGTTCCCTCCGGGGCCAGTTCCAACGCCGTGACGGTTTCTCCGAAACGGCTGGCCCAGCAGTCGAAATGGGTCATATTCAGTTCTTGCAGGCGGTCATATTGAAGATACCGCTGCATGGTGTAAAGCTCGGTCATGGAGTTGCTGACCGGGGTTCCGGTTGCAAAGATAACGCCACGGTTTCCGGTGATTTCATCCATATAACGGCACTTCGCAAACATATCGCTGGACTTTTGGGCATCGCTGGTGGAGAGACCTGCCACATTCCGCATTTTGGTGTATAAAAACAATAGTGATAGGTAATCCTTTGGACGTAGTATGTGGCCGCAGGCCACATACTCGTTTCCTCTGGATTTTCCCCCACCTCACGCCGGGCGTGCACCTTTCAGCGCACCCGGCGTTCCATCAAACTGATTTACTTTCTTCCTTCAGATTTCAATACCACTGCACCCTCACAGGTACAGCGTACTCACAAATTTCACGGTTTGAGTTTTTCTCGGTATTTCATAATTTTGCGTACCACCTTTGCGTCCAGCTCAGGCGGTATTGGGCTGTTATGAACCATGCGGTGGCACGATTCGCACAGCCATGCCAGATTGGGAACTTTATTGATTCTTTCGATTGGAAGCTGGTTGTCGATGTGGTGACAGTGTTTTGGAACTGTTATGGAAAATGGTTTCCCGCAGCATTTGCACTTTCCCTTATCCCGGTTATAGGCGTATTCCCGGTTCATGAAGTATTCAAAGTTTGCTTTCCAGCCCTTTCCGTCTGCATAGCAGGCAAGGGCGATATCCTCCGGGGTGTTGATGGATGGCCGGTCACAGGGCAGCAGTTTGTGTTTGTTCCGGTAGTTCACATACCGCCTGCGGCCTTCCGCCGTGTAAGGGGTCATCTCCTGGTCAAACGGCTTGCGCTCATGTCGGCTGTGCGTGATAAACGCATAGGTGATTCCAAACCATTTTCCCTCGATGGGAATTGCAAAGGTTTTGCTCTCATATCCTTCGTGCCTGTGCGGAAGATTGCAGAGTGTTTTCAGCGGAACCTGCATCTGGTTATACTGTTTCGGGAACAGCTTTTTCCAAACGGCCAGTGCCGCATTGTTTATCCTGCGGTCGATTGCATGATAGGCGTGTGAACAGATGGATGGCTGGTAATATTGCGCCAGCCCCAGAATGATGGAATTCACATACTGTATCTGGGCGGCCTGTGTGTTGGGCTTTGAATATAGCTCAATACGGTGTACCTGTTCCAGCAGACTGGCAATCTTTTTAGACAGCCGTTCCATGTCCGGCAATGGTTTTCCCACCAGATGTTCCGTCCACGTTGCAGGGTCAGGCGTTTTGCGCTTTCGCTCCGCCTTGACGATGTAACCGATAAAATGTATCCCTCCCTTCCGTAAATCGGTCACATAGGTCTTTTCCTGCGACAGTTCCAATTTCAGTTTTTGCCTAAAGTATTTTGTCAGCTCACGCTTCATACGGAACGCTTCCTTTTCCGTAGAAGTCAGCACCACCCAGTCATCGGCATAACGGAAGTTATACTTTGGAGTGGTTCCTGCCCATTTCAGCCTTCGGGTATCATTGCATTTGTGTTTGCATTTACGATGCGGCTCCATGTAGGTTCGCCCCACATACCAGTCAAAATCATTCAGATATATATTCGACAGCAGAGGGGAGAGGATTCCTCCCTGCGGTGTGCCGGTTTCCGTTTTGTGGTACAAATCCCGTTCGATATACCCGGCTTTCAGCATTTGGCTGATGATTTTCAGCACCCGTTTGTCATGGATGCCCATTCGCCATACTTTTTGAAGCAGTATCCGGTGGCTGATGTTGTCAAAACACCCTTGAATGTCACCTTCCACTGCCCATACAGCCTGGTAGGGGGATTTACACCCGGCATTGATTACATTGATAATGTCCCGGATTGCGTGCTTTTGTGCCCGGTAGGGGCGGAAGCCGTAGCTGTGCGGATAAAATCTCGCTTCGCATATTGGTTCTATGATTAGCCGCACACATTCCTGTATGATTCTGTCCAGTACCGTAGGGATTCCCAGCGGCCGCATTTTGCCGTTGCTTTTTGGAATATATTCACGGCGGGCTGGTTTGGGCTGGTATTTGCGAAAACACGATTGAATCAATAAAATCAGTTCATCTTTTGGCATTTGCAGATATTTGTCCATTTTCATCTTGTCCACTCCGGCGGTTTTACTGCCCTTATTGGACTTGATGTTATGGATGGCGGTCACAATGGTGACTTCGTGCGCCATTGCTTCCACCAGTCCGGTGAACGAAACGCCTTGCCCGGATTTCTCATAGAGCATATCCTGAATGGCTTTCAGTTCCGTTTCCGTTGAAAATCTGACGTTCAAATGCACAAGGCTTTCACCTCGCAGTTCGTCACCCATCTTTCAGGGAGTTATTGGATTTTCGTTTTGTGAAATTTGTGAATCAGTTTGACTCGTACCCTTCGCCGTGGGACATTTCAGCCCCGTGTAGCTGGCGTTATCCAGCCGCAGACTACTATGGTACGGCTGACTTCCTGTATTCTTCATTGTGCTGTAACACTCCAAATACAGGCTCTCAAACGTTCCTGAATCTCTATCCTTGCGGTCATTGCTGTCCATTGAAACCCTTAGGCCGCTACCTTACACCGGGAAAATCTAACCATGCTTTGAACCACAGTTTCTGCATGATTCCGTGTAGACATTTCATTCCACAGGGCATGTGCGGAAAAACCAACCACACACTCTTTTTCCAATTTTCACCCTTTCGGATGCCGCTTACTCTTACGATGCTGCATAGCTTTCACTAACGGATAGCCATAGGTTTCGGAAGCCCGCACCATTATTCTCCATGCCCCCTTGCAGGGGTTTAGGTTTTCAGGTTACGACTTCACCACGCTTTGTACCCTGCATATTTACAGATGTGCAGCGCACAGTGGAGTATTAGCTCTCGTACTGCCTGCGGTTTGACAGACCGCTATGGGATTGCTCCTTTCCGGCATTGGTTCCGTACGGCAGGGAAATTTCATCCCTGATTTCGAGATTCAAATTCTCTGTGATATTTTCTTATTGCTAAGTGCAATCACATGGCGCTGTTCGTCCTTGCTGTCAACAAGGGCTTATGCGCAACGTTTCGCACGGTTTTTGTAGTTGTGTGCCTCGTCCACGAACAGCCGGTCCACGCCCAGCTGCTCAAATGTCACCACATCGTCCTTGCGGCTTTCTGCCTGCAATTTCTCCAGCCTGGCCTCCAAAGATTTTCGGGTGCGTTCCAGCTGCTTGACGGTAAAACGCTCGCCGCCGCTGGCTTCCACCTCGGCAATCCCCTCGGTGATCTCGTCGATCTGCTCATTCAGAAGCCGTTCCTGACGCTCCCGGCTGATGGGGATTTTCTCAAACTGCGAATGTCCCATGATGATAGCGTCATAGTCGCCGGTGGCAATCCGGGCGCAGAATTTCTTGCGGTTGTGGGTCTCAAAGTCCTTTTTGGTAGTGACAAGGATGTTGGCGGAGGGATAGAGCCGCAGAAACTCCGAAGCCCACTGCTCGGTCAAATGGTTCGGCACCACAAAGAGGGATTTCTGGCACAATCCCAGGCGCTTACTCTCCATGGCGGCAGCCACCATTTCAAAGGTTTTGCCAGCGCCTACCTCATGGGCCAGCAGCGTATTGCCTCCGTACAGCACATGAGCGATGGCTCCCAGCTGATGCTCCCGCAGGGTGATGGACGGGTTCATACCGCCGAAAGTGATATGGCTTCCGTCATACTCACGGGGTCTTGTACTGTTCATTTCCTCGTTGTACTGGCGCACCAGCGTCTGGCGGCGCTCCGGGTCTTTCCAAATCCAGTCCCGGAAAGCATCCCGGATGGCCTGCTGCTTTTGGGCGGCCAGAGTGGTCTCCTTGGCGTTCAGGACACGCCGTTCCCTACCGTCCGCATCTTCCACGGTGTCGTAGATACGGACATCCCGCAGATTTAAGCTGTCCTCCAAAATCTTGTAGGCGTTGGCACGGCTGGTTCCGTAGGTGGTATAGGCCGCTACGTTATTAGAACCGACAGAGTTTTTTCCGGTAATCTGCCATTGCGCTGTAAACGGGGTATAGTTGACCTCAATATTCCGCTGCATATAAAACGGGGTATCAAAGGTCTCATACATAAATTGCTGGATGTACGCCTTGTCGATCCAGGTCGCGCCCAGGCGCACCTCAATCTCCGACGCGTCCAGGTCTTTGGGCTGGGCGGCGGTAAGAGCTTCCACATTGGCGGCAAAGGACGGGTCCTGCTGTGCTGCCCGCTGTGCCTGACGCAGCTTACGGCGTACATTGCCGGACAGGTATTCGTCGGCAGTCACATAATGGGGAGTGCCGTCTTTCTCCACCTGTCCCGGCACACGGAAGATCACGCCTTGCAGCTCGGCGGCCAGTTCATCGACGGTCTTGCCGGTCAGCTCCGACATATACGCCATATCCACACAGGCTCTCTCTGCGATGGAGACGGCAAGGGCTTCACTGGCGGTATCCACGGTTTCCACCGCCTTGTGGGGCTTGATGGTACGCTTGGTGAACATATCCGCCTTGCGCTCCAGCTTGCCGTCCTCGTCAATGACTTCCAGCGCGCAGAGCAGATAGTAGCTGGAATCATCAGCAAAGGCCAGCCGGTTCGCCCGGTCATTGATCAGACCATATTTTGCGGAAAAGCTGTCATAGAGCCGGTTCAGTTCAGTCTGTTTGTCCCGGATGGCGCTGTCTGGCGTGGAAGCGTCCATCTCAAGGTCAATGAGCTGCTGGACACATTCCCGCAGACCCACCAGTCCTTTCACACGGGCTTCGGCGGTGGCATTCAGGTCAGGCCGTACCATACGGCTGTTTTCACGGTAATACACATCGCCGTCCACAACGGTGTAGGAGTAATTTTTCACATTGGGGTCAGCAGGGATAGAAGTGTCGATGGTTTCGCCCTCGCCCAGCTCCGGCAGATCGGCCTCCTGGTAGGTGCCGCGAATGTACTTCACGGCATCATGCAGCTGATCGGCAAGCTCCAGCCCCTCGATGGGGTTCACGGTGTAGTCCATGCCATGGGCGGTGCTTTCCGGCTCCTGACGGCCCAGCACCATTTCCGGGTGGTCCAGAAAATAGCGGTTGATGGCAAAGCCGTCCTCGGTCTGACCGGTCTGCGTCCATTCCGGTACGATGTCCAGTGGGCGGTCCCGCTTTTGCAGGAAGATGATGTCCGAAACGACCTCTGCACCAGCGTTTTTCTTGAAAGCGTCATTGGGCAGACGGATGGCTCCCAGCAGCTCGGCGCGCTGGGCAAGATACCGGCGCACAGTGGAATCCTTGGCATCCATCGTGTAGCGGCTGGTGACAAAGGCCACCACGCCGCCGGGACGCACCTGATCCAGCGCCTTGGCGAAAAAGTAGTTATGAATGCTGAAATTCAGCTTGTCATAGGCTTTATCCCGAACCTGATACTGGCCAAACGGAACATTGCCCACCGCCAGATCATAGAAATCCCGCCTATCGGTGGTCTCAAACCCTGCCACGGTGATGTCGGCCTTGGGGTAGAGCTGCTGGGCAATACGCCCGCTGATGGAATCCAGCTCCACGCCGTAAAGACGGCTGTTTCGCATTTCCTCCGGCAGCATACCGAAGAAATTGCCCACACCGCAGGACGGCTCCAGAATGTTGCCGGTCTCAAATCCCATGCGTCCTACGGCTTCATAAATTGCTTTGATGACCGTAGGGCTGGTGTAATGGGCATTGAGAGTGGAACCTCTGGCGGCAGCGTATTCCGACCGGGTCAGCAGCTCCTTCAGCTGAGCATATTCCGCAGCCCATGCGGGTTTCTCCGGGTCAAAGGCATCGGCAAGACCGCCCCAGCCTACATACCGGGATAGGATTTTCTGCTGTTCCGGCGTTGCCTGCCCGGTGGTTTCCTCCAAATATTTCAGCAGCTTGAGTGCCGTGATGTTGGCCTGAAACTTGGCTTTCGGACCGCCTTCGCCCAGGTGATCGTCGGTAATAAGGAAATTCTCAGTGGTGCGGCGCAGGTTGGCCTTGTATTCCTCATAAGAGGCTTCCTCGGCAGCTTTGACATTGGGGAAGGTCTGCCACTCGCCGTTTACCTGAATGGAAACGGGGTGTTCGTCCAGCACTTCATCCAGAGTTTTTTCTGGCTCTGTGGCAGGCGTGGGCGGCTCTGGTTCCTGCTCCAAATGCTGACGGATTACTGAAATCGGTTCCACCCGGAAGATGGGGAATCCCACCGCATTTGCAAAGGTCACATCTTGAAGTTCCACCCGGCCAACATCCGGCTCCAGCTTGCTGACCCGGAAAGTGCGCCCATCCAATGCAAAGGTGGTCTCGCCGGGAATTAGGTTGTGACGGGCATACTCAGCATCAGAAAGCGGTTGGTTCGACTGCTCCTGTTCTTCAGCGGCAATCTGCTCCACATCCGCCATCACGCGCTGAATGAATGGGTCATTGTCCAGCTTTTCTTCGTCCACCAGCTCGCCATTCACAATGCCGCGCTCGGCCAGCGCCTCCCGGATGGCGATGGGGTCGATGTTGTCAAACCGGTCCTGTTCCGCTTCGGTGTAGAACCGATCCTCCTTGATGAGCTGGGCAATCCTGCGCTGCACCTTGGGCCAGGGCAGCTCAATTCCCTCCGGACTTCCGGCGCGGATCACAAACAGGCTCTTGCTGTCACTGCCGCTGTATTCCTGAGCCAGCCATGCGGCGGTATCTTTTTCCCGTCCATGCTTTTCCATGTAGCGGACAACAGCGTGTTTGCTCTGAATATCACCATTCCATGCACGGATGGCATCATCAATATCATCCTGTGAGAGAGGACGCAGCATTTCATGGAGCCGTGGATAGGTCTCGTCAATAATTTCCCGGTGCAGGCGCTGACGGAACACCAGCACATCGGAATAGAGCCGAATCAGCTCCAAATCACTGGAGCCAAGGATGGCACGACGAATCGCGGCATTGCCCTCAATCACAGCATTTTCGCGGTCGCTGTGACCGCAGGCGTTGCGGTATGGTACATCCTCCATAACGGCGGCAAGCACAATGGGCTTGTACTGCTCATGCAGCGCCTGAATCGTTGGAATGGGCTGTTCCGGCATATCTTCCCGCAGAACCTCAGCAGATTCTGTGTCCGGCTGACGGGTTTGCATGGCATCTTCTTCCGCCAGGGCCTTTTCTTCCTGGATTTTGTCGTACTCCGCCTGTTCCTGTTCGGTGAGATAGCGGCCCTTTTGAATCAGATCGGTAATCCGCTTGGCGACTTTCTTCCATGTGAAATGCACATCCGGGCAGCCATCCTTTTTGTAGTGCAGACCTTTTCCATCGTGATCTTCCCAGCTACCCCCAGCGCCGGACAGGGCGTGAGAGTGGCCGCCAGTGCCGTACTCATTCTTGAGAAAATCCACCTTTTCTTTGTCCGTATGGGGGTTCTGGAAAAAGGTGAAAATCCGGCCTTTACCACTTTCAAATCCGCTGCCTCTGGTCATGGCTGCGTCGATCTCGTCCTCTGTGATGAACTGCTTGACCGCAGGTACTTCCATCAGCTGAGAGGTAAAGGCAGTGCGGGGCAGGGACAGGTCTTTCAGGTTTTCCCAAATCTCTCTCGGTTTGTGGTAGTGGAAGCGCAGCAACTCCCGGTCCTGCTGGTAGGCCGTCCAGAAGGCGGCGTATTCTTCCGCAAGGGTCTGGCGAAACTCCGGGCGGTTCAGCTGTTCGGCAAGCCATGCGGATTCCTCCGGGAAACCACGACTCGGATTACCTGCGAGGCTGGGCAGATACCCGGCTTCTCTGGCTTCCTCGCTGAAATCGTGGTACAGATTCCAGAACTTTTCCGCAAGGAGGGAGCGTTCATAGCCTGCCGCCTCGGTCAGCTCCACATTGGCGGCAAACTGGCCATCCTGCAAAAGCTGGCCGATACGCTCGGCGGCGCTCTCCCAGGAAATGACTTGGGCGGACTTGTCGTAACGGGCTGTTTTGCCGTGGGAAAGATGGATGCCGTCCTCGGCATACCATGCGGTGACGCTGCCGATCCCGTTGCCGCCGTGATACAGATTTTTCAGAATGTCTGCGAATTCGGCGGTGGTTTTCTGCTTTTCAAAGGCTGCAACCACACGCTCCCTCTGGCGGTCCGTGTTGCCGCCCAGCCGCAGCACATGGTCGATGTCAGCCTGTGCAAAAGAAAAAGCAGAGGATGCTTTCACATTCTCTGCTTCGTCTATGATTCGGATTTGTTCGTTTTCGGAGAGGAAGAAACTCAGCTGTGAATAAGCTCCGCCATCAGGATTTCCTCGGCCTGGGCCTTGCAGGTGTTCATCAGACCCACCCACTTCATGGGGTCGCTGGCTTTCAGCTGCTCCGTCGCGCCCGCTGCCGCCGCCAGCTGGGGCATCAGCTGCTCCAGACGGATCTGTGCGGTCTCGTCGATTTCCAGCAGGTGTGGGTACAGCTTCTCGCTCATCAGCAGCTGGTTGTAGAGGATGGGACGGTGTTCCTTCAGGTATGATTTCCGCGTCCTGCCGTACTTGCCCAGGGGCTTCTCCGGCTGCTCGCTCAGCTTCAGGTCGGGAATCAGGTAATCTCCGTTCTGGATGTAGTTCATGGGATTCTTCATGATGCTTGCTCCTTTCCGCGAGTTGTTCGCGCCCATAATTTCGGATGGTAACGCCAATCTGCCGCAGCACCTGTTGATTGATCTGGCTGACCGCCGTTCCCAGTGCGCCAATGGTAGCCGGGGTGTTGAAGTCAAAAATCGCCATAAAGTCCTCATGGGTAAAATAGCGTTCCGGCTCCAATCCGCAGCGGGACATCAGGGCGTAGGAAATGCTGACAGTAGCGGCTGCCTTAAACTGTGCTTCGATGTTAAATTCATCATATTCCTCTAAAAAGGAATCGTCAACGATATAGAGCAAGTCCTGGCGATGCTCGTTCCAGTATTCGCCTGCCAGCTTGTGAGCCACCGCCTCCAGCTGCTGGGCAAGGTTATCGCCGCCAACCTCGTAAGTGTGCTCCAGCATGGCCGACACAGGCTCCTGATACGCTTCCTCCATCTTCCACAGCCAGGGAGTGCGGGAATGTTCACGGGTTCCGGTGTCGGAAATATCAAAGACATAACGCAGGCGAGGTCTGTCCCCGGAATCGTCCACCAGAGCGATTCCCTTGGAACCGCGCCTTACATACCGGCCCATCTTTTCATTCCACAAATCGTACTCCGCACAGGCGGTGGCGTCCGGTCGCTGGGCATAGATCATCAGCTGCTCATGGAACGGGTACTTGTAAAGGCGGGAAGCAGTGGTGAGAAACCCTGCCCATTCCTGCCAGCTCCCCGTGAGCTGTGTTGCCACCTTGTCCGCCATCTGTGCATATAGTTCAGCTTTGGTTGGCATGGTGTTCTGTCCTCCTTTCGGTTTTGGGGTAAAAGAAAAGCAGGAAACCTAAATGATTTCCTGCTGGGTGAAACTGTGAATATTACATTTTAGTTATTTAATATCTCTGCAATCGTGTTTGGTGCATATTTATTGAGTTCATGTCCTGCATTTGGAACGATGTGCAAAGTAGCTTGGGGTAGCAATTCTTTTAGCTTTTTAGAAGCCTTTAGATTGGCAGTATCCTTTTTGCCACACAAAATTGTCACTGGACAACGAATATTGTTTAATTGCGAAGTAAAATCCAATGACCGCATAGAGTGAGCCAATTTTATGGTGCTGCTTTTTGATAGTCCCATACTTTCAAAAGCCTTGTTTGGCATACAACGGAAGATAAGATTTTGAAAATTTATCAGTAAACTTGGAACTTTATATTGTGCGCCAATCAAAACCAGAGAAGCCACTTTTTCTTCATGCCGAATGGCAAAATCAATCGCAAGAAGCGCACCTAACGAAAGACCGCAGATACGAAGCGGCTCTTTTACTTCTGAATACCGCTGTTCTAAATCGCCCAAAATCTGCGAATATGATATTTCATCTTCTGCTGAAGAAAAAAGTTCTGGGCAATCGACATCGGAAATTGATAGTTGTTGGACTACTTCTTTCCAGTCCTGTGCAGTTTGTCCCAACCCATGTAAAAGAACCGTTTTCATCTTTCTGCATCTCCTTTCCTGTTATGTAGTAAATAATCGACACCAAAACATACAAGAGAAAGGGCAAGAGTAATACCGCTGTTGAATATGTCAGATCTAAAATCAAACTGGACTTGTGGCAAAAACCAAGCCGAAATATGGGTAATCGCAATCGGCACTGGTATCAAAACCAGAAAGGCAAAGCCAAATGCCCTCCACAAATTTTGCCTACACTTGCGGAAAATTCCATATATTACCCAGATTGCAGCAATCGCAATCAGCGTTATACAAATGCCCAATGTGAATACAACTGCCTTTTTCAAAAGCAAAGACAATATTGCCAATAGTGGAATGGAAATGACACTGGCTACCATCAGAGTTTTCTGAACAATCCTTGTCTTAGTCGTCAAACTTGGAATAACCATAAGCCACGCGGCTACAATTGATACAGAAGCGATCAGTGACCATGACAATCTTTCCGATGTAAAATAATCACAAATCAGACTTACACAACAGGCAATCAATGCCGACGCAGAAATGATTGATAAAATAATACGCTTACCGCTTTCGGATAAATGATAATTTCTCTTTCTATATGGTGGTTCATCTGGCTCAATCATTTCATCTTTGATAAGGTAATCCGAGGACACATTGAAAATACTGCTAAGTTGGACAATAAAATCCAAATCAGGAGTTGACTGTCCCAATTCCCATTTTGAAATCGTTTGTCGTGTAACCGTTACTTTTTCAGCAAGTGCCTCTTGTGAAAGGCTATGCTGCTTCCTTAATTTTTGTATCTTCTCTCCTATGGTCATTGTGGGTATTCCTCCTGCCGTAATATTTGACCAAATTGTATCAAATAGAGGTTCCTGTTTCTACCTACACAAGCAGGAATGGACGCAACGAACCGTTGCAAAACAGTTTGAGAACCTAAATATCATCCAGTTTTTTGGTTAAATTAACTTTTTTATTTTATCATATATCCTCTTTATTTCATAGATGTTACTGGTCAAAATCCGGGTACAGTTCCAGCTGGGCAAACTCGGCATCGCTCATAGCCTGGAGCTTCATCAGGGCGCTGTCCGTCAATTCTCGCAGTTCCGTTTCCTCCGGCGAAAGTTCGCCGTGCATCTCGGTCAGAGCCTCCATCAGCCCGGTGCGGCTGCCGGTGTTGTAAATGCACATCAGGTTCATTTCTTCAAAAGTAAAGTTTCCCATATCAAAACTCCCTTTCCGCGCTCTTTTTAGGCGCTGTCTTTTTGTGTTCCGTCCGGGGCTGGCTTTTCAGCTGCTCCATGACGGACTTTTTCTTGTCCCGTTCCTCCCGGTGGACAGCTTCCGCTAAATCCATGAGGGAAATAGGCTGGCCGCTACGGGCCTGCTGTTCCAGCTGCGCCACGGTCGGCTCTTTTGGGCCGTTGTTGATGATGCCGTCGATCATACCGTAGTCATCCTCCAGCATCATTTCCGCATTTTTCAGCGGATTGTCCGGCAGGAATCCGGGAATCTCGGTGAAACCAACGCTGTCGCAGTAATGACAGGATACCTTACCGTCCTGCTTGATGGCAACAATGTCGCTGACGCTCAGGGACGGGCTGTGAAAATCCACCGGCTTTTGCAGATTGAACTGTTTATACAGCGTTTCCAACTGCTCCATAGTGCTGCCGGAACCGTTCAGCGGGGCAGTGTAGATTAAGTCATAATTATTTCGGTCCACGGCCAGATTGTGCGATTGCAGCCAGTCCAGATTCATAAACCGCACATTCTGCGGATCATCCCGGCTCACCTGATAAATGGCAAAGCAGCTACCCTCATGGGCAAGAAACGCCTGCTCCCGTTCCAGCTGCCGGTCCTGCCGTTCCAACACCTTTTTATGGAACGCCGGACTTTGCTCCCATTCCTCGTGTTCCACGCCGAAAAGTCCGCCATGCTCCATGATTTCCTCGGTGTCAAACACCATGCTTTCCGTGTTATCTTCATGGAGGATATAGACGGTCAACCCGGCAGCGTCCAGTTCCAGCGCCCGTTCTCTGGTGACAGGCAGCATCCCATCGTAAAAGTAGCCGTATCCCTGCATATCCGAAACAGATACTTCGCTGTCGGGCATGGGGTACTCATCCAAAGACTGTTCCTGAGCATCCGGCAGCTGGGTGTCGGCAGTTTCTGCGGTCTGCTGGCTGACCTGTTCCTGCATCTGCTGACAGGCTGCATCCTGCAAGGTCTCAATCATAGACAGCGGGGCATCCTGAACAGACGGATTTTCCAGTTCCAGCCCCTCACAAATCTGCCGGACAGCGGCGGAAC
This sequence comes from Faecalibacterium sp. DFI.5.82, assembly GCF_029076575.1. Taxonomy (NCBI): domain Bacteria; kingdom Bacillati; phylum Bacillota; class Clostridia; order Eubacteriales; family Oscillospiraceae; genus Faecalibacterium; species Faecalibacterium sp. DFI.5.82. The sequence goes on from NZ_JARFIS010000004.1 coordinate 107,056, forward strand.
GGGACAGTTCCGGGGTATCCAGCTGGCCGCCGTCCAGTTCTTTCATGGTTTCTTTGTCATAGAGGGTATAGTCCCAGCCGGTATCGCACGGCTGAATGTGCAGATAGGTGGCATCGTTCAGAAGAAACAGAGCCTCGGCGGGTTCTGACAGTTCCTGCGGGGAATGTTCCGCATTGGCGGAAATCTCCTGATACTCTGTGTGATAGAGAGACGCAAGCTGTGCGGAAAGATGTTCCGGGTCCACAAAATTGCTGTTATCGGCATCCGGGGCAGCGCCATTGTCCAGAGCCATCTCCATTTCTTCGTCCCGTTCCCATTTTGCCTGTTTCTGTTCTTCCAAAAAGAGGACCATATCCGCGATGTCATGGTGCAGGATTTTATCCGTGTATTGGGTAATTTGCGCCTGAATCTCTGTTTCTGAAAAGGTTTCGACACGAATTGCCTGTGCATACAAGACATATTCGCGGGCAAAGGACTCTGCCTGTTCTCTTGCTGGCGGCAGAACCACCGGAACAGTTTCTTTTTTCGAGGCGTTCAGTTCAATGCCGCGCTCCTTACAGATTTCCTTGTAGTTGCGCTCGATGTCGTTAATTAGCTCACAGGAAGTCTTGTTGATGGTCTCCAGACTGGCTTTTAATTCTTTTAGGTCCTTGTCCTTGCTCCAGGTAGCGATATACCCGAAACTGTTCTCACCGGTCTGGATACCAAAATACTGGCAGACCGCATAGGAAATACTCTCGGCCTCCACTTCCTCGGTATTGCGGTTCCTGGCGGTCTGTTTCACCGCCGAATGATCTTCCTCCACTTCCAGCCGCCATTCAAACTGATTTTCGTCCACATAGCGCCAGCCATCCTCGGCAGCGGCCTGTTCTGCCTCCGCTTCGGTGGCAAAGTCCAGGCGATAATCGTGCTTGATGCCGCCCTCGCTCACCATCACAATCTTCCAGGTCGGCTCTGCCTCGTACTTTTTGGGGTCGTGGAGCTTGCTGTGTGCAACCTCATGGACAGCAGCAGAAACGGTCTGTACCTCGCTCATGCCTTCCCGGATGGCGATGCGCTGGCGGTCGGGTGAAAAATAGCCGTCCATGTTGGCGGCCATCGCCTCAAACTCGATGGGAACCGGGGCAGAGCGCCGCAGGGCTTCCAGAAACGCTTCATAGTGCGGAACCGTCCCGGACAGGGAGGAAGCCAGCTCCGGCAGGGGCTTACCGTCCGTCTGGCTCACATCAAACACCTTGACTGGGCGAAACATGGGGATTTCGATTTCCTTTTCCTCCATAACCGCCTTGCCGTCTGCATCCAGAATGGGGGCATGGGTGTCCGGGCCGCGCTTCATTTCCTCGATTTTCTTTTTATAGGGCGTGGGGGCGATGATGGTGATGCCATGTTCGCCCTTTTTCACATGGCGCGCAAACTGGTTTTTCCACTTGTTGAACCCGGCCACCAGCGTAGCTTCCGGCTTCTGCATATAGATGAGCATGGTGTTGTTGACCGAATAACGGTGGAACTTGGACATGACGGACAGATAGCGCATATACTTTTCGCTCTCGAACAGCTCCTTGATGCCCTGTTCGATACCCGCCGTGATTTCCTGCAACCGTTCCCGGTTGGTGGGCTTATCAGCCATGATGTTCACTCTCCTCTCTAAATTGGCGATTGTTGATTGATGTTCAGCGATCCACAGCTTTTGTTCCTCCGGGCTGTCCTCCAGAAAAGAATCCAGCAGATAGCCGATATAATCCTTTTGCTGCACCGCCTCTAAAAAACGGGGGTGCATGGATTCCACCGGCGTTTTGGGTGTGTAATTGGTTTCCCACTTGCGGAGCAGATGGAAATAGTCCGCCAGAATGCGAAAGGCATGGTCCCTGCTCTCCTTGAATTTCTGCGCCTCAGTTTTCTGGCGAACATAGTTCCTCCGAGGGGGAGCCTGACTGTCATAAATAAGGCCAAAATCCTGCGCCAGCTTCTCGGCGGCTTCCTTGGGGGACAGGTTGTAGAGCCGGGCGGTCAGGCCGATCACATCGCCGGTGGCTCCGCAGCCGAAGCAATAGAAGTAGTCCTTGTTCAGCTTCATGCTGGGATTTTTGTCATCGTGAAAGGGGCAGCAGGCCATGCTGTTCCGTCCGACCTCAATCCCATATCGTTCTGCGGCTTCCCGAATGGTGATAGACTGCTTGACCGTCTCAAATACATTTGCGCTCATCGTCAATCAGCTTTCGGTTTGGGGATGGGCGGCCTGTACCCGGCAGCCTTGGCCCGTTCACTGGCAGCCTTGCGGCGCTCGGCGCTGTATGGCTCCCGGACGGACACACAGCGTTTGGGAACCGTAAAATTGTGCTTATCCTTTTTACAAACCTGTTCCGGGTGCTTTTTGGAAAGGCGGGTCAGCTTCTCCATCAGTTTTCGGTCATGGGTATAAACTTCGGCGGTGTCCTCGGCCTGGTTGTAGAGGAGAATGGTTTCCTGTTCATAAAGGGAGAGCTTCATTTTGCACCGCCTTTCTGCCGGTCAAATTCCAGCTTGAAGCCCACGTACCGCCCATCGTCCTCCAGAACCACCGTGGCGTCATAGGTCTTGCCGGTCTTTTCAGAATAGCAGCCGGTGATCCTTGTACAGCCATCCTTGAGCAGTGCTGTCACCAGTGCCTTGGTAGGCTGCTTTTTCTTGGCTGCCCACCATTTGTTGTTTTTCCAGATGGCAAATTTGCAGGATTCTGTCTGGCAGAAGAACCCTTTTTGCAGTTCCGCCACATCACCGCCGCAGCGGGGGCATTTGCCCACCACTTCGCGGGGCGGCGTGAACAGGTACTCAGTCCCCTTGATGACCTGATAGGTTCTCACCAACTCCCGGAGCATGGCACAGATCCCGCCCATGAAGTCCTCCGGGGACAGCTCGCCGCGCTCGATCTCGCTTAAACGGTGTTCCCATTCAGCGGTCAGCAGGGGCGATTGCAGCTGTTCCGGCAGAACGGTAATCAGGGACACCGCATCTTTGGATGGCATGAGCTGCACAGCTTTCTTACTCTTTTTTCGCTCCAAAAAGCCGGTGGACACCAGCTTTTCCAGAATCCCGGCGCGGGTGGCCGGGGTTCCTAAACCCTGACGCTCCGCATCCTCCGGCATATCGTCTTTCCCGGCAGTTTCCATCGCGGAAAGCAGCGTATCCTCGGTGAAGTGTTTGGGCGGGCTGGTTTTGCCCTCCTTGACGGTAGCGCCGGAAAGGGGCAGCGTCTGACCCTCGGACAGTTCTGGCAGACGGCCTCCGTCCGGCAGGGCCTTGTCCTCGGTTTCCTTGTCCGGCTCCGCATTTTTCAGCGCAGCACGGTAGGCAGCGTCCAGCGCCCGCCAGCCGGGGCGCTTCACCGTTTTGCCCTTGGTGGTAAACTCCGCACCGGCACACTCCACGGTGACAGCAGTTTCTGAGTAAGTATGCGGTTCCGCCACCGCGCACAGCAGGCGCAAGGCTACAAGTTCCAAAATCATCCGTTCACCCACCGGCAGACCGGACAGGTCGGCGTTTTGGAGATTGCGGGTGGGGATCACTGCATGGTGGTCGGTCACTTTTTTGTCGTTGATGACCGCACCGGCATCACAGGAAATGGCGATCCCTTTGCGAAACGGCATGGCGTTGGCAACCAGATTGACCAGCACCGGCAATCCCTCCGCCATATCCGAAGTCAGATAGCGGCTGTCTGTGCGGGGATAGGTGCAGAGCTTCTTTTCATAGAGGTTCTGCAAATAGTCCAGGGTTTGCTGGGCTGTGAACCCCAGTAGCCGGTTGGCGTCCCGCTGGAGGGTAGTCAGGTCATAGAGGGCGGGCGGCTTCTCAGATTTGTCCTTGCGCTCCACCTTTTTCACTGCGGCAGTCGCACCCTGACAGGCAGTTTTCAGCTGCTCGGCAGCGGCCTTGTCCGCCATGCGCTCCCCGGAAACGGTGAAACCGGGCAGTTCCAGCGTGACCGTGTAGAAGGGCACCGGCTTGAAGGTGTCGATCTCGGCCTCCCGCTGAACGATGATGGCCAGCGTCGGGGACATGACGCGCCCAATATTCAAAGTGCGGTGGTACAGCACCGAAAACAGCCGGGTGGCATTGATCCCCACCAGCCAGTCCACCTTGGCGCGGCAGAGAGCCGCATCCCGCAGGCCGTCATAGTCCGCGCCGGGGCGCAGGTTTTCAAATCCCTCCCGGATGGCGGAATCCTCCATCGAGGAAATCCAGAGCCGCTTCATGGGCTTCTGGCAGCCCGCCAGCTCGTAGACGGCGCGGAAGATCAGCTCCCCCTCGCGTCCGGCATCGCAGGCGTTTACCACCTCGGTCACGTCCGGGGCGTTCATCAGCTGTTTCAGGACAGCAAACTGTTTCTTTTTGTCTTTGCTCACCACCATCTGCCAATGCTCCGGTAGGATGGGCAGATCGTCATAGCGCCACTTGGCATACTTGGGGTCATAGCTGTCGGCGTCGGCCAGCCCAGCCAGATGTCCCACGCACCAGCTGACCCGCCAGCCGTTGCCCTCAAAATAGCCGTCCTTACGGGTTGTTGCTCCAATCACGGCGGCCAGACTTTGGGCAACAGACGGTTTTTCAGCGATTACCAGCTTCATGGTTTGTTTTCCTCCTTTTCTTGAGCCATCGTTCCATCTCACGATGGCAGACTCCCACGCAGGGCTGCCCATAATTCCCACAGCCATAACAGGGGTGGCTTTTGGGTAAAGAGAGAGGACGGGAAGTGTCCTTCCCGCCCTCCGGCCTGCGTGTCATCATGCGTTCATAGGGGCTGTCGGTAAACCGGGTCATGGGGTCTCATCCTCACTTTCTTCACCGCCGCCCCTGTCAGCGTCCAGCTCGTCCGATTCCTCGTCCTCCAGTTCGATGTCTTCCTCGTCCGGCAGTTCCTCGCCGTCCTCATAGTCATAATCGTCTGGATTGCTGCTGTTTTTGTGGTTGGCCTTACCCTTAATGAATTTGAAGTAGGCAAAGGCAGCGCCGCCCATCACAGCCAGCACCAGCAGCAGGACAGCCGGGTTTAGTCCTGCGGATTCTTTTTTCTCAGGCTCCGCAGGTTCCGCCGGTGTTTCCAGCTCCGGTTCCTTGCCGGTACAGCCGGTCATGTCTGTACTGCACACCTCGCATTTGGTGTTGACTTCACCGGCTTCGCATTTTTCCGTGCAGTTGCAGACAGCGGGTGGTTTCTCGGTGGACTGCCCATCCTCCATCAGCGCCATCAGGTCAGCTTCATCCACCTGATTTAAGAAATGGACAGCAGTTTCCTTGTCCTCGTTAGCTCGGTCAATGAGGATATAGAAGTAGTTGCCTGCCTTGGTGGTGACGGTAATCAGCTGCTTGTTGCCGCCGAAATCATCCACCAGGGCAGCGTTGCCCTCCGGGGTCAGGGCAGGACTGTCCTCGGCTTCCTCCACCACCACATTTTCATCGTTGGTGGCATCCTCTGCCGGGGGCTGCTCCGTTCCCTGGGCAAAAGCGGTGACAGAAAAACCGCCCATCAGTACCAATGCGGCGCAGAGGGCGGAAAGGGTCTTAAAAACTCTCTTATTCTTCATGGGCGGTGTCCTCCTGTTCGGCGTGGTTAGCAGAGACATCAGGAACCATGCCGCCTGACAGCATGGCGCTTAACTGCTCCGGGGTCATACGCAGGGCGCGCACCATCTGGACGATCTCCAGATTTTCCGCTTCGGTTTTCTGCGCTTCCAGCGTTTTCAGCTTTTCCTGATACTCTGCGATCTTCTCACGGGTTTTCGCAATTTCCCGGTCAATGCGTTCAATTTTCGTAGCCATAATCAATCACTCCTTATCAAAAGATTTGTCACCAGTTCATCAGGCCGTAGCCCTTGATGCACTCGTAGTTCACATCGTAACTTCTGATTTTGCAGGCGTCGCCGCTGTTTCCCTCTACGGTATAGACCCGGCTGCCGTCCGTGCCGACCACAAGGCCCACATGGTCGGCGCTGCCGTCCAGGTCCCAATCGAAAAAGATAGCATCTCCGGGGGCGAGGTTGTCATAGCCCCGTGCGCCCCATTGTCCATGGGACTGGAACCACGGGATGCCCTGGGACTGACAGGCGGCAAAGCGCGGTTCAGACAGCCCCATTTGGCCGTAGCACCAGGACACGAAGCAGGCGCACCATTCCACACGGGAATTGAAGCCGTACCAGCTCCAGTAGGGCTGACCGCCCACATCGCCCACCTGACTTTTGGCAATATCCACCACAGCCTGATTGCCGGGGCGTGTGCCGTTTATAAACTCCACACCTTCCAAACTCTCAGAATCGCTGGTGTTTGTGGAGCCGCCGCCGAAGATCAGCGGCTTGTTGCCCAGGGTGGTCCGGTACACCTGATACATTTCCAGCTGGTCCGGGGTCAAAAGCTCCGTGGCAACGGAGGAAATGGGTTTGCTGGTAAGCGTTACATTCAAAATGTAGTAGTTATAGGGAACCTCAACGGTATAGCTGTTGCCCTCGCTGTCCGTCCGGGTTTCCGTCCGGTAGCGCACCTCGACTTCCTCGGTGAGCGTCAGCTGATACTGTGCGTTGAACACACGCTCCAGCTCCGCCTGTGCGCTCTGGCGAGTATAGCCCTGCAACACAGCAGACAGGTAGGCCGCAAGCTCATGGGGGTCATGCCCGATCATATCCAGGTCATAACGGTACTCGTCATATCCCGGATGGCTGCTTTCGATGTTGTCGATCTCGGCTTGCAGCGCCGCTTCCCTGGCGGCGTAATCGGCCTCCACCGCCACAAGTTCCGGGTCATCCGATGGATAGGTAGAGCCGGAAATGGCAGAACCAATGCTCTGCGCCATCATGGAGCAGGAGGACATGGTGTTGAGCAGCAGGCAGATGAGCAGAAAAATCGCGCCCACAAGCAAGAAGCCTTTTTTGTGGTGCATAACAAATGCTCCGGCCTGCTGTGCCTTTTCCTTGACCGTCTTGGCGGCTTTGCCGGTCTTTTTTGCGGTGTTGGCGGTGTTTCCGGCAGCTTGACCGGCGCGCTTGGCGGCGGCGTATTCCTTTTTAATGGCCTGTTTCTGCTGCCAGCGTGAAAACGGATTGCTGGTAAGCTGGGGATTTTCCCGCAAAGACTTCTGATACAGGGCGTTTACATTAGCCTTTTCCAGCTTTTGTTCCGCCTGTGCCGCCTTGCGGTATGGCTTCAGCTTGTGACTGCGGTAGCCTTCCCGGAACAGCCGCACACCGGTTTCAACAGCTTCCTCGGACTTGTGGGCGCTCTCCACGCCCACATTGTCCTGTTCCGTTTCACGGATTTCCTTGTGGAGTTTCCCCAGCGCCGCATCTCCCGGAGCATCCCGGACCGCGTGGGACAACTTGGAGGGCGGCTTCTTTTTGTCCTCCAGCACCAGCTTGGTGGTCACTTTGCCAGTCTTAGGGTCCACCGTTTTTTGCCGCACCTGCTTTTTGGGGATTTTCGCCTGCGCCTTGTCTGCTTTGGCGGCGGCCCGGTCAGCCTTGCGGATGGGCTTCTCCAGCGCCGGGTCAGCGCGTTCCTCGTCTGTAAAGTGCAGGCGCGGTTCCTTACGCATACCAGCCACCCGCCATCAGGTCATCCAGCAGCACACAGGTTTCCGCATATACTGGAATCTGAATGGTTTCTGCCGGAAAAACCGTTGTGGACAGGAAAAGCGCCATCAGGGTTCCTCTTGCCATGTCCCGATCCTGAATTGGGCTGCCAATAAACAGCTTGGGAACATCCGGTATGCCCTCTGTCCAGATATGGTGAATCCGGGTAAATCCGGCATAGCCCTTGGGCGTGAGATTTTTTGCTGTCTTTTCCTGCTCATAGCAGTAATGGACGGCGGCGCGAAGCAGTTCCACCATCTGCTCACAGCCGCTGACAGCGGCCAGAAGCAGACCTGCGCCTTTTTCAATTTCTTTCTTTGTCATGCTGTTCATTCTCCTTTTTTAAGTCCAACGGTTTGGTGGTCATGATACGGTACAGTTCCGTATTCTTTGGGAAGTGGTCCACAAACGGCAGGATGGTGGAACCGTAGAACAAAAGCCCTTCGCCCTCGCCGGAGTGGGTCACATAGGATAGCTGGTGCGTAGAAATACCCAGCTGCTTGGCAAGAATCTGCCGGTCTCCGCCCGCCTGGTTGAGCATATACACGAAGTCGGAGTTTTCAAAGATGTTCTCCACCTCGCGGCTGCTCAAAAGGTCTTTGACATTCTGCGTGATACCAGTCGGGATGCCGCCCCACTTGCGGAACCGCTTCCAGATTTCAACGGTGTAGGCGGCAGTCTGTTCCTCTTTCAGCAGCAGGTGCATCTCGTCAATGTAGTAACGGGTGGACTTGTGGGCAGCACGGTTGATGGTGACGCGGTTCCACACCTGGTCCTGCACCACCAGCATCCCGATTTTCTTCAGCTGCTTGCCCAATTCCTTAATGTCATAACAGACAATGCGGTTGTTGATGTCCACATTGGTTCGGTGATTGAACACATTGAGGGAGCCGGTCACATAGATTTCCAGCGCCGTTGCAATGTACTGGGCTTCCTTTTCCTCCTGACTCCGCAAGAGGTTATACAGGTCCTCCAGAATGGGCATATTCTCCGGGCGTGGGTCGTTGAGATAGTCCTGATACACCAGCCGCACACAGCGGTCGATGATGGTTTTCTGCACCGGCTGCAAGCCCTCCTTGCCGCCCACGATCAGCTCGCACAAGCTGAGAATGAAGTCAGACTTGAGGGACAGCGGGCTTTCATCGTCCGAGTAGTCCAGGTTCAGGTCCATCGGGTTGATATAGTTGGTAGAGGTGGGCGAAATTTTGATGACCTGCCCATGCAGACGCTCCACCAGCGGGGCATATTCCGCTTCCGGGTCTAGGATTTCCACCTCGTCGGAAGTCAGCAGGAAACAGTTGGCGATCTCGCGCTTGGCGCTGAAAGATTTACCGGAACCCGGCGTACCGAGAATCAGGCCATTGGGGTTTTTCAGCAGCTTGCGGTCCACCATGATAAGGTTGTTGGACAGGGCGTTGATGCCGTAGTACAGCGCCTCCTTACCGTTCTGGAATAATTCCTGTGTGGTGAACGGCACAAAGATCGCCGTGGAACTGGTGGTCAGCCCCCGCTGAATCTCGATCTGATTCAGACCCAAAGGCAGGCAGCTCATCAGCCCTTCTTCCTGCTGGAAGTCCAGCCTTGTCAGCTGGCAGTTGTACTTCTGTGCGATGGAGCTGGCCTGGAACACATTGTTGTCCAGTTGGCGGGGATTGTCCGCTGTGTTCAGCACCAGAAATGTCACAAGGAACATACGCTCGTTACGGCTCTGCAAATCCTGCAAGAGCTTTTTGGCCTCGACACCATAAGTGGCAAGGTCGGAAGGGATGATGTCCATGTCATATCCGGCACGGACAGCCTTTTTCTGTTCCTCGATTTTGCTGCGGTCCAGATCGGTGATTTTTCGCTTGACCGTCTTGATGGCCTTGATCTGATCCACCGACTGGATATGCAGGCTGACAATCAGGTTGGATTCCATATCCAGAAAATCAGCCAGCATCCGGTCGTTCAGTTCCGGGGCGAGAATCTGCACGAAAGAAACCGCCCCGTACTTTTTACCCATGCGGAACTGCTTGCCGGTGCGGAACTCAAAGGAGCTGGGGGCGATAAAGTCCTTGGTGGACAGGCCGCTGATGGGGAGCCAGTCCCACTCAAACCGGAACAGCAGCTGCTCGTCCATGTGGAAGATACCATGCAGCTGGGCAAGCCGCGCCTTTCCGTCCAGCGTTTCCGCCACCACGCCCAGCCGCTTGAAGTTGTTGAGAATGTCGGTCTCAATGCGCTCCAGACGGGGCTTGGCCGCCTTGATGCTGTCTGCGTCAATGCCGAAGGTGAGGTACTTGGTTTTGATAAGGCCGTTGTTGCCCTTTGCCAGCTGGTTTTGCAGCATGGTCATGTACTCGATACGGATGCTGTCAAAATCGTCCCCCTGGAGAGGGATGTTGATGGCGCGGGCAAAGGTTTCCTCCGATGCCGCAAGGTTCAAAAAAGACAGCTCAAACTGAATCGAGCTGTCGAAGTAGTTGAGGAAATCGCACCAGCCCTCGAAGATCGCGGTTTTATCCTCGTTCTGTGAGAGCTGATAGTTGATGTCCTGAAATTGAATGGTTTTTGTGTAGTGACCGTCTGATACCCGGCAGATACCGTCCGGCCACATCCGTTCATAGGGGATACTGTCCTGCGCCGATTTTTCCTTTTTGTCCGTGCGGTTGGCACGGGCGATCGCAGCTTCAATCTGTTTTCTGTCGGTGCGGGACAGCTTTTTCTTTGTTTTGACCGGCTGCACAGCTTTTTCCTCGTTTTTTCCGAACAGCTGGTGCAGCCAGTTTTTGATTGCCGTAAACAATGTGTGACACCTCCTCGTCGAGATTTGCCTGCCGCTGCAACACGGCATAGAAGTTATTGGTGCGGTAGGGGCGCTGCCTGGGGCGGATCACTGTGACGCGGATGATATTGCCCACGATTTTTTCCAACGGCTGACCATGCTTTTCGTACATCGCCAGCAGGAAGAAGGGCAGCATCACGAACATCATGCACAGGGCTGCCGTACTGTTTCCAGCAGAGCCACGGAGCAGAAAGAACAGCGGTACGCCCAAAAGCGCCCCACCGCCAAAGCAGACTAACTGCCGCTTGGTTAAGTTAAAGGCAACCTTGGTTTTGACTTTCGTCAGGTCTTTGGGTACAGGTACATAGGCCATAGAAACTCCCTCCTTTATGGAAATGAAACAGAACTGTCCACCTCGTTGCCCCATACATCCCAACCGGGTGTGGCTTGTCTGGCGAACAGCTCAATACGCGGGACATCTCCTGCAAGTGCAACAATTTTATCCCGGACAATATCCGGTTTCTTGCTGTGGGCTTCCACTGGTGTCATCACAATCTGATGCACTCTTGCAGACTGACGTTTTGGGGAGCCTTTGGTTGCTAACAGACACAGCTCGGCGTTTGCTCTGGTCCAATGCCCCAGCCCCCAAAACAGGGAGGGGGATTTTCGATTCTGCTTGACCCAGCAGAACGCCACTGTTTTATAGGTGAATCCCCATGCGTCAATCACAGTAAAGGCTTCTCGAATAACCGGGAAAGTTACCCACAAAAACAAAATACAGTTTTTGTCCGCCAACTGTCCAACTGGCAGTGTTCGGATGTCCTCTATGGTCATAGTGGAATAGTGGCTCTCTGCGGTTCTGCCGTGTTCTTTTTTTCTCCAAACACGGTAACTCCACGGGGGATCAGCATAAATGATTTGATATTTCTTCATGCGTCCTCCTCAATGAGCCTGGAATACAGCTTTTGCAAGGCTTCCGGTCTTAAAGAGGGTAAAACACAGTAAAACCGTATAGCCCACACAGCTCCAAATCGCCATAATCACATCTTCCTCCGTAGCGATGTCCTGTACCAGTACAGCATAAATCGCCACACAGACAATAATGAGAAATGCCTGGAATCCCAGCGCCAGCAGGGAGCGCAGATAGTTCTGGCCCATGCCGCCCCATTCCTTGCCCATCATGGCAGCCATAGGGATGGGCGCAACGGATGTCACAAGGTAAATTTCAATCATACGGCCATAAATCACGATGAAGATGCAGATATACAGCGCCCACATGGTAACGCCGATAAACATACTCTGGAACCAAAGCCCGAACAGCGGACCCAAATCCATTTCCATCAGCCGGGGTTCCATGTCCGTAAGGACAGAGGAAATATCAATGGCTGCATCCGAAGAAATGATCCCGGATGCCTGTGCCACCACACTCTGCGCCATATCAAACACGCCCATGACGATATTCCATGTATTCGTGACAAGGAGTATGGCTGCGGCTGACTTGAACACCCATTTGAAAATCATCCAGGTGTCCACATCATGCAGGTTGTTTTTGTCGGTAATCATCTGGATCAGTTCCAGCGTCATTACAATCGCCAGAATCACACCGGCGATGGGAACCATGATGGAGTTGGAGAGGTTCTGGATCATGCTGAAAATGCCGCCGTTCCAGCCCTGCGGCGTTTGCCCAACCTGCACGGATATATCTCCGACCTGCTGGTTTACAGAATCGAACATCCCGGACAGGTTGCCCATAATGCCGCCTACCAGCATTTCCTTGAGCCACTCAGTAAGTGCGTCCAGCAGAAAATCCATACAGTGTGACCTCCTTTCAGCCCCTCCCGTCTGTTACGGGAGGGGCAAGGATTTTTCAGGGACAGTTTAGACGGCAAACAGACCGGAAAGCAGCGGTACGAGGATCAGGCCGACCACAGCCACACCAGCGCCCGCCATAAGCTGCTTCATACCCTGACTCTTTGCACCAGGGTTGTCGTTTCCGTAACCTTCCAGCAGGTTGATAACGCCCCATACGCCAAGACCAGCACCAAGGGCAATCACGAGGGTCTGCAACACATTGATCGCTTCATTGAAAAATTCCATAAATAATTGTTAGCCGGAATCATTTTGATAAGGTTTGTCAGTCATGTTTCATAGGCATACAAAAGCCGGAACAATCCGCCGCCCGGTTTCCGGGGGCCTGATTCCGGCTGTCCTCCTTTTTCATTATTTTTTGTGCGATTGTCCGCTTTGTACGCCGATGGCCCCGCAAGGGGCAGGTAAGGCGAATAGATAAAATCACTCCCTTCACAGCGGAACATCATTCGTCGCCCGCAGCGTCCACTTCGTACACGTCGCAGACATCATTGGGCTTCAGCCTCAGCCGCGCAGACAGAAACGCCTCAATGTCAAAGGCGTTTTTCTTACTGGCATCGGCAGTGTATTTGAAATTGGGGTGCTTGGTGATGTCGTACTTATCCGAAAGGAAAGGCCGCACACCGCGCAGCTGGAGGATGCACTTGCCGCCGTCCATGACGGCCAGTTCATCCTGGCTCATCAGGCTTTTCCCCAATTTCTGATAGTTAAGAGAGTGGGAGGTTTCCCTCCCACGGCTCTCTCCGGTGTTGTAGGTGTCGATGGTCTCTTTCCCAAGGGCGGCTTCCAACTCTTTCAGGGTGGTCGGCTCCTTGCCGCCCAGGAAAATGGAGGTATCCATGTTTCCGATGATGGTATCGGCGTTGTCCTTGTAGATAGCCTTGAGCTGGCTCTGCGCCTGCAAGACCAGACAGGCGGAAATTTCTCTGGAACGGATGGTGGCCACCAGCTTTTCCAGGCGGGGGATCTGGCCGATATTGGCCGCCTCGTCAATGAGACAGCGCACATGAACCGGCAGCCGCCCGCCGTACACATCATCCGCCTTTTCGCACAGGAGATTGAACAGCTGGGTGTAGCACATGGAGATCAGGAAGTTAAAGGAATCGTCCGTATCGCTCATAATGAGGAACAGGGCGGTTTTCCGGTCTCCCAGGGTGTCCAGCTCCAGCTCATCGTAGGAAGTGACCTCCCGCAGCACGGCAATATCGAACACGGCAAGCCGCGCACCACAGGAAATCAGGATAGATTTTGCGGTTTTGCCCGCCGCCAGCTTGTATTTTTTATATTGCCGGACTGCAAAGTGGTTGGGGTTCCGGGCTTCCAGCTCGTCGAACATCAAGTCCACCGGGTTCTTAAATTCCTCGTCGTCCTCCCGGACCTCCATCGCGTTGATGAACTCGATGAGAGTGGCAAAGTTTTGTTCTTCCACCGGGGCTTCATAGTGGATATATCCGATGAGGGCGCAATACAAAAGCGTTTCTGCCTTGACCCAGAAATCGTCCCCGGCTTTGCCCTCTCCCTTGGTGTTCGCTATTAAAGTCGTAACCAGCTTCAAAATGTCCTTTTCGCTATGCAGATAGGCAAAAGGATTGTAGTGCATGGACTTCTTGAAGTTGATGGTATTGAGAACCTTAATTCGATACGGCTCATAGACCACTTTGCCGTTTTTGTCCTTTACGGTCTCATAGACCGGATTGCCATGTCGATCCTTTACCGGCTGATGATCCTTGCCCAGCTTGGGACGCATTTTCGGTGTACCGCGCTGGAGCATTTTACCGCACTCCACCAGAATGGTTCCCTTGGGGTCTGTCACCACATAGGAGCTGTGCATCTGCATCAGGTTGGGTTTCAGCCAGAATCGGGTCTTACCGGAACCGGAGCCGCCGATCACCAGCACATTTTTATTTCGCGCCGTCTTGGGGTCCTTGGGGCGGCTGTTCATGGTCAGGCTCTCGGTTTTCGTCAGAATCACATTGTTCTGGAAAACCGGGTCCACATAAGGGGCGATGTCCTCGTGTGTTCCCCAGCGGGCGGAACCATACTCCATGCCGTGGCGGTATTTCTTCGCATTTTTGCTTTTCAGATATACCGCCAGCCGCAGACCACCACCGCAGCAGATTCCCACCAACAGGTCCAACGGGTGCAGGCTGGGCCACCAGCTTGCCAGCGCCACCGGCAAGACAGAAATCAGGGAGAGCGCCTTTTGAGAAGCGTCCGCGCCCTGCGCCATCCGCCATGCTTCCCCGAAGTTGGTGGCAAACAAGCCCATCAGGATATAGGGCAGGTTCAAAATCAGGAGCTTTTTGATGTCAAGCTGCTTTTTCATCGTTCCAGCTCCTTTCGCCTGGTGCGGTCCACCACGGCATTTTTGACCAGCTCTTTGAACTGATTCAGCTTTGCCAGCACAGACGGACGTTCTGTTTTCTCTGCTTTTTTCACTTTTTTGCCGGTGTACTCGGTAAAAGCGGCGGTCAGCGCATCCGCATCCCGTGCCTTGAAAAAGATCAGGTACTTGGGCGGGGAGGTACTGCGGTCTTTTTTTACCGCATAATCCACACCGTATTTCCGGGCAATCTTTTCAAATTCCTTGATGGAAGGATCGGTGATTTCGATATTGGAAACGCCTTGGTTCTGACCAATGAGCTGCTTGACCGTCTGCTTGCCTTGGGGCTTCACAGGCGCGTCCCGGCTTCTCTGCCTTTGCAGCTTCTTTTCCTTGCAGTGGGCAAGGTATTTACAAATGGCGGCCTTAAACAGCCGCCCGGTGAACTTTGTGCCGTTGACTACCAGCGTCAAAGTCCTGTTTTCCACTTCTTCCTGCATGGGGTAACGCCTCCTTCCTGTGAAAATTTGCAGGGATGGTGCATTTTACTAAGGCGGGACCACCAGCCGCCGCAAAAGATACCGGGTAATCATATCATCAGCAGGATGCTGTCCCGCAGCTGGGCAAAATACAGCTTGCCCTGGGGCGTTACCAGCGTATAGGAGCCGGTATGCCCGTGGTTGCAGTAGTCCTTGACGGTGAACAGGCCATCATTGGCGGGCTTTGCATAAGGCAGTACATTCCCGGACGGGGCGCGGTACACAAACCGCTGTTCCAGCAGGAAGCGGACAAACCGGCGCTCCGGCACAACCAGTTCCTTGGCGGTGGTACGGAGATTGGTGCTGTGCTTGAGGTCAATGAACAGGTCATAAAAGGCTGCCTTGCCCTCCAGCATGGCGTTTTCCTCCCGCAGCGCCGCATTTTCCTCCCGTTCTGCCAGCAGGTCGGAACAGAGCTTCATCATGGCTTCCGGGGAAGTGGCAACCTCCCACAGCTTTTCTCTGGTGATGTAGGCCCCGTGCTTGCGGATAGAGGGCAGCACCTCATCAAACACCCAGCGTTCAAATCGTTCCGCAGAGGGCAGTTTGCTGTGAACGATCAAGCGGTATAGATTTCCTTCCGAAATAAACCGGGTTTGCTGGGTTCTGCCCACGTTGTCGATGAGTGGGTAAAACGCCCACCCATCGGAAGTACAGTGCGCTTTCAGTGCTTTAGCCGAATCTTTGTAACCGAGTGCGGCAGTAACATCCAAACCGCAGAACAGGTATTTTCCATTTTCTTCGATGACCCGAACAGAACCAAACTCCGGGTTTTTGAAAATTTCCATCTGGTTCATAGCGTAACCTCCTGTAAAAGCCGTTGTTGTGGGATGAAAAAAGACGGCCTTACCAGCCGCCTGCGTTCATATCATGATTAACCTGTGAAGTGTAGTGGTTGCTGATGGTGGTGGGTGCGTTAAACAGCACCGTCAGCAGGTACTGCTTCATGTTGCGGACCTCGGTGGTGTTTTTCTGCAAGCTGTCCATGACAAACCGGATATGTTCGCTGTCCAGCTTCAAAAAACGGGAGCGCACCACCTCATGGGGGAAGTCGCTGCCTGCAATCCGGGTGGTTTTGCGTCTGGCACAGACGGTTTCCACCATCAGCTCCACGATCTCGTCCAAATCCTCCCGATAGGTGGCAAACTCCCTGCACAGGTAGTCATACTCAATGTTCTCTAAAATCAAATCCCGATAACTTTCTATCTCGGAGACAGACATCGCATCCCTTCCTTTCCGTTCCGGCGGTCTTGCCGCCGTTTTCTCCCGGAAGGGAATGGAATCGGTACTTGATCCATGAGTAATTGATTTTTGAGTATTTGATTTCTCTATATTTAATTCTGCGGGCTTTTCCGTATCCGGTTTGTCCATATCCGGTTTTCCCGTATCTGGTGAAGCCGTATCCGGCTGTGGCGTATCCGGGTTCTTCGGCTGTGGCTGCTCATAGATGACATACTCGGTATCGCTGATCCGGCCCTGACGGTCTCGCAGCTGGTGGCGGACGATGTACCCGGCAGTTTCCAGCTCCCGCAGCGCGCCGCCGATAGCGTCCACGCCCTCTTTGCAGATGGCGGCAAGCCCTCTGGTGGTATAGTTCCAGTCCTCCGGTAAGGACAGCATCATGGAAAGCAGCCCCTTGGCTTTCAGGGACAGTTTCCCGTTGCGTAAATGGTGATTGCTCATTACGGTATAATCTCTGGTTCGTTCAATGCGAAATACGGCCATTGACCTCACTCCTTCCAAATTTCTCAGGATATGAAAAAAGCCACAATCCTGTAAAAAGAATTGTGGCAGTCAGCTGTTTTGTTCACTTTTTCTGCGCCGGTAGGGGCGTTTGGGAATGGGCGGTTTATCCAACAGGTCATTTCCCTGAGAGAATGGCAGAGTTTGCAGAACACGGTCAATCTCCATAGATTCCATATCATGCTGGGAATGGCAATCCTCCCGGATTGCTTCCCGGATTTCCTTTACAGTACACATTTCAATCCTTTCCTTTCGCAGTAATGATTTGTTTATGAGTGGCGGCGGCGCTTGTCCGGCTTAAAATCAAGGATATGTCCCTCAATGATACGGGCGTAACGCTTGATTTTGATTTCCCGGCGCTGCTGGCTCAGGAGGGCGGCCTGATAGCCGTCCTCCGTAAGAAACAGCCGCATTTCATCACCGGGACTGCCGTAGGTGCAGGAACGCAGGACAGAAAACTCAATCATCCGGCGGGTGTTATCCTGAAAACGCTCCACGGCAAGAATGTTGTGTCCTTTCAGCTCACGGGCGGACATATCCCTCATAGGCGGCTCCTTTCATCGTTCCTGATCTCTCTGGCGTTTTTTCTGCCACTGTTCCAGCAGCTTGATAATGGTTTCCTGCATCCGCTGGGGTGTGTAGCTCTTGGGAAAATACTTCCGCAAAGTGTCCGAGGTGAATGTCACCTTGTCCAGATCGCTTTTCTTTTCCTCGCCCATAATAGCTCGCATCACATCAATGGATAAATGCCCCTCTTGGCTGAATTTCTTGAGCCGCTGAGCCTGGGAGAGAGAAGGTGTGGCCTGTTCGCTGTCCATCGCGTCCAAAAGCTGGGTCTGTTCCTCTTTTTTAAGAAAGGACAGCTCATAGGCCGGATTGAGAGCGATTTTTCGCTCATCCAGCATATCCAGCAGTTCGGGAATCAGCTCCGTCAGGCGAATAAAGCGTTGAATCTGATTTTTACTCTGCCCGACCTGTTCAGCCAAAATGTCTCTGGATTTCTTTCCGTCTGACTTGTGCCCAACTTGGGCACAAGTTAAATCTCTGCGTTCGCCTTGATGCTTCATGGCATCCAGCTTCATTTTATAGGCAAAGGCTCTTTCGCTGGGGAGCAGGCTTTCACGCTGCAAATTGCTGTCCACCATGATGATGGTAGCGGCATCATCGTCCAAATCCCGGACAATGACCGGCATGGTTTCTTTATCCGCCAGTTCACTGGCCCTGTGCCGCCTGTGTCCGGCTACTAATTCATAGCCGCCATCCGGGTCAGGTCTTGCAATCGCCGGAACCAGCACACCATACTGCCGGATACTGTCCGCAGTTTCCATCATGGATTCATCATCCTTGACTTTGAACGGATGGTTCTTAAAAGGGTGCAGCTCAGACAGCGGGATTTCCAACACCCGTTCCCGCTGTGCGTCGGCACGGCTTTCCTCGGTAGAAAACAGGTCATCTACCGATGCCAGCTCTACTTTTTTCGCGCTGCTTTTCAAGTTTCGTCACCTCCTGCGTCAGATTTTTGTAGCTCTCAGCCACCTTGCCGCCGGGGTCATGGGCAAAAATGCTCTTGCCCTCGGCGCTGATTTCCTTTGCCCTAACAGAATGGGGAATCTCGGTGGCGAACACCTTGATTTTGCTGCCGTAGGTCTCCCGCAGCAGGGCGGCGATCTCCTTGGCAAAGTTGGTGCGGTTGTCCACCATCGTCAGCAGGATGCCGTCAATCTGGAGTTTTGGGTTGATCTGCCGTTTCACCTTATTTACTGTTTGGAGCAGTTGTTCCAAACCCTTGGCGGGCAGATACTCTGCCTGGACGGGAATTATGACCCTATTGGCGGCTGCCAGCGCATTGACCGTGAGCATCCCCAGAGAGGGCTGGCAATCAATGAGGATATGGGAATACTGTCCCTTTACGGTGTCCAGATACTGCCGCAAGATGGTCTCGCGGCTCATGGCGTTCACCAGAGAAACCTCCATACCAGACAACTGGATGTCCGCAGGCATCAGGTCAACACCCTCCGGGTGGTGCAGGATACCCTCGCTGGGTCGCAGCGGCTCATCCATCAGAATACGGCCCATCGCGTCGGACAGGGTAAAGGGCAGCTTGTCTGGTTGGGGATGGCCCAGGCTGATGGTCAGGCTGCCTTGCGGGTCTCCGTCGATCAGCAGCACCTTTCGTCCGGCCTGCGCCAGCCCGATCCCCAGGTTGGTACAGGTCGTTGTCTTGCCAACGCCGCCTTTCTGGTTGGCGATGGCGATAATTTGTGTGTTCACTTTGCAATCACCTCGTTTCTGGAATAAAAAAAGGGAGAATGTGACGTAAATCAACATTCTCCCTGAGAAACGATATGCGATTGTATTGCTGCTTGTCTTATTGGTGTTCAGCTTTTGGGGAGCCATCCCGCCACAAACCCGCATGAATACTGGATTTCTGCTTGTTTGTCTTTCCCTTTCCCGAATAACCTCTGTTCAACGAATGGTATGCCAAAGACACGAGCAATAAAATCAAGGCTGTGTTCGATGCCCGGATGAAAGATGGAAAACGTTGCAGCGGCTCTATTCCGTATGGATATAACCGTTTGCCGAACGACAAGCAGACACTTGTTGTTGATCCGGTGGCATCCGAAGTCGTAAAGCGCATTTTTCTTCTTGCGAACGAGGGAAAAAGCCCACGGACAATCGCAGAACTGTTGACAGAGGAAAAAGTCCTGATTCCTGCTGCATACGCAAAGAAATATCACCCGGAGCAGTACAATGGGACAAAGTTCTCCAACCCGTACCTGTGGGGCACCTCCTCCGTAAGAACAATTTTAGGTCGGCAGGAATATCTGGGACACACTGTTTTACGAAAATCTGTAAGCACAAATTTCAAACTTCACAAGAGAAAAGAAACAGATGAAGATGAACAGTACGTTTTCCAGAACACGCATGAACCGATTATATCGCAAGAACTTTGGGATAGTGTTCAGAAACGCAGATGCCGAGTGAATCGCGCTTCTGCTTGGGGAACGCACACCAACCGTTTAAGCGGGTATCTGTATTGTGCCGACTGCGGCAGAAGATTGACCTTGCAAACACACTACAGTAAAAAGGATGGGTCTACTCAATATTCTTATCGTTGTGGTGGATATGCAAGTCGGGTGAATGGCTGTACTGCCCATTCAATCAGTGCCGATAATGTTGAAGCCCTGATATTGGCATCGGTCAAACGCTTTTCGAGATTTGTTCTAAAAGATGAAGAAACCTTCGCTTTGGAACTGCAATCGCTTTGGAAAGAGAAACGTGAAGAAAAGCCGAAGCAGAACCAATCGGAATTGAAACGTTGTCAAAAACGCTATGATGAGCTTTCTGCCCTTATTCGTAGCCTGTACGAAAATCTTATGGCTGGACTGTTGCCCGAACGACAGTACAAGCAGCTGATGGCACAGTATGATAGCGAGCAGGCAGAATTGGAATCGAAGATGGAAACGATGAAATCCGAAATTGCCGAAGATAAGTCAAGTTCTGTTGATATTCAACATTTCATTTCGCTGATTCGTAAGTGCAAAAATCCAACAGAAATCTCCGATTCAATGTTTAACGAACTTGTCGATAAAATCGTTGTTTATGAAGCCGAGGGTGCAGGCAATGCCCGCACACAAAAGGTTGACATTTATTTCAACTATGTCGGCCAAGTCGATATTGCTTATACCGAGGAAGAACTTGCCGAACTGAAAGCGCAGAAGGAGCAGGAAGAACGGCAGCGCATGGAAAAGCAGCGCAAACGTGAAAAAGCCTACCGAGAAAAGCGAAAGGCAAAGAAAATCGCTGAAAACGGTGGCGAGATCATTAAAACCAAAACGTGTCCGCACTGCGGGAAGGTGTTTACACCTACGAGCAACCGACAGCTTTTCTGCTCAAGGGAATGCTGGAATCAGGCAAGACTGGAGCAAAAGAAAGCGGATAGAGAAGCCGAGAGAGGAACTCACTACTACCGGCAGCGCACCTGTGCCGTGTGCGGTCACTCCTACTGGCCTACACACAGCCAGCAGGAATTTTGTTCCGATGAGTGCAGAAGAATCAACCACAACAAGAAAACCTTGGAATTCTATCACAAGAAAAAAGGAAATCTAAAACCAGACCCAGAAGCAGTCCCAACGCCGAAACCAAAGGAGGATAACGCAGCATGACTACCTTAAAGAACACGCTCCACGACAGCAACAATGGTCTGGACTACACCCTTGTCAATGACCACTATCTGCCGAACCTGACCGCAGCAGCCCCGACAGAGCAGCACCCCACCGGGCGGTGGGGCCGCTTACATAAAAGGTATCTGAAAGAACATCATCCCATCCGGTACAATCAACTGCTCCTGTCCGGGGAGCTGGGTAGCTACCTTGCCAAGCTGGACAAGCAAGTCGAGGAGCAGCTTGCATTGACCGTCCGGCAGATGCGGGACAGTGCGGTTGGGTGACTTAAGAGAAAGAAAAAAGATACCACATATCGTTGAAAATTAAATTTCAAAATCATTAAAGGAGCGATTCAAATGAAACGAAATCAGAATTTCGACCATAATCACTCTCAAAAAGTGCTTTCCTGTCGCTACAACATGGACACCAACCGGGCGGAAGCCCGATTCGAGGATGGAACCATTCTTTCCATCGACTGCATCGTCATTGAGGACGAATATGGCAACACCCCGGCACAGCGAGCAGAACTGGACTGGCTACTTATATAACAAGCCCTTGGAATATACCCAGCTTGTGCTGAGTGGAGAAATCGAACATTATCTTTCACTTGGTTGCGATCACGGTAGACTAGAAGATTGACCTTTTTTCATAGAAATGTGATTGGCTGTTACAGAATGGCTCTTCAAAAAGCATTACAGAAAATCCGGAAACTTTTTTGAACCATAATAACTCAAAAAAGTTTCCGGATTTCTGTTTTTGTACGATTGCTATCGTATTTTCATTTTGCAATAGTTTTCATAATTGACCATTGTCCATTACAGAGAATATAGGTCTCTTCCTATAATTGGCTGACATTTTATAGCACACACATTTATTTCTGCATGGAATACCCACTGCTTCCATAAAATATTTACTCGAATAATTTTCCGCAAAATGGACAACGATCTTTCACTGTTAGTACAATTGAAAAGTGCTTCCCACAAAAAGGACAACGACGTGTTATAAAATCAAAAATATAGTCTATCAAAAGTACAACAACAGCTGCTATACGAAACTCAAATGCCCATAGTGCGCATACGACTATTGCTATGAAGATGAATACAGCTTTGCATAATGTGAGTTTTGTTTGGAATTTCATTTTTTATTCTTCTTTCAAGCATTTTCCTTATAAGACGGAACTCTGCATTGGAATCACCACTTTTTTGATAAAATTAGGAGCCATCACTTTCCGACAGCCATTCGTCTAGGATTCTTGATGCTATTTCAGCATATTCTTCATCTGTAGAAATAGATTTCAAATATTTGTAAAGAGTATTTTTTTCTTCTGCCGCCCCAATATAGGGATAACCGGGATTCCCCAGCATCTCTTTTATTCAGGATTTTTCTACTGAAATCCGGATTCCAAATCCTCCCTCTGAGTATGCAATGCTTATCCATGTTTCATCTTTTCTTAGCAAAACGCCTGTCGAAACGCTTTCTGAAGCCGATGCCTCTTCAGCGTATCCTAAGGTTTTCAATTGGTCAATATATTTTTGTATTTCTTCTTCAGAGATATTATTATAAAAGATTGCATAATACCCAGCATTAGAACCATCCAATATATATTCTATCGTTCCACTTTCCGGCTCACAAATAAGCCTAGTGTATTCATTATCCGGCCAAACTGAAGTATAAATACATTTTACATCAGACGGATTGGTTCCTCCATGTGTAGCAAATTTTCCCTGACCTGAAAAACGAATGCAAAGAAAGACCAATATCAAAACTATAAAGGCAACCGCCATACTGCTAAAAAATCCCAATTTCTTATTCATTTGGCTTGCTCCATAATTCAAACGTACAAAGCCACGATTCTTTTCTTTCGACTCTAAAGAATCGTGGCTTTTATACCCATTATCTAATGCTTTTATTACGGAATCGTGATGTCGTAGGAAATGGAGAACTGGCCACCGTTTGCCAAAGCATTCAATTTGTTTTCAAGGAAATTATCTGCATTGGAATCACCTCCATCACGGTTTCCATTTTAGATGTTGATAATAGCAAAGCACAAATAGAAAAAATCCACAATATTGTAGCAAGACGGAGAAAAAATGTCACCAAAACGGTGTAAGCGCAAAGCAGGGATTGGTTCTTGATCTCTGTTGTGAGAGTTCACAAACGTCCGGGATGCTGTTGCCGGAAGGATGCTTTCTTCAATTTTCTTCCAGAATTCTCTGCAAATAGCGGGCTGTTTATGCTTCTTGAGAATCCATCTAGTGAATACCGACACCCTCCATGATCTTTTCTATCCAATTTGTGGAAGAATCATTTTTCTCACTAAATGACCCCAAATAATGTGACGAACTCTCAACCTCTATTATTACACCATCCGGCATTCTGTATTTTTCTAAACTGAGATTCAAACCTTTAAGTGGGATTGTTCTAGCCAGTTGAGGGATAGAAACTGTATGGAGAATATCAATTTTTGATAAACCTCTATACGTTTCTGTCTTTTCGGCTTCACTTAGCAACCGTTCTGCATACTGATTTGAAATAACCTGTATGCGAAATTGTTCTTTTTCATCCTCGGTCATCTCAAGTGGAACGCCGTGCAATGTGTCCACAATATAGGACGAAATTTTAGCGAAGTGCTCGTCAAAATCAGTGGTATCTTCGTTGGTCATATTTCTGTTCTACCCTCATTATAAGCTTTCCGGTCTGCTTAAAGTTACAGCTTTCAGCGTAAAGCTTCCGTAGTTTTTAATGCTAAACGATAGTTATCGAACTTTTCCACAGTTTTTGCAAAAACGTTCAGAAGAAGCATTTAATGTTCCGCAGTCCGGGCAATACCATCTTCCGTCTGGCATCGGTTCAACAGGCGAGGGCGTTTGGTGTGCTTTTGCTGGAGTTTGAACGGGTGATGCAGTAAACAGCGGCGCAATATTCACATCTCTACGGCCAACACCAGCGAGACTTCTAAAATCCCACGATTTAACTTCTTGTGCCAATGTCCGTTTTGGTTCAATATACTGACCGCACCGTTGGCAATATCGAACACCCAACTTGTTTTCATAACCACAATTTTTACAAGCCATCAAAAATCCCCCTTTGCTTCTTGTTTAGAGACTTTACCTTCCTTTATCGAATAGCTAAAATTATCGAACCCACTAAAAATAGTGTCGAAATTCCCAACATAATCCATGCGGACTTCACTTTTGGGCTATTACTACAACTTTTGAAAGATATTGCCATCTGAATATAATACAAGGCTACAATTCCATATGAGAAAAACAAAGCAGCCCACGCATACGGCACTGCACTTTCAGGCGTTAATCTCGCAAGATTGCTAAGCCATATTGAAACACATCCCCAAAATGGTAAAGGCGCAATAAGAAAGAAATCGTTTTTTTGTTCATTTCTATTCTCCTATGACCTGATAATACGATTTTATGGCATATTATCTTTGTATTGATTTGTGAATCACTCAGCCTTAAATACCCGAATTGAGAAATATACCAATTATCAGCATCAGCATTCCAAAAGTGATTTGTGAACCCAAAAGACCTCCATCAGCATCATTTCTATCAGTGCTTTTAATTGCTTTCACCAAAAATTTAGGGAATATCACGCCTAAAATCGCCATTAAAACTATTATTACTCCTCTCATTTAATTTTCTCCCCTCTTATGCACAGATTAGATCAACTATGATAACATCAAAGCACAAAGACCAATCAAAGTCCACAATTTTGTAGCAAAACAGAGAAATTTTGTAACGAAATCGGTGTGCGTACAGATAGTATGCTCCCTAACAGTGGACATCCAGCATTAGGGGAGCACACCAAAGCTACCTTTCGCCATATTACAAGTCAATCGTCAACCAAAGGCTTTTGACTATTTGAAGTTTTGGCATAATCGTATTATACTTGTAAGGAACAGGGCTGTATGTTGTGTAATGAAAAGCGGTCCCATGTGCACATGTGCAATGGAGGAATTTCAAAATGAATGTCTTGGTTTGTGACGATGAACGGCAGATCGTTGATTCTATCATTGAAACACTTGAAAAGAAAACCGAAGAAACACAGGTATCATCAAGATTTTATGGATTTTCTCAACCAAGTCAAATAGACTTATCACTTCCGTATGATATTGCGCTTCTGGATATTGATATGGGCGAAACAAATGGAATTGAGCTTGCCAGAAAGTTACGAGCAGAAAATGAAAACATTGTGATTATCTTTATTACGAATTTTATTCAGTATGCTCCAGAGGGATTTGAAGTTCAAGCCTTTCGTTACTTACTAAAAGCAGATCTCTCTGCTAAACTTGATTCCTACTTTGATTCAGCTGTCCAAGAAGTACTTCGGCGGAAACAGCTTGTCACAATTTCAATCAACTCTGAAATTATCGATGTACCTGTAAATGACATTCTGTATTTAGAATCTCATCGAAGAATCATTGTTATGCACTTGTTGGACGAAAAAAGCCCAGCATACCAATTTTACGGCAACATAACGGAACTATCCGAAAAAATCGAGCCACTCGGTTTCCTTCGTATTCAAAAAAGCTATCTTGTCAATATGCACTATGTCGAAATCTTTCAATACAATAAAGTCCAATTGCGCGGTGGTCTTTGTCTGGCTCCAAGCGAAAAGAATTATAGTGAGCTAAAACAGAAATATTTACATTGGCGAGGTAAAAGTAGATGGATGCTTTGATCAGTTTGGTTTACACAATCATAGATTCAGTCTGCGTATGTCTGTTTTTAGACGCTTTTGCTTCGCACCGTTGGAGGAATCATAGATTTCTTGTCGGTGTAATAGTTCAAACTATTTTAATGTATGCATCCATTGAATTCAGTGTTATTGCCTTAAATCGAAACCAAATCGTCAAAATTCTCTTGATTCTACTATCCTGCTTTATTGTTGCCAGAACTCTATATGAGAATATCTCAGGAAAGTTTTTATTATTTCTTATCGTTGTAGAATATCTCTTGACTTATAGTTTATCTTTTGCAGTCGGAATGCTTGCAACTTCGGTTTGTGGGATGGATGCTCAGACGTTTCAAGCAAACAAGACACTATCGCTAATCTACGGAATCTCTTATTATTCAGCCGAATTATTTATTATTGCGCTATTTCGCAAAATGATGCTTCAGCGTATGGGCAACAGACCCAGAAGCGATGCTCAACATTCGCAGCTGATACTGTACTTTTTATTTCCATGCGCATCGTTTGTAATGCTTGTGATTCTACTTTACGTTACAAGCGGTCACAATATAGAAGAGTTTGTTTCTGCTGGCTGTTGTATTCTCATTTTTATTTCAAACATTGCAATTCTCTTTTTATTGGAGCGAATGGAGTATGCAGCATCGGAAAGAGAACAATTATTGATGCTTAACCAGCAGATTCAGCTACAATCGAAAAACATGACTTCGGCAAGCGAACTTTATTCTGCCCAAAGGAAAAAAGTTCACGATTTCCGGGCGCACCTGAATATCCTAAATCGATTGATGAAGAATCAAGAGTATTCTGCCGCTGAAGAATATCTTGAAAAAATCACCGAACAGCAAACTGATCGGCTATTCCTTGTCAACACACATCATCCCATCTTGGACGCACTTTTCAATACAAAAGCTGCCGAAGCAACTCAAAAGAAGATCAGCATTGATTTTGAAGTGAATGATCTATCAAATCTTCCATTTGATGTCTCCGATATGGTAGTGCTTCTATCAAACCTTTTGGATAATGCCATTGAAGCGTGTCAGCAGTATGATAAGGGCGATAAAGCGATTCATGTCATGGCCGTTGCACAGCAAGACTTTTTTATCTCTGTCCGAAACACATCGGAACCTGTTGTAATTATAAGTGGTTCCATTCCAACGACAAAACCAGAACCGCAGATGCATGGCTTTGGACTTGCGAACATCCGGCTGATTCTCGAAAAATACAGTGGAGAGTATACGATGTTCTATGAAAATGGGTGGTTCCAGTTCACCGCTGATATACCGTTCACTCCGATTTCGTGACAGATTTTCTCCATGTTAGTACAAAAGCATGGACGAAATCTTCTATTGTATGTATAGTAACAATAAGATGCAGATGATTTCAACGCATCTATAAGAGTTCGCATATAGTGGTTTGTTTCTTGAAGAAGGGAGTGTGTCAGCATGAAAAAACAGAAGCCAATCCTATTTGCAATTGTGATTCTAATATTGCTTTTATTTATTATTGGTGGAATGCTGGGACTGCTTCCTCAACCGCTTTTCGTCTTGTCATCACAAACCATTCTGGTTATATTGGTCTGTGGCGGTGCATTGATAATCGGACTTCTGCTGAAATTTTTTCGACGAGAAGTGAGATTCTTAGGAGTTTCTATGTTGCCATTTTTCAATCAAAAAGAGCTGGTTGTTTGCTCGAATCAATCTCAATACCAAAAATACACATCGCTTTTAGAAAAGGCAGGAATAACCTATCGAACAAAAGCACGCGATTTATCATCACCGTCTCTGTTTTCGATGGGAACCCGTGAAAGAGCCGGAACTGCATTTCAAAAGGTCAACTATCAAACGCTCTATACGATATATGTTCGCAAAGCCGATTACGAACGTGCTGTTCACGTTATTCTTGCTTGATTAAATATGAACACTCCATTCAATTAAGACTATTGTTTATGGTACAATGCCTATGTCAGATTTATTAAAAAAGATAGCGTATTGGGCTTTAGTGCTAACTCTTGTAGTCGCTGAGATTGGCTCCTTTTTCGATTTATTTAATATCAATCCTTGGTGCTATCCTGTTTATGCTGCGTTGCTGATACTATATAATAAATTTTCTTCATACAAT
Source organism: Faecalibacterium sp. DFI.5.82 (assembly GCF_029076575.1). Classification (NCBI taxonomy): domain Bacteria; kingdom Bacillati; phylum Bacillota; class Clostridia; order Eubacteriales; family Oscillospiraceae; genus Faecalibacterium; species Faecalibacterium sp. DFI.5.82. The sequence continues at coordinate 134,874 of NZ_JARFIS010000004.1, forward strand.
CCGATAAGTGAGAATCTAATTTCAAAAATTATTGCAATAGGTTTCATTGTTGCAGCAGTAGCTCTTACTATAATAAAAGGACTGGTTGCATAAAGGGGTGAAGAAAGTTTATGGATTGGAACATTGGTTGGGTATTTTGGATTGGCTGTTCGTATTTTCTGACAATCGTAAACTGCTATTTTGTACTTGTCAAAAAGGCAAAATATAATTACATCATCGGAGTGTCTGGGATTGCCTTTTTCTCAGTTGCCTTGCTTGAAGAATTACGAATGTTTTCGCAATGGATTGAAGATGGAGAAGTTGGAATGCTAACCCACGCTCTTCAAAATCTTCCAGTTCAATTTACCATCAGATTTTTAATAGTTGTAGGCATAACAGCACTGTTAATAATAATTGATTTACATCGCACAAAATAGTCCTAATCCAAACCACAGATAGTAACCATTATGGATACGCAATGGAACTTTTACCGTGAAAGTTCGATTGAACTGCGAAAATTAAATATGTTTCCAAAGCCAAATGATCAGCCTCCATACTGATTGTTTGGCTTTTTATTTTCTGAAAAAGGAGCGTGATGCCATGACCCAACCGAAAAACGACCTAGCCTACCTCCGCAACGAAAAAGCCAAAGCAGAGCAGAAGCTGCGCTCTTGCCAGCACCGGGAGAAGATCCTTGAACGCCAGATGTCAGAGCTGAACCGGAGAGAGCGTGTGCATCGCCTTTGCACCCGTGCCGGAATGCTGGAAAGCTTTCTGGTCTGTCCGGGAGAACTGACCGATAATCAGGTGATGGAGCTTCTGAAAATCTCGTTCCGTCAACCGGAAGTCGTGCTGGCACTTGCAAAGATGGTGCATGATGTTCACGAACGCAGCAACGTCCAAAACCCTTTAGAATAAAGGGCGCAATTATACACCGTTCCGGTGCAATTGCGGTCTTGCAGACGGCTCGATGAAATCGAAGCTGGCGTTTGTGCGCCAGCCCGATTCCATCCCAAGGAAAACTGCATTTTCCTTGCGCTGCTTTGCAGCTATCCTTTTGCGGCTCCCGCCTAAGACCGAAGCGCATGGCACTCCGGTCTTAGGCGGCGAGCAAAACCGAATACGATTCCAGACCGTTCATCAAGAGCAATCTTGCTGGGCGGTCTTTTTGTTTGGGGGTGATGCCTATTCCGTGTCCGCATTTCAAAATTACCATCGTCAAGCGCAGCCAAGGGCAGTCCGCTGTTGCCGGGGCAGCTTACCAAAGCAGCGAACGGCTGTTCAGCGAATACGACCAGAAAACGAAATTCTACAACAAGAAGAAAGAGCTTGTCCACGCCGAAATCATGCTGCCATCTCATGCGCCGCCCGGATTTGCAGACCGAGCAACGCTCTGGAACGCCGTGGAAGCCGTGGAGAACCAGTGGAACTCCCAGCTTGCCCGGCGCATCGTGCTGGCGTTTCCGGTGGAAGTCCCGAAAGAGCGGTATCTGTCCATGATAAAGGAATTCTGTCAGGAGCAGTTTGTTTCCAAGGGCATGATTGCCGATTTTGCCATCCACGACAAGGGAGATGGAAACCCACACGCCCACATTCTACTGACGCTCCGGGCAATGGATGAACACGGCAAGTGGCTCCCGAAAGCCAGAAAGGTGTACGACCTTGACGAGAACGGTGAGCGCATCCAGCTCCCTTCCGGGAACTGGAAGTGCCACAAGGAAAACACCGTGGACTGGAACGACCAGAAGTATGCCGAGGTCTGGCGGCACAGCTGGGAGACCATCACCAACCGCTATCTGGAAGCTGCTGGAAGGCCGGAACGTGTTGACCTGCGCTCCTTTGAACGGCAGGGCATCCAGCAGATACCGACCGTGCATCTTGGCCCCGCCGCACACCAGATGGAAAAACGTGGAGTAGAAACCGTTCTCGGCAACCTGAACCGGGACATTCGTGCAGCCAACAGCCTGATGCAGTCCATCCGCAGTGCAATTCGTGGGCTGCAACGCTGGATCGCAGACCTGAACGAAAAGAAGCAGCTTCTTCTGGACGCTCTGGAAAAGGCGAAAGAACCCACGTTGTCCGACTTGCTGGTGGATTACTTCAACCTTCGCAGCGAGCAGCGGAGCAATTGGTCTGGCAAGGCAAAGCTGAAATGCACTGTCCGGGACTTTGAGGAAGTCAAACGGGCTGTGGACTATCTGAAAGCCCAATCCCTGAACACTGTTGAGAATTTGAACGAAGCCATTGACAGCTTAAACCAGACCGCCGCCCCTCTCCGCAAGCAGTTGAAGCAGAACGAAAACCGTATGCGGGCAATCGCCCAGATAAAAGATGTTGCCGCCGTCCATGCCAAGCTGAAGCCCATCCACGATACCTTTATAAAGAAGAGCTTCAAGCTGACCAAGGACGCTTATGCCGCCCAGCACAAAGAGGAGCTGGACACCTTTAATAAAGCTGTCCGCACCCTGATGAAGCTGAACGGCAGCACAGCGGTGGATTTTTCGGCATTGGATGCCGAATTTTCTGCGCTGCAATCGAGCAGCGCAGAGCTGCGCACCCAACTGGAAACCTTGCAGCCGGATGTCTCTGCCCTGAAAAATATCCGCAAGTATATTGACATGGTGCTGAATAAGCAGCAGCTTTCTGCACCGGGCGGCAAGACCCCGGAGAAGGAATCGGTGCTGAAAAAGCTGGAAGAAGCCAAGGCAGCGCAATTCCAGAAGAAAGCTGAGCAGAAGAATCACACACAGGAGCTTTAAGGAGGGAGCAACATGACCTACACCCAAGCCCAGATCGACAAAGCCAATGCGGTGGATCTGGAAAAGTTTCTCCGGGCACAGGGCGAAACGCTGGTGCGCAGCGGAAAAGAATACCGCTGGAAAGCCCACGACAGCCTGACCGTTTGCGGAAACAAATGGTTCCGGCACAGCCAGAGCAAGGGCGGCTTGCCGGTGGATTTCGTGATGGAGTTTTACGGCAAGTCCTTCCCCGAAGCGGTGCAGATGCTGACCGGAGAGCCGGGCGAAGCCCAGCCGGAGGCTGGCCCCGCCCCCTCTCCGGCGTTTCGTTTGCCGCTGCGAAACGTCACCAATGCCAACATCTTGAATTACCTGACGCAGGAGCGGAAACTCAGTCCATCACTGGTGAACTTCTTCATCGCCGCCGGAGATATTTACGAGGATTCCTCCCACCACAACGTGGTCTTTGTGGGGCGGGATGCAGACGGGCATCCCCGCTACGCAAGCAGCCGTGGGATCAATGAGAAGTTCCGGCAGGATGCAGCCGGCGCAGAAAAGGCGTTTGGCTTTGTTCATCGTGGCACCGACAAACAGTTGCTGGTCTTTGAAGCGCCCATCGACCTGCTGTCCTTCATCGAACTGTTCCCGAAAAACTGGCAGCAGCACAATTATCTGTCGCTGGGCGGGGTGTCGGGCAAGGCACTGCGGCAGTTTCTTTCTGAACGCCCGGACGTGGAGCGGGTGTTCCTCTGTCTGGATGCCGACAAGGCTGGAGAGGATGCCTGCAAGCGGCTGACGGCGCTGCTGCCGGACACGGTGAGCGTGACCCGCATCCAGCCCTGCATGAAGGACTGGAACGATGTTCTGGTGCACCGGGCAGAGATCCCGAACCGCAATTATTTCAAAAGCATTGTGCTGAAAGAGCCGTCAAAACCGGAAACGGTGAAGATCATCCGCATGAGCGACGTGGAGCTGACCCCGGTGGAGTGGCTTTGGAAGCCATATCTTCCCTTTGGAAAACTCAGTGTGCTGCAAGGCAATCCGGGCGAGGGCAAGACTTATTTTGCCATGCACCTTGCCGCTGCCTGCACCAATGGAAAGCTGCTGCCCAACATGGAGCGCGTGGAACCTTTCAACGTGATCTACCAGACTGCCGAGGACGGTCTGGGCGATACGGTCAAGCCCCGCCTGATCGAAGCCGGAGCAGACCTTGACCGGGTGCTGGTCATTGATGACAGCGATGTGCAGCTGACGCTCTCCGATGAACGAATTGAAAAAGCCATTGTCGAGAACAACGCCCGACTGGTCATCATCGACCCGATTCAGGCGTATCTCGGTGCCGACGTGGACATGAACCGGGCGAACGAGGTGCGCCCCATCTTCATGCGGCTGGGACAGGTAGCGCAGCGAACAGGCTGCGCTATTTTGCTGATTGGGCATCTGAACAAAGCCGCTGGAATGCAGAGCCTGCAGCGAGGTCTCGGCTCCATTGACATTGCGGCTGCCGTGCGCAGTGTCATGTTCATCGGCAAGCTGAAGCACGACCCGACCATGCGCATCCTGACCCATGAGAAAAGTTCCCTTGCTCCGCCGGGCGTGTCGTTGGCATTCTCTTTGGGGGACGAGGGCGGTTTTCGCTGGGTCGGCGAGTACGACATTACCGCAGACGAAATGCTGTCCGGCATCGAGCCGCAGCGGGAAACCAAGACCCAGCAAGCTAAAGACCTGATCTGCGCCCTGCTTGCCGAAGGAAAGCAGGTGCTCAGCGAGGACATCGACAAGGCGGCGCTGGAAAGGGGCATCCCCGGCAGAACCGTCCGGGATGCCAAGCGTGAACTGGGCGATGCCCTGAAAAGCAAGATCGTGGAAGGCCGCAAAAAGGTCTTTTGGATGGAATAAACCATTTGACTGGCAGAAAATTTTGGCTGGCAAGAAAATCATGGTACACCCACAGTTGCCAGTCTGCCAGCCAAATTCAGAAAATGACGATAAAAGGAGAAATCGAATGGAGAATCAGAATTCGAGTTATTCGGTGCAGATTGGCAAAACCACCTTTATTGTGTGCGTGAAGCAGTCCGAAACCGCCAAAAAGCCGATTGAAAAGATGTTCAAGGATATGTGCAGACATGAGGTCACAAGGGACTTCCTTGCAGACAACCTGATGAATTTAGAAAAATTACCGAAAACCTCTTGACGAAGTCCATCCCGAGGGTACGGGCTATCGTGCGCGCACTCGATTTGCGAAGTTTTTCAACCTCCCGGAACTGATGTCGATGTTCAAAGAGGTTGCCGACATTAAAACCAGCGATCAGCTTCATCTGCCGGTGCCGGATGCAAAGTTTGAAACCGTGGTAGCGAAACCGTCCGAGATTCAGAAAGAAATGGTGCAGGAGCTGAGCAGACGCGCTGCGAAAATCCACTCCGGCACGGTGGATGCGTCCGAGGACAATATGCTGTGCGTCACCAACGATGGCCGAAAGATCGGTCTGGATGTTCGCCTGATGAACCCCATCCTGCCGGACGACCCCAACAGCAAGCTGAACACCTGTGTTCGGAACGTGCTGCAAATCTGGGCGGATGGCAAGGAGCAAAAGCTGACGCAGCTTCTGTTCTGCGACCTCTCAACACCAAAGAACGATGGCAACTTTAATGTCTACGATGATATTCGCAAGAAATTGGTCGCCGCCGGGGTGCCGGAAAGTGAAGTTGAGTTCATCCACAATGCCGACACCGAAGCAAAAAAGGCCGCATTGTTCTCCAAAGTGCGCTCCGGCGATGTGCGGATTCTGCTCGGCAGCACCGCAAAAATGGGAGCCGGAACGAACGTCCAGCAGCGGCTTGCGGCGGTGCATCACTTGGATGTCGGCTGGAAGCCCAGCGACATGACCCAGCGCAACGGACGCATTATCCGGCAGGGCAATATGAATAAGGAAGTCAAGGTGTTCAACTACGTCACAGAGGGAACTTTTGACAGCTACTTGTTCCAAACTTTGGAGAATAAACAGCGATTCATCAGCCAAATCATGACTTCAAAATCCCCGGTACGCTCTTGCGATGATGTGGACGAACAGGCTTTGTCTTATGCAGAGATCAAGGCATTGTGTGCTGGAAATCCGCTCATCAAGGAAAAGATGGATTTGGATGTGCAGGTGGCGAAACTGAAAGTGCTGAAAGCCGACCACCAAAGCCAGAAGTTCCGTCTGGAAGATAAGCTGCTCACAAAATTCCCGGCTGACATTCAGAAAACGAATGCCTATATTGCCGGGGTGAAAGCGGATGCCGAACTTGCCGCCGCCCATCCGCAGGAGAAAGAGGGCTTCTGTGGCATTACCATCAAGGGCGTGACCTATGATGAGAAAAAGACTGCTGGCGAACGACTTCTCCTCGCTTGCTCCGAACTTCCCAATAGTGAGGAAAAAGTGATCGGCAGTTATCGCGGCTTTGAACTGTCCCTGCGCTTCGACACCTATCACAGCGAGTATCAGGCTCTTTTGAAAGGCCAGCGGAAATACTCGGTAGCACTGGGCAAAGACCCTCTTGGCTGCATCATCCGGCTGGATAATTCGCTGAACAATTTCCCGGAACGAATCACTTCTGCCGAAAACGAACTGGCTACCCTGAAACAACAGCAAGAAGCGGCGCAAATCGAAGTGGAAAAGCCGTTCCCACAGGAAGAAGAACTGGCTGAAAAGTCGGCTCGGCTTGCGGAGCTGAACGCACAGTTGGATATGGATGAAAAAGGTCACGAGCCGGAACAGGATGAGGAAGAACAGGAGGACGAACCTCGCCGCCCCTCGGTGCTGGCAGCACTGGAAGAAAAGGCGGACAAGACAGAAACCGTTAAGCCGTTCAAAAGTTTTCTGGACAAGGATGGTGATGCACGATGAGGGAAAAACGAGATGAAATTCTTATCCTGCGCATCACAAAATCAGAAAAAAACCGCATTTATGAAAAGATGTTGGGCATGGGCATCCGTAGTCTAAGCGCATATATCCGTAAAATGGCTCTGGATGGCTATTGCCTGCATCTTGATTTGCAGGAATTGCGCCGCATGGCATACCTCTTGCAAATGTGCAGTACGAACTTGAACCAATATGCCAAACGCGCCAACGAGTGCGGTCAGGTTTACGCTGCTGACGTAGAGGATTTGCGCACCCGGTTGGACGAGCTAATCGACATTGGCAAGCAGATTCTTTCCCGGCTGGCTGATCTCTGACTTTTCCCCACGGCTTCGGCTGTGGGGCTACATAATGAGGCTGCATCATTGACACGGTGCCCATGCTCCTGTATATTAAAGCCAGAAATAGAAAGGTGGTGCTACTGATGAGGATCGTATTTAGAATTATGCTTTTCCCTATCTACCTGTTTGCGGCTTTTGTGACTCTGATGCTGAAATGGACGCTCAGCTTATCGGCTTTTATTCTTGCGCTGCCGATGCTCTATATTTTCGGCTGCGGGCTTTTTACGCTGTTCCGGGGCGAGTGGATGCAGTTTCTGATCCTGCTGGTGGCTGAGTTCGGATGCTTTGTTCTGGTCTTTGCCGGAACCGCTGTTGTAGATGCTGCCGAGAGGTTCAGCGGCTGGCTGGCCGGACTAGGAGGTTCAAATGAATAAAGACGTAATAACCGACTATTATCGAAATAATCCGAAAGACATTGTGTATGAACAGCTTGCGGATAATAAACAATATCATGAACTGCTTCAGAAGAAGATTGCTTCTCAAGACGCTTTGCGCTCGCTTATAAGCGAAGAAGCGTGGAAACGCTATCTTGATTTGGATGCTGTTGGTAATGAATTAGAGAGTTTCCGGTTAGAAACCATGTACCTCGCCGGAGCTGCCGATTATGAAAAACTTTTCAAGTAAGAGTGCCGCCGTTGTGCGGCATTTTTTTTGTAGGAGGTGATGGAACTGGCTGCAACACGGTTGATTGCCATGCGCAAAAATAAGGGGAAGTCCATTGCCGCCTGTCTGAATAACCACACCAGCTATATCCAAAACCCAGACAAAACCGAGCAGGGTGAACTTGTCAGCAGCTATCAGTGCAGTCCATTGACAGTAGACGAAGAATTTATGCTGACAAAGCGACTTTATGAACAGACCACCGGGCGCAGGCAAAAAAGCGATGTGATTGCCTATCAGGTACGGCAGTCTTTCAGGCCGGGAGAAGTGACACCCGAAGAAGCTAACAAGATTGGCTATGAATTTGCCGAGCGATTTTTGAAAGGAAAACACGCCTTTATCGTCGCCACCCATACTGACCGTGCGCATATCCACAATCATATTATTTATAATTCCACTGCGTTAGATGGTACACGGAAATTTCGGGATTTTTACTTTTCCGCGCTTGCTGTGCAACGGCTGAGCGACCTGATTTGCTTGGAACACCAGCTTTCCGTTATTCAGAAAAAGCCCTATCGGGAGCGGCAGAAACGCATCCTATACCCGCCCAAAGAAAGCAACCGTGACAAGCTCTGCACTGTGATCGACAACATTTTGTTGCACGATAAGCTCAAGGATTTTGCTGCATTTCTGGATGCGCTGGAACAGCAGGGCTATGAGGTGAAGCGTGGCAAGCATCCCTCGGTGAAAGGCAAAGGGCAGCGGCGATTTATCCGATTTCGCACATTGGGAGCCGGATACACCGAGGAAGAAATCAAAACGGTGTTGGATGGCAAGGCTGAACACCAGCCGCACCCCAAACAGCCCTTGCCCGAAAAGAAGTTTGGCCTGCTGGTGGATATTCCCACGAAAATGGCCGAGGGCAGAACCAGTGGATATAAAAAATGGGCAACAAAGTTTAACCTGAAAGAAATGTCCAAGACACTGCTCTACTTGCAGGAAAAGAAAATTGACAGTGCGGATGAACTGCGGGAACGTGCAGCGGCGGCAACAGAACGGTATCACACGCTGGGCGATTCCATCAAAGCGGCAGAGAAGCGCATGGGGGAAATCGCTGTCCTGCGGGCGCACATAGTCAATTACGCAAAGACCCGCGATGCGTACGCCGCCTATCGCAAGGCCGGATACAGCAAAAAGTTTCTGGAAGCACACCGGGAAGAGATCGAACTGCACAAGGCTGCGAAAGCCGCCTTTGACGAAGCGGACTTAAAAAAGTTGCCCAAGGTAAAAGATTTGAACGTAGAATATTCCGAACTGCTCTCCCAAAAGAAAATAGCGTACCCGGAGTATCGCAAAGCCAAAGAAGAAATGCAGGAACTGGTTCGCGCACAGAAAAATGTGGAACGGTTCTTTGCAGAAGAAAAGCAGATGCACGAAACAGAACAGGTGCGTTAATGCTGGACTGCCGGAGCTGACGATCGTGTCGGTTCCCGGCAGTCTTTTTTTGTCTTATAATCCCTATGGTGATGCACTGTTTCTTTCGATTGTGTATACGAGGAACGGCAACAGGTATTCTAAAGAGTGTAAACAACTCGATAGGATGAGGTTGCTCTATGAAAGAATTATTTGGACAGCGATTACGGGAACAGCGTTTGAAACATCATTTGACGTTGGAGCAAGTAGCAGAAAAAGCAGACCTTTCTGCCAACTATATCGGGATGGTGGAGCGCGGACTAAAGGAACCGGGGCTTGCAACCATTGTCAAAATCTTGAATGCCCTGAATATTTCAGCAGACGAACTTTTGTGCGATCTGGTTCCAAGTGCATCTCATGTGACCGATGATGAAATCAGCAAGCGGCTTGAAGGACTGACCCCTATGCAGAAGAAAGTGGCACTTGACCTTCTGGACACCTATATTACAAATCTGCCTTACCTCACCAAAGAAGAATAATCCTGCGGCAACTCTGGCGCACCAGCTTAATTTTGGCTGGTGCGCTTTTCTTTTGCAATTCTTTAGGCTATAATATTTCTTATAGAATGTATTCATTCCCAAAGAATTGATTTCGAGGTGAACAAGATGCGAGAACCGCGATATAGTATCCTTTCCGACATCAACGATGGAATCGACCGTGCCAAGCAAGGCAAGCTGGCTCTGTACTGGCAGCGGAACATTGAACACGAATACCGCTGCAAAAAAGTGACCCCGGCAGAGCAGCAAGCCTACACCGACTTGCAGGACATTCTTGCTGCCGTTCCGCAGTGGAGCGATGAGGAAGAACTGCGCTCCGGCATGGAGGGTATCGGTGGCCGCGTCTGGTTCTGTTACTTCTGGGAAGAACACGATTCGATGGTGCAGCTTACTGAAGATTGCAGCGGCAAGTTTACGGTTGCTTACGTTCTGGATTCGGATGTCACCCCAGAGGTGCGAAAGGCGGCTGCACAGCACGCACAACAGCAGCTTGCTGAATGTATGCAGGAGTGGGATGTTCCGCTTATGAAATCGGCTATTCCAGAAAAAGATAAATACGAATATTTAGATGAAGCGGCATCCCATCTGATGCAAGTCCTCAATGACCCGGAGCACATCACCGGGTAAAAAGCGTCCCGCAGGGATGCGCAGCCTGCATTGAAACAATGCAGAGCAAAGGGGTTTGGGGCACTCCCCAACAAGCATTTTGCAACGCAAAATAGGCAGATGTATATACGTCTGCACTGCTTGCTGGTACAGTGAGCTATACAGATGCCCAAACTTAAGCTACAATGAAGATGTGCTGAGAGAACGAAGCATTGCTTGAGCTGAACGCTCGTAATATCCTCGACCGCGTGGGCAGCGGTGATGCCTTCGCCAGCGGCCTCATCTACGCCATGCTGCACGACTACAAGGCCATGGATATGATCAACTTTGCCGTGGCCAGCAGCGCCATCAAGCACACCATCCACAGCGATGCCAACATCACCGACGATGTAAGCTCCATCCGCAACCTGATGAACATGAACTACGACATCAAGCGTTGTGTTTCGCTTCAGCGCTTCCGTCTGCCGGGAACCGACCGCTGTACGTTGGTTTCCGGCTTCTTTATACCGTCAGCGTCACAAATTGACACCAATTTGTCATTCTTCACGAAGCATGTGCTAAAATCTCTTGACAGTGCCTCGCAAAATATGTTATCTTTTGTAAACATCCTTGAAAAGATATGACCTTTTCTGGAGACCGAACACAAACCAATTTTTCTCTGGAGGAAAGACCCATGAAACAGGAGATCATCCGCAAACTGAGCGCTGCCGTGGCCATGAGCCTCGTTGTTGGCGTCTCTCTGGCCGCCTGCGGCGGCGGCAGCAGCTCCACCGCCGCTGGTGTGACTAAGACCGGCTCTGCCGAAGGCTTTGGCGGTGCTGTCACCGCCACCCTGACCGTGGATGCCAACGGCACCGTTACCGACTGCAAGCTGGAAGGCGCACAGGAGACCGAGAGCATCGGCGGCGCTGCACTGGAAGAGCTGTCCAAGCAGGTCGTGGCCGCCAACGGCCCCGCCATCGACGGCGTTGCCGGTGCCACGGTGACCACCAAGGCCGTCCGGAAGGCCGTTGCCGCCGCACTGGGTGTGGAGCTGGCCGAAGAAGCCCCCGCCGACTCTGCTGCCGCAGCCCCCGCTGAACCCGCCGCCATCGTCCCGGTGGAAGGCGGCATCCAGATCGGTCAGGCCTATACTGCCGCCCACGGCACCAAGTGCTTCACCGAAGCGGTGGCTGTGGTGAAGGATGACGTCATCCTCGCCGCCTACCTCGACGATTTTCAGTTCACCAGCACCGATGCAGGCGTGACCGCCGTGCCCAACTCCGACTCCGACTTTGCCGCAGGCTACGCCGAGGGCAAGGTGCTGATGTCCAAGCGGGCCAACGCCGATTATTACAGCAAGATGATGGCTGAAAAGGGCGGCTCCACGGTCGCTCTGGATGCAAACTTCGACGCCATCCAGAACTTTGCCGTCGGCAAGACCATCTCCGAGCTGGAGGATGTAGCCGCCAAGGGTGCCGAGGCTGTGGACGCCGTCTCCGGCGCAACGCTGGTGGATACCGCCGGTTATCTCTCTGCCATCGTGGATGCCGCCAAAAACGCCCAGACCACGCAGGCCGTGGAGTTCAACGGCAGCTCCGAGGACCTGAAGCTGAATGTGGTCTATGGGGCCGCACACGGCACCAAGTGCTTCACCTCCGGCGCTGTCGCCACCGCCGGGGACACCATCGTGCTGAGCTACATTGACGAGTTCCAGTTTGCCGGTTCGGACGCCGGGGTCGTCGGTGTGCCCAACTCCGATTCTGACTTCGGCGCAGGCTACGCCGAGGGCAAGGTGCTGATGTCCAAGCGGGTCAACGCCGATTACTACAGCAAGATGATGGCCGAAAAGGCTGGTTCCACCGTTTCGCTGGATGCCAACTACGACGCCATCCAGAACCACGTGAACGGCATGAGCATTGCCGACGCCGAGGCTCTGAGCAAAGATGAAAAGGCTGTGGACGCCGTTTCCGGTGCCACGCTGGTGGATACTGCCGGCTACGTTGGTGTGCTGGTGGATGCCGCAAAGTAAGGCAAGAAAAATAACGTTCCTCTGAACACAGCAGCGCCCGCCGGGAGACCTCCCGGCGGGCGCTGCTTATTTATTATACGCAGTTAGCATAATCTAATCGTCTGGTGGAAGAAAAGGCAGGCCACCTGTATGTAGTCTGCCTTTTGCCTGATGCGAAAGCCCGCAGACACGCGGGGCTTACAGCACCAGCGAGGGCGCGGTGTAGACCCGTGCCTTCAGCTCGCTGTTTAGCATATACAGTCCCTTGCTGTCACCGCCGAACAGATCCATCTTGGTAATGAGGTCAGCGGCGTTCTTCTCCTCCTCGCCCTGTTCCTTGATGAACCAGTCCAGCATCTGCATGGTGCGGAAGTCCCTGACCTCGTATGCGGCGGCGTAGATGGCATTGATGCTGGCGGTGATCAGCATCTCGTGTTCCAGTGCTTTTTTCAGCGGGGCCATGTGGTCGCCTCGTTCCCACTCCGGCTTTGCGACAGCCTCAAAGGTGACGTCCTCGCCGTTATTCTGCAAATACTGATAAAACAGCATGGCGTGATCCCGTTCCTCCTGCGCCTGTACCCGGTACCAGTTCTCAAAGCCGTCCAGTCCGACGGCGGCGTAGTAGTTGGCAAAGTCCAGATACAGATAGGCGGAGTAGAACTCCTTATTGATCTGCTCGTTGAGCAGAAGAGATACGTTAGTGTTCATGATACTTCTCCTCCATAAGATTGTCTTTTCCTGCTCCCGGAATGGGGGCAGATATACCGTACCCAGAGCGATGCTGGGATGCTCCCTTTTCATCTCCAGGAACACCTGCTCCGCCTTGGGATGCTGCTGCAGCTCCGTTGCGGCGGCCAATATCTCCTCTGCGTATTTTGGCATACCGCCAACTCTCCAAATGCAAGAATGAATCTTATTATTTTGCTTTTATTATACCTATATTTTTTTCTCTGTCAACAACCACAAAGGGCTTGTGCTCCAAAAGCTGCCTCGAAGCCGATTTTCTCAAATTATGTGACGCCGTCACAGTAAAACCGCTTGTCACGCGGTAATACTACGCATAAAAACACAGCCGCAGAGTACATCTGTGGCTGTGTTTTGCGTTCAGTTGCTCACTGTTGCGTGGACTGGATATGGAGAGACAACATATCTCCCGATCTTACATGGGTTATCTTATCTGCCATCACTTTGGCAGTTTGCCTTGCAGATATGTCGGCATCCCCACTGCGGTCGTATCCGGCCTGACCTTAAACATGGCTTTTTGAATCCACCTCCCTTATCGGTTTTCCGCGATATATTTCTCCGCCATGTGAACTGCCACCGCGCCGTCCGCCACGGCGGTGACCACCTGACGGAGGGGCTTCGTCCGCACGTCGCCCACGGCGTAAACGCCGGGAATGCTGGTTTCCGTGGTCTCTCCGGCCACGATATAGCCGCCGCCGTCCAGCTCCAGTTGACCCACCGCCAGCGCTGTGGCGGGCTGTCGGCCCACGCTGACAAATACGCCGTCGCAGTCCACCACGCTTTCCTCACCGGTGACGGTGTCCCGCAGGCGGACGCCGGTCAGCCTGTCCCCGGAAAGCAGCGCGGAAACGACACTGTTCCAACGGAATTCCACGTTTTCGGCCTGTGTCAGCGGCTCGTGATAGATCTTGGTGGCCCGCAGGGTGTCTCTGCGGTGGACGAGGATCACTTTTTTCGCCACGCGGCTGAGAAGGAGGGCATCTGCCGCGGCGGAATTGCCGCCGCCCACCACGACCACCGTTTTGCCCTTGTAAAACATCCCATCGCAGGCGGCGCAGTAAGCCACGCCTCGGCCCACCAGTTCCGACTCTCTGGCCACGCCCAGCGTTCTGGGGTTCGCACCGGTGGCCAGCACCACGGTTTTCCCCAGGAAAATCCCCTCGCTGGTCTCCACGAGCTTGGGAACCGCCGTCAGATCCATGCGGAGGACTTCTACGTATTCGCTGCGTGCCCCGAAGCGCTCCGCCTGCTTTTGCATCTTCTCCGCCAGAGAGAAGCCGTCGATCCCGTCCTCAAAGCCGGGATAGTTGTCGATCTGCTCGGTCAGGGCCATCTGCCCACCGGCGGACAGTTTTTCCAGCACGATGGTGTCCAGCCCCGCCCGTGCCGCGTACAGGGCGGCGGTGTAACCGCCCGGTCCGCCGCCCACCACGAGCATATCATAAACATGATTGTTGTTCATATCTGAACCCTCCGTTATTTCGCCAAGGCTTCCTGAATGAAACGGTCGATTTCTGCCTTTGAGCCGGGCGCGATGATGGAATCCACGGCCTTTCCGTTCCGGTACAGCACCAGAGTTGGGATGTCCTCGATCCCCTCGGCCCCCGCCAGCCGCGGCTCCTCGTCAATGTTAATCTTGCCGACGGCGAGGCTGTCCGCGTATTCCTCTCCGATCTTCTCATACGCGGGGCCGATCTTCCGGCAGTAGCTGCACCAGGGTGCCCAGAAATCCACCAAAACGGGCTTTTTCTCCCGGATCGCCTGCTCAAACTGCTCCTGATTCATGTTCATAGCTGCCATATCTGTCAGCTCCTTTCCTTTGTTTGGGTATTCTCAAGACTCCGGTCTCGCCCCACACCACATCGTGACCTCAACCTGAGATGACGGTACTCTGCCCTTGGGACATAAAGCAGATGAGTAAGACCATCATCTGTACGAAAATAGCTGCGGTTTGTTGCAGCTTATTCTGCGCAGAGCTCAGTCACCAGAGCGTCCATCTGCGCTTCGCTGGATTGGTTCAATGCACCACGCAGAGACACTACCGTTTCGTAAAGGTGGATATCCTTCATCTCCTCCAATTTGGTGCGCATCAGCCGCGCGGCAGCAGGTGCCCAAGAGCCGTCTTCAATAAGGCCAACCCGGCGGTTTCGGAATCCCTTTGTCCGTAAATGTTCCAAAAACTCCCTCATGGGCGGAAACAGTCCTCCGTCATAGGTGGCGCTGGCTAAAACCAACTTCCCGCAGTAGAACGCACTGGCAACAGCGTAGGAAAGATCTGTCACAGTGAGATCACATATGTTGACCTGTACGCCTTTTTTCTCTAATTTACCCTTGAGAGTCTTCGCCGCATGGGCAGTATTTCCATAGATGGATGCGTGGGCAATCAGTATGCTCTCCGATTCTTCTGGTTCCCATTGTGACCAGAGATCATAGAGCCGCAGACACTCCTCCAGCCCTTCTGTAAGCACGGGACCGTGGAGCGGGCAGATCGTTTTGATCTCCAGCGCGGAGATTTTTTTCAGCAGAGCCTGCACCTGTGCGCCATATTTCCCGATAATATTGTAATAATACCGTCGGGCCTGCGGCACCCAGGGGGCACGGGCAGTCCGTTCCAGTGAGCCAAAGCGTCCGAAGGCATCCGCCGAGAACAGGATTTTTTCCGTTTCCTCATACGCCGTCATCACCTCCGGCCAGTGTACCATCGGCGCCAGCAGAAAGCGCAGCCGGTGCAAACCCAAGGAAAGCGTATCTCTTTCGCCAACCTCCAGCATACGGTCTTCCGACAATGCACCTGTGCCGAAGAACTGCTTGATCAGGGTAAATGTTTTCGCGTTTCCCACGATCTTCATCTCCGAGTACTTTTGTGCCAGCCGCATGAGACTGCCGGAATGATCCGGCTCCATGTGTGTGACCACAAGATAGTCGGGCCTGCGCCCCTCCAACACCCGCGCCACATTGGAAAGCCATTCTTCCGTTGCCCGTGCGTCCACGCTGTCCATCACGGCGATCTTCTCATCCAGAATGACATAGGAGTTGTAGCTCACTCCCATAGGCTGGACGGGGTACTGGTTTTCAAAGAGTGCCAATGTGTTATCATCCACCCCTACATAGCGGATGGCATCTGTTACCGTTTGGATAGCCATATAAAAAACACCTCCTATTTTTCTTACTCAGACTCTGACTGATAGATTCTTCTTTTCTAATGAAACATACGCTCAACCGCGGATCGACGGTCGCGCATTTTACCGTTGCCTTGCTTCCCCCAGAGTCGTTACATGTGGTACACCGCAGCGGAGCGAAGTCCTTCCGGCAGGCCGTCGGGCGCAGCAGGTGAAAGTTCCCAGCGTACCTGCCCCGCCCACTGGGAGGCGACGGCGGAGAAGTGGAGCATGACAATACCGAGATCCAATGCGGCATCCAAATTATCGGTGTAGGCATCCTCCTGCTGCACCAAATAGATGCTGTGGTCCTGCACAAGGAAGCCATAGGGCTGACGGTTGAGATAGCTGGGGGAGAGCGAAGCGGCGTAGATGGACTGCCAGAGCATATCGTCGTAGAAGTCCATCATCTCGTCAAGCCCAGACTTGTTGCTCCAGCTCCCCATGTGAACCAAATCGTGCACGCCCTTTTTGGGCGCGTAGTACTGCTGCTCGGCCCGCACATCAATCTGAGACATACTTAGGATATTCAGCCGCAGCTTTTTTGCGGTCTTTTCCCCGTAGCCAAAGGCAACGATTGCCGCCACCTCTAACGGGGTGGCGAGAGACAGTGCCTTTTTGATTTTGTCGCTGTCGGTGAAGGTCATCCAGCAGGTGTCAATGTCCAACTCAGTCAGCTTGAGGACGAGATCTTCCATCATGTAGCCGGCGTTGATGGCCGCATAGGAATGCGGGGCAGACATAAGGAGCAGGTAGTGCGGTGCTCCGATGAGAAATTGATTATAGCCCGCTGAGCTCTCCAGCGCCGGCTGTGCATCCTTGTCCAAGACGATCAACTCCGTTGCAATCTCCGGGACAAGACGGGGGCAGGTCTTTTCATAGTAGGATCGGAGCTGGCCGATAGCCTCGCTCGGAACTTCCTTTTCGCGGAATGCGCGAACGGATCTGCGATTTTGAATCATAGCGCTGTAATTCATAGTAATATCTCCTATTCTGATGTCTTTGGTTTTCTTATAAATCGTCTATCAGTGCGGTGCTCTTGGCGTAGGCGGTACTGCGTGCCTCAAAGAAATCGGTCTTGACCATGTTGGCGTCGGCGTACTGGCTGACCCATTCCATGCTCTCCGGTTCGCTCTCAAAGCCTGGATACAATGCGGGATAGCCAAGGCTCGTCCAGCGGAGGTTGCCGAGATAGCGGATGTAATCGCTGATCATCTGCCGGTTCAGCCCCGGGATGTCGTCGCCGATTACATAATGCCCCCATGCGATCTCCTGCTCCACGCCCTCACGCATCATCTCGCGCAGCGCTTGTACGCTCTCGGCGGTGAACAACTCCGGCTGCTCCTTTTGCAGCTCCGTGATGATATTTCGGAACAGCCACAAGTGCGTGTTCTCATCGCGGTTTATGTAGCGAATCTCCTGCGCCGAGCCGGGCATCTTCCCGTTTCGGGAGAGATTGTAGAAGAACATAAAGCCGCTGTAAAAATAGATGCCCTCCAAAATATAGTTTGCCATCATCACGCGCAGCAGCGTAGGAGCGTCCTTCCGCTCCTGAAACGCGTTGTAGCAGTCCCCAATGAAGGTGTTGCGGCGCAGCAGATGCTCGTCCGTTTTCCATTGGTAGAGGATGTCATTGCGCTCCACGGGGGAACAGATGGTGTCGAGCATATAGCTGTAGCTCTGTGAGTGGACACACTCCTGAAACGCCTGAATGGACAGGCAGAGATTGACCTCGTTGGCGGTAATGTAGGCGCCGATATTAGGCAGGTTCGCTGTCTGAATGGAATCCAAAAAGACAAGAAAACTCAGAATTTTATCGTAGGCGCTGCGCTCGGCTGACAGCAGGCGGGGATAGTCCTTCACATCCTGCGAGAGATTGATCTCCTCAGGAATCCAAAAGTTGTTCATGGCCTGCCGGTACCAGTCGCTGACCCAAGCGTACTTCATATTGTTGAAGTCATTGAGGTTGGTGGTATTGCCGCCGATCATGCGCCGCAGGCGCACATCAGGGTCGCCCTCCGGGTTAAAGAGGGGCTTTTTCTTCAGTTCCGTCATGCTATCCTCCTTATGACGAGCAGCTTTCGCAGGCCTCGACCTCAAGGGCCTTGCTGCGGACATAGTAAATGGTCTTGACGCCGGCCCTCCACGCCTCCAAATACAGTCTGAGCACCTGACGCATGGAATAGTCGTTGGTGATATAGAGATTCATGCTCTGCGCCTGGTCAATATGTCTCTGGCGAAGGCCCGCGGCGCGTACCGACCAGCTTTGGTTGATCAGATGCGCCGCCTTATAGTACCACCATGTATCCATAGAAAGCTCCGGAGCAACGCGGGGCAGCATGCTGCCCTTTTTTTCCTCTAAAAAGAATTTCTTCATAATTGGATCTATGCCCGCCGACGTGCCGGAGAGGATAGATGTGCTGGAGGTCGGTGCGACCGCCAGCAGATAGGCGTTGCGCATTCCCTGCACCGCCACCGTTTTCGCAAGCGCCCGCCACTTTTCGGAGGTATAACCCCGCTTTTCAAAATACGCGCCCGTCTGCCAGTCGCTGCCCTCAAAGAGCGCGTAACGACCCTTTTCCCGTGCCAGTGCTGTGTCCGCCTTGACGGCGGCGTAGTTGATGAGCTCGAACACTGCGTCGGTGAAGGCAAGGTGCTCATCGCTCTCCCAGTGGATGCCGCGCTTTGCCAGCATGTGGTGGTAGCCGCTGACGCCCAGGCCGATGCTGCGGTACTTCTGATTGGTAAGCCGCGCGTATTCCAACGGGTAGAAGTTGAGGTCGATCACATTATCCAGTGCGCGGATGGCCGTTTCCACCGTGCGTTCCATATAGGCCTCGTCCTCCACCGGCAGATTACCGAGAGACAGACTCGCCAGGTTGCAGACCACAAACTCACCTGGGCGTGTGGCCGTCACCACTATTGTGTCGCCGTTCTCAGTGTGCACCTCAGTGCTGATGTGCTCGATGGGTGCCATGTTCTGCGCGATCTCCGTACAGAGATTGGAGCAATAGATCATTCCCGTGTGGCCGTTTGGGTTCATATGATTTACACTGTCTCGATTGAAAGCGAAGGGTGTGCCGGTCTCCACTGCCGAGCGAAGCACCAGCCGCACGATGTCCTTGACGGTGACGCTGCGCTTTTCGATGCGCGGGTCATTGACGCAGTCCAGATACCGCTTCTCCCATTCTGTACCCCAGTAATCCTCCAGTGCGTAGCCCTTGACCGTGAGGATTTCATGCGGACACATGAGATGCCACGGCGCGTCTATGTTCTCCTCCGCCAGTCGCCAGAAGAGATCCGGATAGCACACGGCGGGAAACACATCATGTGCCTTCATGCGGTCGTCGCCGTTGTTGGTGCGTAGTTGAAGGAATTCCGGCAGATCCCGGTGCCATGCGTCTAAGTAAACCGCCACAGCGCCCTGCCGCATCCCCAACTGATCCACCGCCACGGCGGTGTCATTGACCAGCCGAATCCAGCGGATAACACCGCCCGCCGCCCCTTGAAAGCCGCGGATGGTGCTGCCTGCAGCGCGCACCTTACCGAAGTACATCCCCATTCCACCGCCGAATTTAGAGACCTTTGCGAAGTTGTCCAGCGAGCGGTAGATGCCGTCCAGACTGTCCGGCACAGTGTCCACAAAGCAGCTTGAAAGCTGATGGTAGGGCTTTCGTGCGTTGGACATGGTAGGTGTCGCCATCGTGACCTCCATACGGCTGAGCATATCGTAAAAGCGTTTTACCCACCCCATGCGGTCAGAGCCTTCGTTCATAGCAAGATGCAGCGCGATACCCAAAAACATCTCCTGCGGTGTTTCCAGCGGCACGCGGCTGCATGACTGGATCACATAGCGTTTGAGCAGCAGGTCAAGGCCGGAGTAGGTGAATAGCTCGTCCCGTTCCGGGCAGAGAAAGTCCTCCGCCATGGCAATCTCCTCGTGGGTATAGTGGGCAAGGATATAGTCACCGTAGAGTCCCTTATCCGTCAGATAGCGAAGCCTGCCATAGAGGTCGCCGACGCCGCGCCCCTCCCATTCCTGTGCGTTGCGACAGCGAAAGGAGTGGTTCAGAAGCCGCGCCGCGATGAACTCCCACTTGGGTGCCTCTGCCGTAGTCAGCTCTACCGCCGCCTTGGTCAGTGCCTCAGCCCGCTCATCCTCCGTCATGCCCAGACGACAGAAACTCTCAAACTTCATTTGAAGCGCCGCGAGGGAGTAGACTTCCTCGGTAAAATCCGTCTGGATGCGGCGCAGCACCTCGTCAAGCGAGTCATCCCCCACCGTCCGCGCGATGATATGCCGGACACGGCGCAGCGCAGACCGCTTTTCGCGGTAGAGGATGTACGCCTTGGCCACCTCATAGTGTCCGCGCTCCATGAGCGTTCGCTCCACCTCGTCCTGCACACGTTCTACGGTGAGCGGCACTGTGACGGAGAGATTGTTGAGAACGGTGGCGAGGATCTCATCCATCTCTCTGCTCCCGATCTCCTTGCCCTGTCCGTCAAACGCCTTTTTCATGGCGTTGAAAATTTTCTCCTGTTGAAAGGGAACAGACTCCCCGTTTCGTTTTCTGATCTCCATTTCGATCCTCTCATCTTCTCCGGTCACTTCTCATGTCCTTTTGGGCAAAGAGCGGGCAAGCGCAGTATCACGCTTGCCCGCTCTGTTTTTGAAAGCCGGTTTTTCTGCTGCCGACGCGGCGGGGCTGTTTGTTGTCTGTTGTCTTGGTTTTGGCTTTCCTGCCAGTTACTTCATAGATTCCAGAATGGCGTCCGCCAGTGCTTCCAGCTCAGTGCGCTTGTCCGTGCCCATGGACGAGGCGAGGCTGAGCCGCTCGTTGAGCACCGTCATGTTCTTAAGCTCATTGTTGACGAATTTCTGCATGAGGTCACCGGACTTCACCGCCCATGAGCCGTTTTCAATGATGGCAAAGGTGCGGTTTTGCAGATTCAGTGCCTTCATATCCATGAGGAAGTCATGCATGGCAGGGTAGATGCCGAGGTTGTAGGTCACAGAGGCCAGGACAATGTGACTGTACTTAAACGCCTCGGAGATCAGCTGGGAGACATGAGTGGAGGACACATCGTACATCGCCACCTTGCTCATGCCCTTATCGCAGAGCGACGTCGCCAGCGCCTGCGCCGCGTTCTCCGTGTTGCCGTACATAGAGGCGTAGACGATGAGCACGCCCTGGGTCTCAGGGGCATAGCGGCTCCATGTGTCGTACTTTTCGATGAACCAGCCCAGATCCTTGCGCCACACGGGGCCGTGGAGCGGGCAGATGTACTTGATCTGATCCAAAACGCCGCCGGCCTTTTTCAGCAGGAGCTGGATGTGGGGGCCGTACTTGCCCACGATGTTGGTGAGGTAACGGCGGGCGTCGTCCAGCCAGTCCCGCTCGAAGTCCACCTCGTCGGCGAACAGCTTGCCGTCCAGCGCGCCGAAGGTGCCGAAGGCGTCGGCGGAAAAAAGGACGCCGTCGGTGACGTCGAGGGTCACCATGGCCTCCGGCCAGTGAACCATAGGCGCGCCCACAAAGGTGACGGTGTGCTTGCCGAAGGAGAAGGTGTCGCCCTCCTTCACCTCGATGCACTCATGTCCGTCCACATGGAAGCCGAACTGCCGCATGAGCATGAATGCCTTCTCGTTGGAGATCAGTTTCACCTTGGGATGGCGTAGCAGGATCTCCTCGATGCAGGCAGCGTGATCCGGCTCCAGATGGTTGACCAGCAGGTAGTCCAGCTCGCGGCCATCCAGCACATACGCCAGATTTTCCAAAAGCTGGCGGCAGGCAGACCAGTCCACCGTGTCAAAGAGCACCGTCTTTTCATCCAGCAGGCAGTAGGCGTTGTAGCTTACGCCCCGGGGAATGGGAAAGCAGTTTTCAAACAGGGCCAGGCGATGGTCGTTGGCGCCCACCCAGTAGAGGTCGTTCGTTACTTTACGCACGCAATACATCTTATCTTGCCTCCTTCACGGCCTCAAGCCTTTACAAATTGATCCTTCGTCTCCGCGCACTCGGGACACACCCACTCGGCGGGAAGCTGCTCAAAGAGCGTACCGGGCGCGATTTCGCCGTCCTCGTCGCCCAACTCCGGCACATACTCGTAGCCGCAGCCGCTGCAGACGTAGCGGTCGCCGATGGGGGCGGGCTTCGGTGGCGTGGGCCGCTTCATCTTTACCATGGGCGGCGCGGGCAGCTTTTCGCCGCTATCCAGCGCGGCAGTGAGCAGGGGCAGGATCTCCTCCACATCGCCCACGATGCCGTAGTCGCAGTTCTTGAAGATAGGCGCGTTACCGTTCTTATTGATGGCCACGATGGTGGAGGCGTCCTTGATGCCCTTAAGGTGCTGGGATGCGCCGGAGATGCCGCAGGCGATGTACAGATTGCCGGTGAACTTCTGACCGGACATACCCACATAGCGGTTCAGCGGCAGATATTTGAGAGTCTCCGCCACAGGGCGGGAAGAACCGATGGCCGCGCCGGCGGCCTTGGCCAGCGACTCTACCAGTTTCATGTTCTTTTTCTCCCCGATGCCCTTGCCCGCGGAGACCACCCGCTCCGCCTGCGGGATGGGCGTATCCATAGGGATGCCCACGGAGAAGTCGTGACCATCCTTCTTCAGCGCCGCCACAAGGTCGGCCACCTGCTGGGCAGCATCCCCCTCCCGGAAGATGGTCTTTTTGCGAATGCCGGTGATGGGCGCGGGTTTCTTGGCCGCCGAACGGCTCTCGCCGCCGGAGCTCTTGCCCAGCCTGCCCAACAGATGAGAGGCGATGACCACCCGCTGGATCTCGTTAGTGCCCTCGTAGAGGGTGGTGATCTTGGCGTCGCGGTAGGCCCGTTCCACCTCCATGCCCTTGAGGTAGCCGCTGCCGCCGTGGATCTGCAAGGCATCGTTGGTGACCTCCAGCGCGATGTCCGAGGCGTACATCTTCGCCATGGCGGACTCCATGCCGTAAGGCGCGTGCTGCTCCTTCAGCTCCGCCGCGGAGTAGATGAGGAACCGGGCGCAGCGCAGCTTGGTTGCCATATCCGCCAGCTTGAAGGCGATGCTCTGCTGGGCCGCGATGGGCTTGCCGAACTGGACGCGCTCCTTGGAATAGCTCAACGCGTGCTCAAACGCGCCCTGGGCGATGCCCAGCGCCTGCGCGGCGATGCCGATGCGTCCGCCGTCCAGCGTGGACATGGCAATCTTGAAGCCCTCGCCCTCCTTGCCCAATAGGTTTTCCTTGGGAACCTTCACGTTGTTGAAGATCAGCTCCGCCGTGGAGGAGGAGCGAATACCCATCTTGTCATAGTGGTCGCCGAACTCAAAGCCCTTCCAGCCCTTCTCCACGATGAAAGCGGAGATGCCCCGGGTGCCGATGTCCGGCGTGGTGACGGCGAAAACCACATAGGTGTCCGCCTTAGGGGCGTTGGTAATGAAGATCTTGCCGCCGTTGAGGAGGTAGTAGTCCCCCTTATCCAGCGCCGTGGTCTCCGTGCCGCCGGCGTCGGATCCGGCGTTGGTCTCCGTAAGGCCGAAGGCACCGATCTTCTCGCCCTTGGCCAGCGGAACCAGATATTTCTTCTTCTGCTCCTCGGTGCCATAGGCGAAAATGGGCCATGAGCCGAGGGAGACGTGGGCGGAGAGGATTACGCCCGTGCCGCCGTCCACACGGGCTAGCTCCTCCACCGCGATGGCGTAGCTCAGAGCATCAAGACCGGCACCACCGTACTCCTTGGGGTAGGGAATGCCCATCCAGCCCAGCTTACCCAGCTTCTTGACAGCCTCCTCGGGAAACTCATTGTTCTGATCCATTAAAAATGCGAGGGGCTTGATCTCCTCCTCCGCAAAACTCCGGATCTTCGCGCGCAGCTCTTCGTGCGCCGACGTGGTTTGAAACAGCATACGGGTACCTCCTTTTAAAATTTTACAGCTCACTTGTATCTTGGGGATCGGATCCGCCGGTCAGCAGCCTGCGCAGGCTCACGGCACGGAACGCCTCGTCCTGCTTTTTCTGCAAGGCCGCCAGCTGACAGTGGATGGCGCACCGCCCATGCTTGTCCTGCCAGTGGCATTCATATCCCGGCTCCATGCAGGCGCACAGGATGCCCCGCTCCCCCACGACCCCCATGAGATCGTAGAGAGAGGTCGCGTCCAGATCGCAGGACAGCGCGCAGCCGCCGAGAGCGCCGCGGCTCACCCGCACCAAATTGCCGGCGGAGAGCTTGCGCAGAATCTGGTAGGCAAACTGATTGGGGATCAATTCAGTTTCCGACATCTCGGCCACCGAATGCTTCTCCCCGTCCATCAGCACCCGCAAAATGCGCAGCGCGTAGTCCGTCTCTTTGGTGATGATCATGCTCCACATCCTCTTTTCGCTTGCTTGTTAATACCATAATATCAATCTTGATAAATTTTGTCAAGATAGTTTCAAAAAAAATATCGCTTTATTACAGACCGCCCCAGACCGGGTCAGCTTCGCTTTCAATTCAGCGAAAAGCCATGTTCCTTACAATTATAGAAGCCGAAAAAGCTGTGCCGTGGCAGTCCGCCAAAAGCAGAAAAGACTATGCCTGAAAACCAGAAAGCGGAGGAATTGATTGGGGCTCGCAGGGGTCGTCCATCCAAGGCGGATAAGGCGGTTCCTGGCAAGTCCAAGGCAAGCACCAAAGTGCGTGCTTTTCATTTTATATCCAGCGCACTATGTTAAGATGTGCAGTAGATGTTCCATTTTTCTGTCCCATTCTCTGCTGGAATCGGCGCACTCTTTCAATTCAGTTTCGACTTCAGCATTTATCGGCAAGTTTTTCTTGTAGCGGATGGTATGCTCAAGGCTTGCCCAGAAGTCCATAGCGATTGTACGGAGTTGTATCTCCACTGGCACATGGATCTCTTTTTCCGCAAAGAATACCGGCAGCCGGATCGTCAGGTGCAGACTGCGATAGCCATTTGGCTTAGGGTGTGAAATATAATCTTTCTCCGTGATGATTTCAATGTCAGACTGATCTTTTAAGCACTTTGCCAAAAAGAACACATCCTCCTCGAAAGAGCAGATCACCCGCACACCGGCAATATCCATGATATTTGCCTGCATGGTCGGAAAATCCAGAGAAAGTCCGCGCTTCTGCATCTTATTCATAATGCTGGACGGCGACTTCAAGCGACTTTTCATACTTTCTATCGGATTGCGATCATGCTGCAATGAAAACTCTTCGTTTAGAATTTCCAACCTGCTTTCCAGTGCTTTCAGCGCACATCGGTATTGCAGCATGACTTCCTGATACCTGCGATTTTCGCTTAAAAGGCGCTGGCACTGCAGATCATCTAAGCCTTTATCTGCCGCAACCGTCAAGCCAAATAAATTCTCACTCATAGTTTCTCCATTCCGCAGGGATAGGCGCTCCGCGCTGTCTGCTGCTCTTGTGTTACGACCTGATAAAAACTGTATCCGCCGGAGAGATGGGAACAGCTGAAACCATACTGCGTCAAAAGCCGACAGGCCAGATAACTGCGAAGCCCAGTCTGGCAATTCACATAGATAGGCTTGTCCCGCTCTAACTCGTCCAAGTGCTCCCGCAGATCGTCCAGTGGAATATTGCGGAATCCATTCAAGTGCCCACGCCGATATTCGCCTTCCGTACGGACGTCCAGCAGCGTCGCACTGCCATCGCAGGGCAAGTCCTCAACATCATTCCAATGGAACTGCTGCACTTTCCAGCTCTCCAAATCCTCGATCATAAAACCGGCCATATTGACCGGATCCTTGGCAGAGGAATAGGGCGGCGCATAGGAAAGGTCAAGTTCCGTCAGTTCCAAGGCTTTCATTTTTGCGCGAATGGCCGTTGCCAGTACATCAATACGCTTGTCCACGCCCTCGCCGCCAACGATCTGCGCACCCAGCAGCCGCAGGCTTTCCTTTTCATACAGTACCTTCATTGCCATAGACTGTGCGCCGGGGTAATAGGCAGCGTGGGATGCCGGGAAAAGTACGACTTTGTCGTAAGCGATTCCTGCTGCCTGCGCTGCCTTTTCATTGATACCCGTGGAGGCCGCTGTCAAGCCAAACAGTTTCAGAACAGACGAACCCTGAGAGCCAGTAAAGTGGCTGTTGCCGCCGCAGATATTGTCAGCGGCAATGCGTCCCTGCTTGTTGGCGGGTCCCGCCAGCGAAATCAACGCTTTCTGCCCGGTTACAAAATGGGTGACCTCTACGGCATCGCCCACAGCATAGATGTCCGGCACGGAGGTTTCCATCCGCTCGTTGACAGCGATGCTGCCCCGGATGCCCAGCTCAAGTCCGGCCTCTTTTGCCAGAAGGGTGTCCGGCGTGACGCCGATGGCCAGCAGCACCATGTCGGAGCGCAGCGGCTCACTTTCCTCCAGCAGCGTCAGCACGGAATCTCCGTCCTGCCGGAATCCGGTGACGGTTTCACCCAACCGCAGAGTCACGCCGTGTCTGCGCATTTCCGCATGGACAAAGCTCGCCATGTCCGCATCCAGTGGTGCTAATAGCTGATTGGGTCGCTGAACGATGGTGACAGAAACACCCATTTCTGTAAGGTTTTCCGCCATTTCCAGACCGATAAAGCCGCCGCCAGCCAAAACAGCGCTTTTCGGCTTCTGATCCTCTACAAAGTGCCTAATGCGGAGGGTATCCTCCACGGTGCGCAGCGTGAAAACACGCTCACTGCTGACGCCGGAAAGCGCAGGAACCGTCGGCTTTGCGCCGGGTGCGAGGAGCAGTTTGTCATAGGTTTCCGTGTAGACCTTTCCACTATCCAATGCATGAACGGTGACGGTTTTCTCTGTGGGATTGATCGCAGTTACTTCCTGCCGTACCCGCACATCAATGCGAAAGCGGTCCCAGAAGCTCTCCGGAGTTTGCAGTGTCAGTTCTTCTTGCTCCTTGATCACACCGCCCACATAATACGGCAGACCGCAGTTGGCATAGGACACATAGCCGCTGCGCTCGATCATGATGATCTGGGCGTGTTCATCCAAACGGCGGATGCGGGCAGCGGCAGAAGCACCGCCCGCCACACCGCCTACGATCACAACTTTCATCTTACGCCCTCCACCATTGCGGCAATCTCCAACTTAGGCCGATAGCCGACCGATTTGGTAATGGCCTTTCCATCCTTGAATACGGCCAGCATCGGGATGCTGGATACCTGAAAACGCATCGCCAGCTCCATCTGCTCGTCCACATTGACCTTGCCCACCTTGAGCGTACCGCTTTTTTCTTCGGCGAGCTCATGCAGTACGGGAGAGAGCATTTTGCACGGTCCGCACCAGTCCGCATAGAAATCCAGCAGGACGGGCTTGTCGGAATGCAGTACCTCATTTTCAAAATTCGCAGCAGTAATTTTCAGTTCAGCCATGAGAAAGGCTCCGTTCTGTTATCTTTGTTTATTCTTTGTTTTTCAGCTTGCAAATACCCTGCGTCATGGTTCCCATCGGACAAAACGCACACCATGTGCGGGGCTTGTAGAGCACCATAACGATCAGACCCAGCAGCAGAGAGGTCAGCATGAGGCTATAAAATCCAAAGCTGAACTGCGCCATCCAATCAGCGACTGTACCGGCTGTATAAGTCCAGCCCCATGGCACACGGAATGTCCAGAACAGCTTAATGGCCTCCCGCAGGGACGTAGCACCAGCAGCGACCAGATAGGTCTGGAACACCATGTTGCCGAACATCGTCAGGAAAAAGAGCAAAAAGGCATAACGGAACCACTTGGAGGACATCCAGCGGGGCGTGGGCTTGCAGCGGGAGCATTTAAGGTCTGTCCCCAACTTGCTGAACAGTTGACCCCGTCCGCAGAGGTGGTTGCAAAAGAATTTGTTCCCGCCAAAGATGGCTAAAAGCAGCGGCAGAAGAAAATCGATCATACCCAGCCACGCGAACAGGATATTGAAAAAGCCCAGTGCAAAATAGATGATGGCATATACCCACAGGTAATCGTACCAATGCTTTGCTTTCATGCGTCAGCCCTCACTTTCACCTCAATGCAGCCGACGGGACAGAGCTTTGCGCACTTGCCGCAGCCTACGCAGCGTTCCGCCTCCACGGCGGCGTAGCAGCCACGGCGCACCTTGACGGCCCCCAGTGGACAGGTATTTTCACACACACCACAGGCGACACACCGCGTCTTATCTATAGCAGCCAGTTTCTTTGACAGCATAGCTTTCCTCCCTTAATCCTACAAGGATTTGTAATAGAGCATACAGTGGCAGCCCCCTCGAAGCGCGGATCTGCAATTGGATTCTTGAACTCCTGGCACATACATTTGGTTGCCTCTGTGCGCTCCCTGCGGCAGGGGCAGTACCCGCCGGTGCGCTTGAGTCCTTTTCTGATGGTGCTGACAATCTCCTGATCGGGATTGAGATTGATTTTCATGTTCGCCAGCTCTTTCTTGATTGTGGCTTTATCATACCGCAGGACAAAGTCCTTTTCTGTGACGAGGTTACATTGATAAAAAAAATCCGGTGCTTTTTGAGCACCGGATTTTAAGAAGGTGAATTACGCTTTCCACAGACTGTGGAGGTTGCAGTAGGCGTAGACCGCCTCGACCTCATCGCCCTCGCAGAGAGCGAAGCAGACTTCCGGCTTTTCGCCGGGATGCAGTTCCTTACGCTGATTGCCCTGCTTGGTCTGGAGAGATACCCATTCGATGTAGTGCTCCGGCAGCATGGGGTGCTCTACGGAGCCGACCTTGACATGGACGATGCCGTTTTCCACCGTCCAGACAGGAACGTGCTTCTCCACGGCGGCGTCGGTGGTGCCGGGAACGATCTCGCTCATCGGCTCGCCGCAGCAGACGACAGGGACGCCTACGTCCTTAACTTTGGCAATGATGTTGCCACAATGCTTGCAAATGTAAAACTTCTGATCCATGATAATTCTCCTTTTCTTTCTTTAATAGTTTTCTGCGTGAATTTCAAAATAGCTCTGGGGATGATTGCAAGCAGGGCAAACCTCCGGAGCTTTCTCACCGATCACAATGTGACCGCAGTTGCGGCACTCCCATACCTTGACCTCACTCTTGGCAAAGACCTCTGCCATCTCCACATTGTGCAACAGGGCACGGTAGCGCTCCTCATGGTGCTTTTCAATGGCGGCTACCAGGCGGAAACGCTGGGCCAGCTCATGAAAGCCTTCCTCATCGGCAGTTTTGGCAAAGCCATCGTACATATCCGTCCACTCGTAGTTCTCACCCTCAGCGGCGGAGAGAAGGTTTTCTGCGGTGTCGCCAATACCGTTCAGTTCTTTGAACCACAGCTTGGCGTGTTCCTTCTCATTATCAGCGGTTTTGAGGAACAGTGCCGCGATCTGCTCAAAACCTTCCTTCTTGGCCTTGGATGCAAAATAGGTGTACTTGTTGCGTGCCTCGGACTCACCGGCAAAGGCAGCCATCAGGTTTTTTTCGGTTTGAGTTCCTGCGTATTTCGTTTCTCTCATGGTGGATACTCCTTCCTGCTTTTCTGCTTTTATTGTAGCAAATCTATGATTTTATTCCGTGACGAAGTCACATTCCTTTTTATTTTAGACGATTTAATCTGTTCTTATCCCGCAGCGTGATTGCACCACGCTTCAGCTCCACCAGTCCGTCCTCCGAGAAGCTTTTGAGCATCCGTGCCACTGCCTCCCGTGCCGAGCTGATGTGCTGGGCGATCTGCTCATGGGTCATACGTATCGTGTCGGAGCCGGTACGTTCCGCTTCGGCAAAGAGAAATTCTGCCAGCCGCTGATCCAGCCCCTTGAACATGATCTGCTGCATCGCCCACATCACATCAGAAAACCGTTTCGTTGCCAGTTCATAGAGAAAACAGCGGACATGGAGATTTTTCTCCTTGAGTGCAGCAATGACATTTGCAGGGATAATCAGAACGTCCGTATCCATTCCGGCAGTCATTTGCGTATCAAAGGTGATCTGACTGATCACGCAGGAGGCGGAAAGCACGCATAGTTCGCCCGGATACAGGCGGAACAGCGTTACCTCCCGCCCCTCATCAGAGAGAAGATAGGTGCGGATCTCGCCGGAAAGAATAAACAGCATTCCGAGACATTCATTGTCGCTGCTGTGAACGAACGCACCCTTTTTATAATGACGGACAAAGGCACTTCGGCGTAGTGTGTCCATTTCGCGTTCGGTCAAGGATGACCAGAACGGAAGTTGTGTCAGTGTGCGTTCCATATCAATGGCAGCTATGCTTGCCGCAGCCGTGGTCACCGCAGGAGTGACCAGCCTCGCCGTGCTCATGGTCATGGTGGTCACAGTGAACATTGGGATCGTAGCCCAGATTTCCGTTGAGCAATGCGCTCACCGCCGCGTCAGCGTCCCCGCTGACACCGCCGTAGAGCTTGATGCCCGCTTCGGCGAGTGCTGCCTGCGCACCGCCGCCGATGCCTCCGCAAACCAAAGTGTCCACACCGTGCTGCATTAGGAAGCCTGCCAGTGCGCCGTGACCACTGCCGTTGGTGTCAACGACTTTCGCATGAGTGATTTTGCCGTCCACAGCTTCATAAAGCTTGAACTGCTCGGTGTGACCGAAGTGCTGAAAGATTTGACCGTTTTCATAGGCAACTGCAATTTTCATAATGGAATCTCCTTTGCAAGTTTTGCCTGATTTTTTCATGTTGGCTCTCTGCATCCGGCAGCAACGGCCGCAGTGAGCTGCCTCCTGTCCTCCGCAGATGCGGTAGTTTCCCCCGGTGATGTGCAGCGGTTTCCCGTGGACAAGATACGCTGCGATCTTGCTCCGTGCGCTTTCGTAAATCTCCTGCGCGGTAGAGCGGGAAATGTCCATTTGAGCGGCACACTGCTCGTGGGTTTGCTGCTCCAAGTCAACCAGCCGAATGACCTCGTATTCGTCCAGCGTCAGCAGGATCGGCTCGGTATTCTCGCACCCGTTGGGACAGAATGTATCGACCTGTGGTACGCCACAAATTTGACGGCACCGTGGCGGTCTTGGCATGGGAGCTTTCCTCCCTTTGTATTCGGTATATTCCGATTGTAGCACTTTGAGCAGAAAAAAGCAATTTTTTTCAAAAGCTGCTACATTTTCCGTCCTCATATGTGTGCCGGCTGATATTCGGAGTCGAATGCTACATGTGAGCCTTGTTCGTAATGCCCACCGATCATGACCGTAGCGGCAGTCACAGCATCCACATGAAAGCGTTCCCGGTAATGCTTGCATTTTCGTAAAAAAACGTTATAATTGAATCAGTTAAATCAAAGGAGGCATCAAATCATGAAATCACATAAATACTGGGCCTTAGGCGCACTTTTCTGTATGTTGGGATGCATTTATTCTGGAATCAAAAAATCTATGACTGCGCATAAATACTTTGCCTATTCTTCATTGATTTGTATGGGCATGTCCATTTATTCCGGTCACAAACTGGTTTCTCCAAAGAAGAAAAAAATCACTAAATCAAATAATAGTGAGAATAGTTAAACAAAAAAAATTCCTTTCTTTATCTTTATTCTCCTTGCCCTGCGGGACTAGTATGATTTTGAATACGGAACCGATAAAGAGGTTGACGGTGTGCTGTCATCAACGACAAGTGCAAGGCTCTGGCGCAAAAGGTCAAAGAGATTATCGACACCAAATCTTCGTTTGCTGACTGGCTGAACAATCAGAACGTCCGCAATCAGTTGAAGCTGGAGATCAAGATCTGCCTTGTAAAAAACGGCTATCCTCCACAGTACAGCCCCGAAGTTTTCAAAAAGGTCATGGAGCAGGTCGAGAACTTTGAGGAGAACAATTAAATCATCCATAAAGAAAAAAATACAGCTATATTCAGGCTTCACACTGAAATATAGCTGTATTTTTTTTGCATCGCTAACAATTGTTGTGCTTTCTCTTGAAAACAGCGTAAAGATTTATTATAATAAGATAAATAGTTGTGGACTTTGCAAAGGAGCTGTGAAGAATGAATCGAAACGGCCGTCGCAAAACGGAAAAGGTCTATGTGAAAGTGACTTCTGATTTTGATGCAACAGGTTATATGCAGCCCCGACAAATTACATGGGGTGATGGGCGAACTTATCCCATCGAACAGGTACGAGATTTTCGCCCTGCAAATACCATTGCCGATCTACCCGGCGATTGCTATACTGTAATGGTAAAAGGTCAAGAAAAGCATTTGTTCTTTGAACGCAGCGACCCACGATTTCCATCCCGGTTTGGAAGATGGTTCGTGGAGGTGGAATCCAAATAACACAAAGGAGGGCTGAATCATGGCAACGCAGTACACCTATCTGGCAATCGACCTGAAAAGTTTCTATGCCTCGGTGGAGTGCGTAGACCGTCATCTCGACCCCCTGACCACCAATCTGGTGGTGGCAGACGCCTCCCGCACCGAAAAGACCATCTGCCTTGCGGTATCGCCCTCCCTGAAAGCCTACAAGATACCCGGCAGAGCGCGGCTGTTTGAAGCCGTCCAGCGTGTCCGGGAGGTCAATGCCCAGCGGCTGCAGACCGCCATCCGGCAGAAAAAGGCAGTCCGGGGAGAGGACGGCAAATATCACTTTGCCAGCACCTCTTTCGATGCCAACGCCCTGAACGCAGACCCTGCACTGGGGTTGAGTTACATTGTTGCACCGCCCCGGATGCAGCGGTATCTGGATGTGTCCACCCAGATCTACAAGGCCTACCTCAAATATGTGTCCCCGGCAGACATTTACCCCTACTCCATCGACGAGGTTTTCATTGATGTGACGGGCTATCTGCCTTATTATCACATGAGCGCCCATGAACTTGCCATGACCATGGTGCGGGAGGTGCTGTACAACACCGGCATCACCGCAACGGCAGGCATCGGCACTAACCTCTACCTTGCAAAGCTGGCCATGGACATTGTGGCAAAGCACATCCCGGCAGACAAAGATGGTGTCCGCATTGCGGAACTGGATGAGCAGTCCTATCGGTATCTGCTGTGGAACCACAGACCCCTGACGGATTTCTGGATGACCGGTCCCGGAACCGTCAAGCGGCTGGAAGCTCATGGCATCTACACCATGGGGGACTTGGCACGGTTCTCCATCCATGGAGAAGATCGTCTGTATGAGATTTTCGGCGTGGATGCAGAAATTCTCATCGACCACGCATGGGGCTACGAACCCTGCGGCATGGAGCAGATCAAAAGCTACAAGCCCAGCACCAACAGCATCAGCGAGGGGCAGGTGCTATCCACTCCTTACCCGTATGATAAAGCAAAACTCATTGTCCGGGAGATGGCGGAGATTCTGATGTTCTGGCTCACGGAAAAGAAGCTGGTGGCGGAATCCATCACCTTGGAGGTGGGCTACGACCGTGAGAACGTGGACAAGGGCGGCTACCGTGGTCTGACCCAGACCGACCGCTACGGCAGAATCATCCCCAAAGCGGCACACGGCACCGTCCGGTTCGACGCTCCTACCAATCTAGGCAGCACCATCATCAACGAAAGCGCAAAGCTGTTTGAGCGCATTACTAACCCTGCGCTGACGGTGCGGCGCATCACCCTCAACGCCAACAAGGTCACCCCGGACGAGGGCATCTATCAGGTGGACTTTTTCACGGACACAAAGAAGCTGGAAAAGGAGAAAAAACTCCAGCAAGCCATGTTGGGCATCAAGAACAAGTACGGCAAAAACGCCGTACTGAAAGCCAGCAGCTACGAGGAAGGTGCCACCATGCGCCAGCGCAACGCGCAGATCGGCGGGCACAGCGCGGGAGGTTCGGATGGAAAACTACAAAAATAGCAAGATCGGACAAGAGACTGCCCAAAAGTATGGGGACATCATAGAGATGGAACGCCCCCAGACCGAAGAATCCCTTCGCAAGCATCCCCGCATGACCTTGCAGAACCGGGCAAAGATTTTCTCTCCCTTTGCAGCCTTGCGTGGTTATGATGAGCAGCTTGCCGCAGAAAAGCAGCGCACCGAGCGGGTGACCAAGCGCATTTTGACCGAGGAAGAAATGTCGGCTCTGTCCGATCGGCTGATGCAGGTCACCAAGGGCATGACCATCACAGTGAGGTATTTCAAAGAGGATACCACCCACCCGGAGATTCCCGCAGTGGGCAACTACATCACCCTGACTGGCAAGGTAGACCGCATCGACCCGGTGTTCCGCACCTTGCAGGTGGGAGACACCGTGGTGCCCTTTGAGGATTTGGTTGAGATCAGTGGGGAAAGCATCATGGAGATTGACCAATATCTCGGCATTACAGAGGATTAAGCACAAAAAAGGCCACCAGTCGAAAAAACGGCTGGTGGTCTTGCTTACTTATGATGTATCGTCTGTAACTGCTTGACTTTATTTCCGACTTTTTTGCATTCCAGTGAGAACACCATGTCTGGAGTGCGTTCAAAGAATCCTATATCACGCCGCCAGCTTATGCCGCATTTGCAATGGAACAGGCCAATGAACTGCTGCTTCATTTTACGTCCGCAGTTCGGACAGCTTCGCTTGCTGGCTCTCATAAAAGTTTACTGGAGCTTGGCAACAATTTCATCGGCGGACATACCGCTGGCAAGCAGCTTTTTCAATACGGATTCTGCTTCAGCCTTTTTGGATTCTTCTGCGGCCTTTTTTTCGGCAGCAACCTTTTTTGCCTCTGCGTTAGAAAGTTCCTTTGCTGCAACCTTCAAAGCGGATTTTTTGCTTTTCATCTGTTCTTTCAGTACGCTGATGTTATCAGACAGTGCGGCGATCTCGGTTTCAATTTGTTCCTTGGCTGCAGTCTTTTCAGCAACAATAGCCGCATAGTCAATATTTGCTTTCTTAGTACGCACTGCATTCTTGCTTCCTTTTGGTCTAGCCATAATAGTCCCTCCATTTAGTATTGGAATTTAGCTATAAGTATATTCTTTCTGCCTCGAAATGGCAATACTCTTTCACTTCTTAAACGCTATATGTGGACGGTGAGTCAATGCTATCGCCGCTCCTAAACTTCGTACTTTTTATACGGAGAAAAAGATTATAATTTTCTGCGTAGTACGGTATAATAGGCGAAAAGTTTACTGTACGAAAGTGAGGAGTGGCGGTGGACAACATTCTGAATACCATAACCGCCTACCGTGAAGAGCGTAAATGGTCGCTTTACGATTTAGCAGTTCATGCAGAGATGAAATCGACCACCATTTCCACATGGTATAATGAAGATACGATCCCATCCATTCCTTCGCTGGTAAAAATCTGCGATGCCTTTCAGATCACACTTTCCGAGTTTTTTGCAAAGGCAGAGGGAAGTAAGTCTACTCCGGTGGTGCTTACGCCCCAGCAGATGCAGGTTATTGATCGCTGGTCGGTGTTGCGCCCTGACCAGCAGGAAGCTTTTTTGAATTTGCTGAATACAATTCCCTGATTTTACATGGATAGCAATAGAGTTTCGGCTCTTTTACTATTATGAAGGATGTTCTGTACGTCTTTCATACTCCGCCCGCCTTGCCATTATCGACAAAGAAAGGACGAAGAATCATGAAAAAGAAATTGATCGAGTACAAATCTAGTCCCGGCGGTCAAGTATGCCGCCGCCGAATGTCTGCTTGTTCTCCGGCCCTGTGGTGTGGCGATTGGCTGCGCTACTCTGTGGTCGGAGGGCCGGCTTATGTACTTTGATTCTTACGCCGCCGGCAAACGTATCCAGTACCTGCGCAAGGTCAATGGAATGACGCAGGAAGAGTTGGCAATCAAACTGAATATCAGTGACCGCCACCTCCGTCGAATTGAACGAGGGGAAGAAGCACCGTCGATTGATCTTTTTGCTGAGCTCAAGGAGACTTTTCGTACCACGCTGGACTACTTGATTGTTGGACAGTCCCCCTCTGAGGAAGAAGAACTGTTAAGGAAGAAAATCTGTACAAAATTGCATCGTATCGCGCGTAGCTTAGATGCTGTTGCGGACGATTTATAATTACAATGACTGCCCTTCTGGATAGTCGGCTCAAATGAGCTGCTATCTGGAAGGGCTTTTTTCTTTGAAAAAAACAAAATCGCATTTTTGAAAATTGCAAAGCAAAACGAGACGTAAATACGCATGGTTTTGCACGAAACCGGACGTGATAGGTCCGGTTTTAGAGTGGAAAAGCGGACCTATTACGTCCTAAAAAAGCATTCAGCTTTCAGGTACACTATGGTCACAGCAAGGGCAACACCCCAGGCGGGGAGAAGCCCGGAGCTGTAAAGCGTACCTTGAAAACTGAATATCATTCCCTCGGACAAAATAATGAAACTTCCGTAACTCGCGGCCCGGTCATAACGAAGACGGGGTGGCTGAAGAAGCCAATGTGGAGTGTGGGTGCAAGTCCCCACTTACCGAGGTGCATTCCAAATCCAACGGGGGTCGAGGACAAATAGGTTGGAAAACTTAAAGCAAAACTTCAAAGCCCACCACCGGGATTCTTTTGAATCAAGGCGGTGGGCTTTTTACATACCGAATATTCACACCAACGATACGGAGGTAATGATTATGAGCCGTAATTTTTCTCGCAAGCCAGATGAATCGACCCTGACCACCCTCTGCCCCCGCTGCCTGAATGCATTCCGCAATGCGCGCGGTATCCGCGTCCGCCGTGCAGACCCCTATCAGCTCACCAGAGAACCTTGCACCTACTGCCAGACCAATTTTGGCTATGACTATTACATTCAGCCTACCAGCCCTAAAGCCACTTATTTTAAGAAAGGACGGTTCGATGATGAAATTGACTGCGCTTAAAGTTGACCCGGAGTTTCAGGGCAAGATTCCACCACTCACTTTTGAGGAGCTGGAACAACTTGAGAAAAACATCGTCAATGATGGCAAGGTTATCAATCCTATCATCGTCTGGAATAGGCTGATTGTTGACGGTCATAACCGATACGCTATTCTCCAGAAGCATCCTGACATTCCGTATACCGTCCATGAGAAGGAATTTGCAGATCGCTTTGAAGTAATCATCTGGATTTGTAAAAACCAGCTTGGGCGGCGCAACCTCTCGCCGGAACAGAAAAATTATCTATTAGGAAAGCAGTATGAAGCCGAAAAAGTCGCCCATGGCGGTGATCGCAAAAGTGCAGATGCAAAATCAAGTTATCATAATGATAACTTGATCAGCGGAGAAAAAACATGTGATCGAATTGCAAAAGAAAATGGGGTCAACAGAATTACGGTCATTCGTGCTGAAAAGTTTGCAAACTGCGTAGACGAAGCGGAGAAAATCTCACCCGGAAGCCGTCAGAAAATTCTGTCAGGTACAGTAAAAGGCACGGCCAAAGACATTATGTCGCTTGCCCGAACCCCTCCTGAAGAACGCTCTGCACTTGTCGAGAAAATCTGTATGCCAAAGGAACCAAAGAAGTTCACCAATAAATCTTCATCCACAACAAAAAAGAAAAAAGTGAAAAAGAAACAGCCCGATGCTGTGGAAGGACTATCATGCAGTGTAGAAACGATACCTGCTGTCATAGCGGAGCCGCCTAAACCTCAAAAAGCATTGACCGAACTGCAAACCATCCGTGTCTTGTCCAATAAGATGGAATCCGTTGAGCAGGTGGCCGATGCAGAAGGAATGCTCAGTGAGGTGGAATCGGCAGCGGATGCAATGATCTATCGTCTGGACGTCTGCTTTGAACATTATCCAGAGTTCCTTAAAAATCCGAACATTCGTCAAAAGGTCGTTGAACTTTTGCAGAAAGCAAAAGAGTATATCGTTAAACTGGAAGGAGAATTTGCCTATGATTAAACTCGTTCATCACGAAATGGTCATCAACAGTAAGTTTCTGGAAGTTCCTCGTAGCTACTACCAGCGGCATCTCAACGCCAGCCGCGTCAAGCGCATCGCTGCTGAATTTGACGAGCGCATTGCCAACGCACCCAAGGTCAGTTATCGTGACGGTCACTACTATGTCTTTGATGGTCAGCACACCATCGCTGCCCGCAAGCTGCTGAACAACAATTCTGATCTCAACATCGTCTGCAAGGTGTACTCTGGCTTGACCGAACAGGAAGAAGCCCTGCTGTTTGCACAGCAGACGGGTATCTCGGCACCGCTTACGGCAGGTGCAAAGCTGCGCGCCAAAATTCATGGCGGCGACCCGGAAGCCATCGCATTTCAGAGTGCTACCCAGCGTGCTGGATTTGGCCTGAGCTTCAATCAGAGCCATGCAAAATGGAAAATCGCTTGCATCGCTACGGCCTTTGGTGAGTATCGGCAGCATGGCGAACGCATTTATACGGAGGCTCTCCGTGTTCTGGCCGAAGCATGGGAAGGCGACATTGATTCGCTTCGATCCGAGGTACTGCAAGGCGTTGTCCGTTTCATCGCTCTGTACGATCACGAATACGACCCGGTGCGGTTAATTCGTCAGCTCAAGCGTACAAGCCCCGTGACAATCTATCGCAGCGGTCAGGCCATGAGCGGACCGAACTATCAAAAGTATATGCATCAGATACTGAAAGCCTACAACGGCTCCAGCCGTACCAAGAGCCTTCCCATTAAACAGTAAAACGCTTCATGCTCATGGCAGTTTTCCTTTCTCACTGCAAAGACCGTCCGGGAGAACGGTCTTTGCCTACATAGCGAAAAGGGGGTTGACCGCTATCGTTTATGTGACTAAGAATTTTGGCTTTCGACGTGGCGAGATTTATTTTGCTGACCTTGATCCACATTACGGCTCAGAGCAAGGTGGAAAGCGTCCTGTCATCATTATTCAAAATGATGTTGGAAACAAGTTCGCTCCGACTGTAATTGTAGCTGCTGTGACCTCACGTATTTCCAAAAAGCCTAATCAGCCAACGCACGTTCTTATTGACAAAAACCCCGCTTTCAGCCGACCATCTGTCGTGCTGTTGGAACAGATTTTCACGATAGATAAAGAACGTATCAACAATTTCATGGGGCTGACAAGCGAATGGGAAATGAAGCAAATTGAGGAAGCTCTTCTGAAAAGTCTTGGAATAAACAAATAGGATAGCCGCTTTCGATAAGTACGAATTGGAGATGAAAAGAACAGAAACTGAAAAGAGGTAGATATATGGCATTTGCACGAACCGAAGTCAGAGAGCTGGAGCCTATGGTAAAGGCTGGCAAGAAAAAATTCGTCCGCTATCAAGAAGGTGCCGAGCTGTACTCAATGGGACTGCATACATTTGAGGAACTTGCTAAAGAAGCCGGTGCGATTTACAAAATCCGGCGCGTTGTCCTTGTGAATCTGGAAATCTTTGAAGAATATTTGGATACCTTTAGAATGTGAAACAGCATACTCCGTTCTTCGGAGTATTACATATTGGAGAACCACTCAATAAAATTACTTTTGCGGCATCGTTGCAGGACAGGAGCAACTTGTGTATCCTTAGAGCAGGACGGACGTAACGTACTACATAGACCGTCATCAGGATATGACTGTTCTCCTTAAATCGAATTTTACGAGGTGAGAAGAATGGCAACAAGAAAAGATTCTCGTGGTTACTCCCTGAAGAAGGGTGAATCGCAGCGAAAGGATGGCCGTTATGTGTTCCGCTACACTACGCTCCGTGGCGAACACAGATCGGTCTATGCAAAGGAGTTGAGCGAACTTAGAAAAAAGGAAGTAAAAATCCGCAGAGCAATCGAGGATGGCCTTGACCCTGATCGTGCCGAGCGTATCACGCTGAACGAACTGTTTGACGAATACATTTCTCAAAAGTATGATCTGAAGCAGTCCACCATGACAAACTATAAATATATGTATAACCATTATGTTCGGGATGGTTTTGGAAAACTTCGTATCAGCAAAATCAAGTACAGCGATATTAAGAAATTCTATTACTCACTGATTTTAGAAAAAGGATTCAAGCCCAACAGTATGGAAATCGTACATACACTTTTGCATCCAACCTTTACAATGGCTGTCCGCGATGGACTGCTGCGCTTGAATCCCACGGAGGGCGTTATGGCTGAAATTAAGAAGAGCCACTGCTGGGAAAAGACAAAGCGTCATGCTCTGACTGTTGCCGAACAGCGTGCGTTTACCAATTACATCGCCAATAGCGAAGAGTATCGCGGATGGTTCCCGTTGTTTACCGTAATGCTTGGTACTGGCTGTCGCATTGGCGAGGTGTTAGGTCTGCGGTGGCAGGATGTTGATTTCAAGAACCGCACGATCAGCATCAACCACAATCTTGTTTATCGTGTGCAGGAAGATGGCACTTGCACCAACCATGTAAACTCGCCCAAAACGAAAGCTGGCATCCGCATTATTCCAATGATTGATGAAGTGTTCGATGCCTTTCTGGAAGAATACCAGTATCAAAAG
The DNA here is from genome assembly GCF_029076575.1 of Faecalibacterium sp. DFI.5.82. Lineage (NCBI taxonomy): Bacteria > Bacillati > Bacillota > Clostridia > Eubacteriales > Oscillospiraceae > Faecalibacterium > Faecalibacterium sp. DFI.5.82. The sequence goes on from NZ_JARFIS010000004.1 coordinate 175,157, forward strand.
GTCATTGGTTTCTGCACCGATGAAATTGATGGGTACTCCGGCTTTGTTTTCTGCACTGGCGATGGAAAGGTTTATCTCCCCAATGCCATCAACCGCACTATCCGCTCGATTTGTGCAGACTATAATAAGGAAGAAGAATCCAAGGCGAAGGAAGAAAATCGTGACCCGGTTCTTCTGCCAAAGTTTAGCTGCCATATCCTGCGGCACACATTCTGCACTCGCTTCTGCGAGAACGAAACCAACCTGAAGGTCATTCAGGAAATCATGGGTCATGCGGATATTTCCACCACAATGGATGTATACGCAGAAGCAACCCAAGAGAAAAAGAAAGAATCCATGACCTCTCTGCAAAGCGCATTGCTTGTGCGGTAAGGCATAGATTCAAAATAACAGAAATGTTCCTCTCTGCTGGACAAAGAAGCACATCTCGTTTATAATGGATTAACAGAGAACAACAGCGGTTATCGCGGTTTCCGTCAGGCTCCGTCAAAAAAGGGCTGTGACCAAAACTGTACACAACTTTCGTGGACGCTGTTGGAGCTTGTTGGAGGGTTCATTGAAAAGAGGGTTTACTTCGTGGACGTTGTTGGAGTCTGACGGACGATAACAGAGCCAGTTCTTGCCACATCCCCACGATGAAGCCGATTGAGCAGTAAATTCCGCGTTTGCGCAGAAATGAAAGCCCCAGTGGGGCTTTTAAGCGGCCGAGCGGTCTTGCGCCAGCAAGATGGAGGGGCCTTGCCTCGACAAGCTCCAATTTAAACGAAACAAAGCCTGAAACTTCTTGATGTACCGAGAAGTTTCAGGCTTTTTCTTTTGATGAATTTCCAGTAAAAACTACACCATACGCCAATTTTACGCCAAACGATGTATGATTTTGTGCAGAGCAAAAAGAGCGTTGTTCGCGTTTGCGCAGCGAAGCGGAGCAATGAAAGCCCCAGTGGGGCTTTTAAGCGACCGAACGGTCTTGCGTAAGCAAGATGGAGGGACCCGCCCCGACAAGTTCGCGTTTGCGCAGCGAAGCGGAGCAATGAAAGCCCCAGTGGGGCTTTTAAGCGACCGAATGGTCTTGCGTAAGCAAGATGGAGGGGCCCCGCCCCGACAAGTTCGCGTTTGGTGTAAGAATCGGGCGTGTGGTGGATGGTGTAGACCTGCAAAGGGCTACATCAAAAAGTGGGTTCATGAATCTGCAAACGGACAGCCGGAACTTTCCACCGCAAAAGAAGCATATGTGAAAAACATGGAGGCTTTCTTATGAACAACCTGCTTTCCTGCCGCTACAACATGGACACCAACCGGGTGGAAGCCCGGTTCGAGGATGGCACTACCCTTGCCATCGACTGCATCGCCGTGGAGGACGAGTACGGCAACACCCCGGCACAGCGGGCAGAACTGGACTGGCTGCTCTACAACAAGCCCTTGGAGTATGCCCAGCTTGTGCTGGGTGGGAAGATTGGACATTATCTCTCGCTTGGTTGCGACCATGGAAGAATGGAAGATTGATTGACAAGGTTACATAACAGTTAACACAGCTTGCATTTGCCCTGCAATTTTTCAGAATGGAACACCCCAAGGGCATCCGGTCTATATCCGGCAGATTTTTCATAAAGAATCTGCCGGGTATTTTTGTTTGTCATAAAGGAAGTCTTGCTTTTTATTGTAAAATTGGATACAATATAAAAAAGACATTTGCACGGAGGACTCTATGGAATATATCGGCATCCAGAAGAAAAACGGCGGTGTGGTGGAAGCCCTGCAGCAGGCCATTTTATCTGGGCAGATCCCGGCGGGCACTGAAATGACCCAAAATGAACTGGCAGAGAGTCTCGGTGTCTCCCGGATGCCGGTGCGGGAGGCCTTGATGATCCTTGAATATCAGGGTCTTATCATCCGCCTGCCCAACAACCATGTAAAAGCTGCTGATTTGAACGAAGATGCATTGCGGCAGATTTTGGCGTTAGGTGCACAACTGGAACGGCAGGCGATGCGTGCGCTGCCGAAGGATGCGATGTTGGCAGGCGGCGAGATGCTGCAGCACCGTACCCTGCGGACCGTCCTGCCATATCCGCTGCATCGCAAGCTGCTGGAGAGCATCCAGGAGACCTACATTGCCTTTGCCGTGAGCGCACGTCCTACGCCGGTGAACGACCGGCTTGCCCGCCTGCTGATGCTGGACCGTCAGGGCTCCCCTGATGTGCCGGATGCATGGAACGCCTATGAAGAAGAACTACTGCATCTGATTTTAACGATAAGGAGTCAATATGCTGGGACTGAAACCCATTAAGCTGCTGCCTGCCCGCGAGCGGGTAGCTTCCGCTTTGCGGAAAGCCATTATCTCAAAAAGCATCCCGGAGGGTGCAGAACTCACGCTGGAAAACACCGCACAGGAACTCGGCGTGTCGGTCACGCCGGTGCGAGAGGCCTTTCAGATCCTTGCCCGTGACGGTCTGCTGGAAGTCAAGCAAAACAAGTGCGCCATTGTGTTGGGCGTAACGGAAAAAACGATTCGGGAGCACTACCAGCTGCGCGCTGCCTTGGAAGGCACCGCCTGTATGCTCTGCTGCCAGAACAATGCCGACCTGTCCAAGATCAAAAACTGCGTGGATACTGCAGAGGAGGCTCTTTCTCATCAGCAGGCCGGAAATTATACTGACTACAACCAGTCCTTCCATTTTGAGATCTGGGAAGCTTCCGGCAATGAAAAAATGCGCAATCTTCTCTCGGAGCTGTGGAACGGCCTGTCCATTGGTGTGGAAATGAGCGAGTTGGACTATGCCCTCAACTCCCAGAGCGAGCATAAAAAGATCTATGCAGCGCTGGAAGCACGGGATGCGATGGCCGCACGGGCTGAAATGGAAAAACACATCTACCGCAGTATGGACGATGCGCTGACCTATTATTTATAAGATCAAGGAGGACAAGACAGTGTATACCTGTGCGAACTGTACGGTTCTGGCCTGTGCCAACAACGAGCCGGAAAAGATGCCCAAAAACTGCCCTATGCGGAATGCTTCGGTGATGGAGGCCGCCCGCGCCGGCTATGATCTGCCCGAGAATCACGATTTCTACGTCAACTGTTCGGCCATTGAGGGGCTTGGCTACTGTCAATGGCCCCGCCTGAAGGAGACGGTGGAGTTCTGCAAGCGGATGGGCTACCACAAGCTGGGTCTTGCATTCTGCAAAGGTCTGCGGAAGGAAGCCCGCATCGTGGCCGACCTGCTCCGTGCGCAGGGGTTTGAGGTGGTGTCGGTCATCTGCAAGACCGGCGGCATCTCCAAAGAAGAAGTGGGCATCCCGGAAGAGGTCAAGATCCACCCCGGCGAATTTGAGGCCATGTGCAACCCCATCGCACAGGCAAAGCTTCTGAACGAACAGCACACCGAGTTCAACATTGAGGTCGGACTTTGTGTGGGACACGACTCGATGTTTTATAAGTATTCGGATGCCATGGTCACAACGCTGGTGGCCAAGGATCGCGTTCTGGCGCATAATCCCTGTGGTGCCATTTACTGTGCCGAGGGGTATTTCAAAAAGCGGCTGGAATAAAAGAAGGAAAAAACATGCGATCTCCATCTGCTTTGGAGATCGCACGTTTTTTGCAGAAGGCGGCGGAGGGAGATTTTCTTGTATCCTACTGTTTGTCTGGCGTGCACAAAAATTGGTACATAATCCGTGCAATGCGACAAAACTCGAAAAAAGGGATTGACAAATCTCTGTTTCGGGTGTATTCTCGTGTCGTCGAGTGGATACATTATCACAGATTAAATATAAAAATTTAAAAAAGACGCTGCCGAGATTCCCGGAATTCTAAGGTTCCGGGCAGATCCTTCCAGAACGAAAAAGGGCTGTGAGGGCACAGCACGGCGGCAAAGACTCTGCACAACGAGGTGCAGCTGGGGCGTTCCGAAAGTCAGGGCTGTTATGCTCTGATGAAATGGATACATTATATTTCATTAAAGGAGGACCCCCGGTATGTCAGCAGCAACTATCACCCTACTCTTTCTTCTCTTCGCAGTCGTCATGTTCGTGTTTGAGAAGATTCCCCTCGGCGTAACGTCCATGATCGTCTGTATCGGTCTGGTCGTTACCGGCGTGCTGGATGTCAAGACCGCTTTTGCGGGCTTCATCGACAGCAACGTCATCCTGTTCGTCGCCATGTTCATTGTCGGCGGTGCACTGTTTGAAACAGGCATGGCCAACAAGATCGGCGGCATTGTTACCCACTTTGCCAAATCCGAGCGCAGCCTCATCGTGGCCATCATGGCTATCGTTGGCCTGATGAGCGGCGTGCTCTCCAACACCGGCACCGCTGCCGTCCTGATCCCCGTGGTCATCGGCATTGCGGCAAAGTCCGGCTATGCCCGCTCCAAGCTGCTGATGCCGCTGGTATTTGCAGCGGCCATGGGCGGCAACCTTTCCCTCATCGGCGCACCGGGCAACCTCATCGCCCAGAGCGCTCTGGGTGAGATCGGGATGTCCTTCGGCTTCTTCGAGTACGCCATCGTGGGCCTGCCCATCCTCGCCGTCGGCATCCTCTTCTACGCCACCCTTGGCATGAAGCTGCTGCCCAACCACCCCCTCTCCGATGATGACTCCTTTAGCGGCGAGCAGGACTTCAGCAATGTTCCCAAGTGGAAACAGGTGCTCTCCCTCGTCATCCTCGTGCTCACCCTGCTGGGCATGATCTTTGAAAAGCAGATCGGCATCAAGCTCAACATCATCGGCTGTATCGGTGCGCTGGCTCTGATCCTCACCGGTGTCATCTCCGAGAAGGACGCCCTGAAGTCCATCGACCTCAAGACCATCTTCCTCTTCGGCGGCACGCTGTCTCTGGCCTCTGCACTGGATAAGACCGGGGCAGGCGCAGAGATTGCAAACATCGTCATTGGTGCTCTGGGCGAGAATCCCTCTCCCTACGTCCTGACTCTGGTGGTTTTCCTGCTCTGCTGCGTCATGACCAACTTCATGTCCAACACCGCAACCACCGCCCTGATGGTTCCCATCTGCCTGAGCATCGCACAGGGCATGGGGGCCGACCCCCGCGCCGTCCTGATGGCTTGTGTCATCGGCGGCTCCTGCGCTTACGCAACACCCATCGGTATGCCTGCCAACACCATGGTGGTTTCTGCCGGCGGGTACACCTTCAAGGATTATGCCAAGGCTGGCCTGCCCCTCATCCTCATCGCAACCGTCGTCAGCATGGTGATCCTTCCCATCGCATTCCCGTTCTTCCCGCAGTAAAGCGGACAGGAACGTTGAATATGAGTGAACCAACGCGCAAAATGTACCAAATCTAAGGAGGCATTGGAATGAACAAACAGGAACAGGTGCAGCAGATGACGACCTATATGGCCAACTTTGTGAGCCATATCGCCAAGGTGCTGCCGGACGACATCATTGCCAAGCTCGATGAGCTGGGCGCACAGGAGGATGCTCCTCTGTCCAAGGTCATCTACGAGACCATGAAGCGGAACCAGAAGCTGGCCAAGGAACTGAACCGCCCCAGCTGCCAGGATACTGGTGTGCTGCAGTTCTGGGTAAAGTGCGGCGTGGACTTCCCCCTCATCGGTGAGGTGGAGGGTCTGCTGAAGGAGGCTGTGGTCAAGTCCACCTTCGAAGCGCCCCTGCGCCACAACAGTGTTGAGACCTTCGATGAGTTCAACACCGGCCGCAATGTCGGCAAGGGCACTCCCACCGTGTGGTGGGATATCATCCCGAACAGCGACAAGTGCGAGATCTACGCCTACATGGCAGGCGGCGGCTGCACCCTGCCGGGCAAGGCCATGGTTCTGATGCCCGGTGCAGGCTACGAAGGCGTGACCAAGTTCGTCATGGATGTCATGACCAGCTACGGCATCAACGCCTGCCCTCCGCTGCTGGTGGGCGTGGGCGTTGCCACCTCTGTTGAGACCGCTGCTCTGCTGTCCAAGAAGGCTCTGATGCGTCCTCTGGGCAGCCACAACGAGAACGAGCGCGCAGCCTATATGGAGAAGCTGCTGGAAGACGGCATCAACTCCATCGGCCTTGGTCCTCAGGGCATGGGCGGCAAGTACTCCGTCATGGGTGTGCACATTGAGAACACTGCCCGCCATCCTTCTGCCATCGGCGTTGCCGTCAACGTGGGCTGCTGGAGCCATCGCCGCGGCCACATCATTTTTGATAAAGATCTGAACTACACCATTGATACTCATTCGGGGGTGACTTTGTAATGCTGACCATCAAAGACGGAAAGAAAATTCTTACCACTCCGGTCTCCGCAGAAGACCTGAAGGACATCCATATCGGTGATGTCGTTTACCTGAACGGCGACCTGACCACCTGCCGCGATGTGGCGCACCGCCGCCTCGTGGAAGAGGGCCGCCCGCTGCCTGTGGACGTGAAGGACGCTGCCATCTTCCACGCCGGCCCCATCATCCGCCCGCTGGAGGACGACAAGTTCGAGATGGTGTCTGTGGGCCCCACCACCTCCATGCGTATGGAGAAGTTCGAGTATGAGTTCGTGCAGAAGTCCGGTGTCCGCGTCATCGTGGGCAAGGGCGGCATGGGCCCCAACACCGAGCGCGCCTGCAAGGAGTTCGGTGCCATCCACTGTGTCTTCCCTGCCGGTAACGCCGTTGTGGCTGCCACCGAGGTGGAGGAGATCGTCGAGGCCCAGTGGCGTGACCTCGGTATGCCAGAAACTCTGTGGCACTGCCACGTCAACGAGTTCGGCCCCCTGATCGTCTCCATTGACGCCGAAGGCCGCAACCTGTTCGAAGAGAACAAGGTCATCTTCAATGAGCGCAAGGAAAAGGCCATCGAAGAGATCTGCAAGCACGTCGGCTTTATTAAGTAATCCGGATATCCTCTCAGCGGGGGACAGACTTCACTCATTATTTCCTTTCATACGATTCTCCTAAATCGTTTTTCTTACCCTAAGTTTCTTGCTCAGCTTAATTTGCCACGTATTTGTTCTCCGCAATTTGCCCCGGATGCCTTTCCCGCGCAAAGGTGTCCGGGGCATTATTAGTTCATCCAAACGGAACCATCCACAGGAGGAAACTTCCATGAACCCATTGGAAATCACACTGGTCATCCTGCTTGTAACGATCATCGCCTTTGTATCCGGTAAAGTCCCGTTCTCGGTCATTTCTACCGGCATCATTCTGGCGCTGATCCTCACCGGCATCAAGACCCCTGCCGAGGCCTTTGGCGGCTTCATCAACACGAACGTGGTCATGTTCGTAGCCATGTTCGTCATCGGTGCAGGGCTGACCAAAACGCCCCTGATTGACAAAGCCCAGAGCCTGGTCATCCGCTACAAGGACAATATGCGGATGCTGATCTTTCTTTCCTGCGTGGCAGGTGCGTTTCTGGGCGCCATCACCAGTGCCACCGCAACTGCCGCTATCATGATCCCGCTGCTGGTAGGCATTGCGAACGACATCGGCGTGAGCCGCAGCAAGCTGCTGTATCCTTCTATGGCCTGTGCCAACATTGCCACCCAGATGACCTTTCTCGGTCAGGGTGCTTCCAACATGGCATGGAACGATGTCATGATGCAGGCCGGCGCACCGACACCGCTGCACATCTGGGATTTCACCATTGCGCGCATCCCGATGCTGACCATTGCCATCCTGTACATGACCTTTGTTGGCTATAAGCTGATGCCGGATCTTCCCAACGAGCAGTTTTCAGATGCAGCACATACGGCTTCTGAGAGCGAAAAACTCAGCCCCTTCAAGCGCAAACTGGCTGTCCTGATCGTTCTGGTCTCCATTGCAATGATGCTGCTGGAAAATGTCATTGGTGTCAAGATGTATCTTACTTCCTGCATCGGCGCTGCCGCTCTGGTGCTGACGGGTGTGCTGACCGAGAGGGAAGCCCTCAACTCCATCCACCAGCCGACCATTTTCCTGTTTGCCGGTGTGCTGGCTCTGTCGGACGCCATCCAGACCACCGGTGCAGGCGATGTGGTGGCAGACTGGATGATCCGCCTGCTGGGCGATACCACCAATCCGTACATCATTATGCTGGTGTTCTTCCTTGTTCCCTTCATTCTGACACAGGTCATGTCCAATCTGGCTACCCTGACCATCTTCATCCCACTGGTCACTTCCGCCTGTATCCGCATGGGCGTAGACCCCCGTGCTGCCGTGGTCGGCGTGATCACAGCCAGCTGTGTGTCCATTATGACCCCCATGGCAGCTCCCTGCCAGATCATGATCATCGAGCCGGGCGGATACACCTTGAAGGATTATCTCAAGTGTGGTACTCCGCTGGCGCTCATCCTCATTGTCGTGTCCGTATTTTTCCTGCCGACACTTTATCCTTTTGCCTGATTCTATTTAATATAACATATTTACTTAGAGTTCCAGCTCGGCTCCCGAAGGAGCCGGAGCAAGTTTTTAACTTTCTGATCGCTACATAGCAAACCCGAACCAAGGCCATCCCGGAAGGGATGGTCAGGTTCAGGTTGTTGTGTGGCGATTTTTTATTGCCAAATCAGCAACGAACCTTGAAAACCGCATGACCGTCTGCATGGGATACCCGGCGATGACCCCGCAAGGGAGAGCCGGAAAACGCCGCTGGAAGGGGGCAGGAAATCCATGCAGGGAGAACGGCCATGAGGGCCTCCACCTGCTGATGGTGGATCCCCACATCCCCGCCGGCGCAAAGCTGTACTAAGCTGCCGGAAGCGTCCCCGGAGCGTCCGGAACCTAGAATCAATATAAAAGAGCCGCTGCACCTGTGTGAGGTGCGGCGGCTCTTTTTGCATCTTTTCAGCGAAAGCTGGGGCGCGGGAGCGCGGTTCAGCGGGCCTTCTTGGGGCCGCTTTCGTCCGGGGCGGAGTCGGGGGCGCTGTTGCCGCCGGAATTCAGGATCGCGGCAAACTGCTGCAGCTGCTTGAGGGAGCTGACCCCCAGCTTTTCGTAGATGTTCTTGTTGTGGAAGCGCAGGGTGCTGTCCTTGATGTCCAGCTGCTCCACGATCTCCCGGGAGCGCAGCCCGGCCACATAGCCGTCAAAGATGCGGCGCTCGGTCTTTGTCAGGTTGGGGATGCCCTCCAGAAAGGTCTGGAAGGCATCGGGGACGGATTCGTTGCGGCACACGTCCGCCAGCCGGGAAAGCTCTGTCTGCATCTGCTGGCGCTCCATCTGCAGCTCGTCCATCCGCCGCCGGGACTCCCGCCGGTCCTCCTCAAACTGCCGGAACGCAGGCGAGAGGATGTGCTGGTGGAAGTACATGCAGCAGAACACCACAAAAAAGAGGATGAACAGGCCGATCAGCAGCATTTGCAGGTTGCCGGAAAAGATCAGCCTGCGGTAGTCCGTCATGGGGATGCAGACGGCCAGCCGGTAGGACTGGTTCTCGCTTAGGCGGCAGAGCTCCGAGATGCCTGCATAGGCGCTGTCGGAGCCGATCAATTGGGTCAGGCTGCCGCCCATGCTGCGCAGCACCAGCACGTCTCGGGGGGCGTGGAAGTAGCCGTCGGTGGTGCCGCTGCTGAGGGCGGCGCTGGCGTTCAGCCCGCTGTCTGCCGGGGCAAGCAGGCAGATCAGGTGGTCAAAGCCGGTGGGCTGGGCAAAGTTCTGCTTGAAAAAGCTCTGGCTGATCTCAAAACCGCACAGCCCGTACATGGTGCCGTCGCGGCCCCGCAGGGGCAGCAAAAACAGCTGTACCTCCTCCGAGGTGCCGGGGAGGCTGAACCGCTCCGTCAGCGTATAAGCCTGGTACAGCGGGGTGCTGCTGGGGGTCATCCAGCGGTCGTAGTCCGGGAACTGGTCGGTCTGGAATTCCATGCGCCATTTGCGGTGGGGCATCACGCTGTGGGTCTTGCCCACATCGGCGCTGCCGCGGTAGAGCAGCAGAGGCACGGTGGGGGTGTCGGCACCGCCTTTCTGCACATAGAGCCCGGCGCGGGAGTACCCGGCCCCCTCCATACGAGTGTTGACGGTGGCATCCAGCAGCACAAAGGCACCGGAGCAGCTGGTCCGGCGCAGGCTGCGGCAGAGCGGCTCGATCATCTCCTCCTCCAGCGCGTTCAGCACCTCGGGGGAGTCGTTCAGCTGGTCAAAGGTCATCTCCCGGCTGGCAAGCTGCCGGTCCACCAGAGCGCCCATATCCTCGGAGAGGTTCACGCCCATGACCGCCAGCTGGTCAAAATAGCGCTCCATATCGTTCTGGAACACCGAATACTGGATCTCCAGGCTGCGGGTGGTGTCCTTTTTGGTGTTGTGCAGGCTGGCAAACAGGAACAGCGCCGCGCCAAAGGTCAGCAGCAGCAGCGCAGCCAGCAGCAGGCAGGGCCACAGCAGCCGGGAACTCATGGAGCTCTGGCGGATATTCTCACGGTGCCGGGCAAAAAAGTGCATCAAAGTTCCCCCTTTTTGGCTGTGCTGCGGGTTCAGGCATTGTCACACAGCAGCTGAAAGCCCTGCTGCCGGAGGGCGTGGCCATGCCGGAGAACCGTGCCCAGACTGCCCTGCTGCTGTGGAACACCGCAGGCCGTCCTGAGCCTGCCGAAGCCCCGGCCTTCAAGGACGTTGCAGACCCGGACACCGCCAAGGCGGCGCAGTGGTGCGTGGAGCACGGCCTGATGGACCGGAAGCTGGGCGGCCGCTTTGCCCCCGACAACTCCGACCCGGCCTACAAGACCCTGAATGCCTATCAGCAGCTGGTGGGGTAACAAAACAAACCCTCTCAGTCATTGCTCCGCAATGCCAGCTCCCCCGAAGGGGGAGCTCATAGCGGCCTTTTGATAAGGTTTTGCGAAAACCAAAACCTAGGCGCAGTGTGACCTCTCCCTTTGGGAGAGGGGGTGCGGCCTAAAAAATAAGCATCCGCAGCGCACTGCGCCTGAGCTGAAACAGCCCGGCCATGCGCTGCGGATGCTTTTGTTGTGCGGCGAGGCACGCCGCCTAAAACAAAAGATCCGAACCCTTCTCCTATCGAGAAAAGGTTCGGATTTTCATGGTTTGGTGCGGATAAGAGGACTTGAACCTCCACCGAGTTGCCCCGATTAGAACCTGAATCTAACGCGTCTGCCAATTCCGCCATATCCGCATATTCTGTTTTGTTCGCGGGCCGTTCGGCTCGGAACGTTAGTTATTATACCATGGAATCCGGAATTGTCAAGCGCAATTTCAAAAAAAGTTGTACTTTTCGGCAGAAAGCGGAAAAGTAACGAAAATACGTGTTAAAATGGGCCAGAAAAGCAAAAAATCAGACCGGAAACCTTTCGGCTTCCGGTCTGATTCCTAGCAGGGTGCCTTGTGGGATTCGAACCCACGGTCTCCAGATCCACAATCTGGCGCGTTAACCGACTACGCTAAAGGCACCACATAATATGCGCCCGAAGGGACTCGAACCCCCGGCCCACTGCTTAGAAGGCAGTTGCTCTATCCACCTGAGCTACGGGCGCACGTTGTTATCCCATGGGGTACTTATCTGGCGGCAGTGTGCGTTCGGCACACGCTGCGAGAAGTATAATACCATACGCATAGGCTTCTGTCAAGCGGAATTTCAAATTTTTTTGGATTTTCCGGCGCAGGGGGCATTTTGGGGTCACAGCAGCCACATTCCGGCGGCCCCAAGGGCAAAGCCCAGCAGAGCACCGGCGGCCACATCCCGGACATAGTGCGCCCCGGCAAGCACCCGCAGGGCGCAGATGAGCAGGGCCACCGCCACCATGCAGGCCCCGGCGGCGGGGTAGAAGTAGCACCACACAGCGGCCAGCACGGCAGCGCTCAGGGCGTGGCGGGAGGGGAAGGATTTGCCGTGGGTCTCCTTGGGCACCAGCGGCGTGAAGCCGGGCTGCTCATACGGGCGGGGAAAGTTCAGCCTGGCCCGCAGGAGCGTGCCGCCCAGAAAGACGAAGGCCGGCACAAAGACTGCCCGGGCGATGAGCTGCATAAAATCCAGAGCGGCGGCGCGGTTTGCGGAGAGCAGCCGGAACCATCGGACATTCAGCAGTACCAGCAGCAAAGGGTAGCAGGCAAAGGGCACGGCAGGCAGCCAGCGGTTCAGGGCGATCACCAGCTTTTTCAGAGCGGGGCGGGCCTCCAGCCAGCGCAGCAGGGCCTGGTAGCGTTCCGGGGTCATGGTATCCCTCCCTCAAAAACAGGTGTCCAGATAGTTTTCAACATCAAACGGCTCGGGTGTGGAATCTTTGCGCAGGTAGAGCGGGTGATGGGGATGGCCTTTTTTGCTCCGCTTGCCAAAGGTGACCCATGGGATGTCCCGCTCTCTTGTCAGGGCCACCATCTCCCGCATCAGGCCGGGCAGGTAGTCCCGCTTTTCGATCAGGGTGCCCCATGCGGCCCACATGGTGGGCTCGGTCTCGGCCAGAACGGCCCGCAGCCAGCGCAGGTTCTCGTCGCAGAGGGCGCGGTCCGGCACACGGTCCATGTCGTTGGGGTCGGTGGCGCGCTGGGGATATACGTTGAACATGATCCAGCTGTCAAAGCCGTTGGCGTTGGCCAGCCGCTCCACACTCTTTAAGGTGGGGTCCAGCGCGCCGGGCTGGGCGGTGCTGGGGTTGATGCCGATGCACACCAGCGGGTGCCTGCCCACCCGGCCCAGCACATAGCGGTAGGGCAGGTAGGTGTGGGGCTCGTAGTACCAGATGCCGCCGGGGTATTCCCCCGCTTCCAGGCGGGGCAGCTGTTCAGTCTGCATGAAAATGTACCTCACAAATATGGTTTCCTATTTATCGTACCTGAAAAAATTCTGTAAATCAACACCTTTGCCGGAGAAAGTCTCCCATAAATCCGAATTTCATGTTATACTGTCCTTAGACCTGTGCCGCATACACGGCGGCGCGGGCCGGGAAAGGAAAACAGGAGCCATTGAAGAAGGGAGTTCTGCTATGGCCATGCTAGAAGATTATAGAAGCGCCCTGCGCGCGGGCCAGCGTGCCTACCGTGCCTGTGTGGCGCGCGGCCAGTCGCCGTACCTTGCGGTGCTGGATGATATCCTGAACGGGGTGAACATCGTTGCCCAGGAGCCGCTGGGGCTGGTGGATATCCCCGCCGAGAGCATTGTGGGCACCAAGACCAGCGGACGGCACACAGCCTTTGCGGCCAACTTTATGCCCCTGCTGGAAGAGGACACCGAGTTTGCCATCAAGTGGTCGAATCTCTGCGAGGCCCATCTGGAGGAGGGCATCCACACCCCCATCATTGCCTACGAATACCTGAACAAGTTCTATGTGCAGGAGGGCAACAAGCGGGTGTCTGTCCTCAAATACTACGAGGCGGTCACCATTCCGGGCACGGTCACCCGGCTTGTTCCGGCCCGGAACGACACGCTGGAAAACAAGATCTACTACGAGTTTCTCGATTTTTATAAGCTGAGCAAGATCAACAATGTCCAGTTCTCCCGGCTGGGCGGCTATGCAAAGCTGCAGACGCTGGTCTGCAAGGCCGCCAGCGAGGTATGGTCGGATGACGACCGGCTGAACTTCTCGGCCCTGTATACCATGTTCAGCCAGCAGTTCTATGCGCTGGGCGGCTCCGCCCTGGGGCTGACCCCGGGCGACGCGCTGCTGGTGTACCTCTCGGTCTACCGGTATTCGGATGCCTGCCAGTCCACCCCCAGCCAGGTGCGGGAAAACCTGGCCAAGCTGTGGGATGAGATCAAGATCCTGACGGAGCCCCACGCCGTGGAGCTTTCGCTGGAGCCAAAGCCCGGCAGTGAGCCGCTGCTGAACAAGCTGAACATCTTCAGCAAGCCCAGCCAGCTCAAGGTGGTGTTCCTGCACGAGTACAATGCCAAGAACAGCGCCTGGGTGCGGGGCCACGAAAAGGGGATCGAGGCCCTGAAAAAGGCATTCCCGGACCGGCTCGTCATCACCAACCGGGAAAATGTCTCCCCCGAGGTGGACGCGGAGCAGATCATGGAAGAGGTGGCCCACGACAACGCGGACGTGGTGTTCACCACCAGCATCCGGATGCGGCCCGCCTGCCTCAAGGTAGCGGCCCAGCACCCCAAGACCCGGTTCCTGAACTGCTGCCTGAACGCGCCCCATCCGCTGGTGCGCACCTATTACCCCCGCACCTATGAGGCCAACTATCTGCTGGGAATGCTGGCGGGTATCCTGAATCTGACCGACCGGGTGGGCTATGTGGCGGCCAACCCCGTTTACGGTGTGCCTGCGGCCGTCAATGCTTTTGCCCGGGGCCTGCGCACCGTGCGGCCCAACAGCCATATCCTGCTGCGCTGGGCCTGCCTGCAGGAGCCGGGGAAGCCGCTGGATTTCTCCGACTGCCCGGATATCGAGCTGTTCTACGCCTGCAGCCCCTTTGAGCCCACCGGCAGCGCCAGGGAATACGGCCTGTGCCGCCGGATGCCGGATGGCAGCATCCAGCCGGTGGCGCTGCCGGTCTGGAAGTGGGAAGTGTTCTATATCGGCATCATCCGCTCCATCTTCGAGGGCACCTGGGACAGCGGTTCCAGCGGCAAGGCCATCAACTACTGGTGGGGCTTCCGCAGTGACGCGGAGCGGCTGGATTACTACGAGACCCTGCCCAAGGGTACGCAGCAGCTGCTCGATCTGCTGGAAAAGAACCTTGCGGCCAACGAGTTCCCCATCTTCCCGGCGGGCATCTTTGCGCAGGGGCATATCCCCAAGGCACCCACCGCAGACACCTACACCCCCAAGGAACTGATGGAGATGGACTGGCTGGGCGAGTGCGTGGAGGGCAGCCTGCCCCGGTACGATCAGCTGGATGTCAGAACGCTGGGCCTGCTGGAGATCAACGGCCTGAGCAGCCTGAAAGAGACGACGCTGTAAAAAGCTCAACAGAACGGAGTGTTGCGGACGTGAAGATACTTGCAATTTCCGATACCCCCTCCAAGGCGCTGTGGGACTACTGCTCCCGGGAACGCCTGGCCGGGGTCGATCTGATCCTCTCCTGCGGGGATCTGCCAAAAAAATACCTCGAATATATAACAAATTTTACAGCGGCCCCCATTTTGTATGTCCACGGCAACCACGATGGCTGCTACCGCACGGAGGGCGAGCCGGGCGGCTGCATCTGTGTGGACGATCAGGTGTATGTCTGGAAAGGGCTGCGCATCATGGGGCTGGGCGGCAGCATCCGCTACAACTGCGAGGAGACCTTCCAGTACACGGAGAAGGAAATGCGCCGCCGGATGCGGCGGCTCTGGTTCAAGGCCCACCGGGCGGGCGGCATCGACCTGCTGCTGACCCATTCCCCGGCGGCTGGCCTGAACGATGGCGATGACCGGGCCCATAAGGGCTTTGCCTGCTTCAACGACCTGCTGGAGGAGTACCAACCCAAGTGGTTCGTGCACGGACATGTCCACCTGAGCTATAATGCCAATCTGCCCCGGGTGTGCACCCACGGCCAGACCACGGTCATCAATGCAACGGAGCGCTATACGTTTGAGATCCCGGACCCGGACCCGGTGGCTCGGAAGCGCTTTTTCTGGAATGACCCGGCATTTCCCACCAAAAACTGAAAAAGGAGAAACACCCAATGGAACAAAATGAGAAGCTGCGGGCGCTGGAGACCCTGCAGAAGAAGCTGTACGCCTACAACTGCGCCTCCAACAGCCTGTATCTGGACGCTGTGACCGTGGCCCCCAAGAACACGGCCGAGGGCCGGGGTGTGGCCCTGAGCATTCTGGCCGGTGAACTGCAGAAGCTGATGACCGCCCCCGAGACCCTTGCACTGGTGGAGGAGCTCTATGCCCGGCGGGAGACGCTGGACACTCTCCACCGCCGCGAGGTGGAGGAGCTGCGCCGCAGCTGCCGGCAGCTCACCCGCATCCCCGCCGAGGAGTATATGGCATACAGCGAGCTGACCAACCGCGCCAGTGATGTCTGGCACAAGGCAAAGGAAGAAAACGACTTTGCCTCCTTCTGCCCCATCCTGCAGGAGCTGGTGGAGTATAACCGGAAGTTCGCGGGCTATTATGATGCGGAAAAAGCGCCCTATGATGCCCTGCTGAACGAGTATGAGCGGGGCGTGGACACCCAACAGCTGGACGTGTTCTTTGACACCCTGCGCAAGGGTCTGGTGCCCCTCATCCGGGCCATCGGCGAGAAGCCCCAGATCGATGACAGCTTCCTGCATCTGGAATATCCGGTCGAGCAGCAGAAGGCGTTTGCGGACTATCTCATGGAGGTCATGGGCCTTGACCGCGGCCACTGCGGCCTGGGTGAGACCGAACACCCCTTTACGCTGGAGTTCAATAACAAGGATGTCCGCATTACCACCAACTACGACCTGCACAATGTGGCCTCCTCGATGTACTCCGTTCTCCACGAGGGCGGCCATGCCCTGTATGAGCTGGGCATCCGGGATGACCTGCAGTACACCTGCCTGACCGGCGGTGTGTCCATGGGCGTGCACGAGAGCCAGTCCCGCTTCTACGAGAACCTCATCGGCCGTTCCCGCGCCTTTATCGGGGCCATCTATCCCAAGGTGCAGGAATTCTTCCCCGCACAGCTGGGAAATGTGACTGCGGAACAGTTCTACCGCGCCGTGAACAAGGTGGAGCCCAGCCTCATCCGCACCGAGTCCGATGAGCTGACCTACTGCCTGCACGTTATGGTGCGGTACGAGATCGAGAAGCAGCTCATTGCGGGCACCCTGACGGCAAAGGAGGTCCCTGCCGCGTGGGCAGAGCTGTACAAGGAGTATCTGGGCGTGGAGGTTCCCAATGACCGCGAGGGCTGCCTGCAGGACAGCCACTGGTCGGGCGGCTCCTTCGGCTACTTCCCGTCTTACGCTCTGGGCAATGCCTACGGTGCTCAGATGCTCCACAACATGGAGCAGGAATTCGATGTGTACGGCGGCGTGGCCCACGGGGATCTCTCCGCTGTCACCGGCTGGCTGCGGGAAAAGGTGCACCAGTACGGCCACCTGCTGGAGCCTGCTGAAGTCGTCAGAAACGCCTGCGGCACCTTCGACGCACACTACTATCTGGATTACCTGACCAAAAAGTATACGGAACTGTACAACCTGTAATTAACCCGCACAAAACAAAGCCCTCCCGGCCAATCGACCGAGAGGGCTTTATATATGCTGTTGCAAAGGGCGGCGGGAAGCTTTCCCGCGCAAGTGAAACGGGCCATTCCATCGCCCGCCCTATTGCCTGCGGCAACAGGGTCCCACCCCAGCGGACACTTGCTTTGGGAAACTTCCCGCCGCCTGCCCATTACTGCTGTGCGAAGATCTTTACCTCATCCTTGTCCATAAAGGCGGCACCGGCGAAACCGGAAGCCTCCAGCTGGCCCAGCTGCTTGCCCAGCTTCTTGGCCTGAGGCAGAACGGTGACGTTGTAGGTGTCGCGCAGCTGTGCGGCTTTGGCCAGCACGGCGGGGAAGTCCACATCGCTGTTGTAGAGCAGGGCGATCTTCTGCTTGGCACCGGGGATCTGATAACCCTGCTCCAGCAGAATGCCGCAGACGCGCTCGAAGCCGATGGAGAAGCCCACAGCGGGCACCTTGGTGCCCAGGAACTTGCCGATCATGTTGTCGTAGCGGCCGCCGCCAGCCACTGCACCGCTGAACTGCGGGCAGGTGATCTCAAACACCATGCCGGTGTAGTAGCCCTGGCCGCGCACCAGGCTGGGGCAGTAGGCCACATCGAAGCGGCCGTTGGCCATGGCCTTTGCGGTGGCCAGCACATACTTCAGGTCATCGGCAATGGCGGGGTCGGCACAGCGGGAAGCTACGGACTCCAGTGTCACATCACCGGCGGCAATGAAATCGGCCAGCGCGTTGATGGCAGCTTCGGGCAGCTGCTTTTCGGTCAGCTCGGCCTTCACGCCCTCAGCACCGATCTTATCCATCTTGTCGAAGGTGATGCAGACAGAGTCCAACGTGTCGGCGGCAAAGCCCATGCTCTCCAGCATTCCGCGCAGGATGCGGCGGTCATTGATGTTCACGGTGAAGCCGGTAAAGCCGATGCCCAGCAGGGCACGGGCGGTCACGTCGATCAGCTCCACCTCGGCATTGGGGCTCTCGTCGCCCAGAATGTCGATGTCGCACTGGACAAACTCGCGCAGGCGGCCCTTCTGGGGGCGCTCGGCGCGGAACACGCGGTCGGTCTGGATGACCTTGAAGGGGTGGGGGAGCTTGTCCTTGTTGGCAGCGTAGAAACGGCTCAGGGGCAGGGTCAGATCATAGCGCAGGCCCATGTCGGAGAGCTGCTTGGGGTCGCCGGATCCCAGGGCGCTGGTCAGCTTGTCTCCACGCTTCATCACCTTGAAGATGAGGTTCAGGTTGTCACCGCCATCGGATTTGTCCAGGTTCTCCATATCCTCCAGCATGGGGGTGGAGATGCGCTCAAAGCCGGAAGCACGGTAGGTCTCCAGGATCTTGCCCTGGATGTAGTCGCGCAGGGTCTGCTCAGCGGGCAGCAGGTCGCGCATACCCTTCAATGCCTGTGATTTCATAGTTGCAATTCCTCTCTATAGCCTGCTCGCCCTCTCAGGCCGCTCCGCGTCCAGCTCTCCCAAAGGGAGAGCCCTTGGCAAAACCGTAAACTTTGTGTGGACTGCCAAAGCCTCCCACTTTGGGGGAGGTGGCATCGCGCAGCGATGACGGAGAGGGCGAGGCCGTGTTTAGTTGTTACTTTATCCATTATAAAGGAATCTGCCGTTTTGTCAATTGAAATGGGTACACTGTAGGGGAAAAACCATTCGGAGGCAAGGCAATGAAACAGCAGTTTGCAGCAAAACACCCCTGGGCGATCCTGGCGGCGGGGGCGGCCATTCAGATCCTGACGGGCCTGCCTGCGGCGTGGGGCGTGTTCCAGCAGCCGGTGATGGACGAGTTCAGCCTGACCGAGGACGGCGCGGGCTATGCGTTCGGCATCCTGATCGCAGCGTTCGGGGTGGGCTGCGTCATCGGCGGTTTTTTGCAGGATAAAAAAGGCCCGCGCTGTGCGGCGCTGTGGGGCACCGGCCTGCTCTGCGGCGGGTTCTTTGCGGCGGCCCTCCTGCCCGGGGAGAAGGGGGGATGGTTTTGGGCAGTGTTCAGCATTCCGGCGGGGCTGGGCACGGCGTTTCTCTACCCGTCCATCCAGTCCTGCGCCCAGAAATGGTACGCCGGGCGCAAGGGCCTTGCCACGGGGGTCATTGGCGGCGCGGTGGGCCTGAGCGGTGCGTTCCTGACCGGATTCGTCCGCACGGCGCTGAAGGGCTTTGGCCCGGTGCAGGGGATCCGGGGGGCGTTCTGGGCGCTGGGGGCACTCACGCTGCCGGTCTGCCTTGTGGGCAGTGCCCTGCTCACCGACCCGCCCCCGGCAAAGCAGAAGCCCGAGGAGCAGGGCAGGGAAAAGGGCACCCCGGCCCTCGACCTTGCCCCGCTGCAGATGCTCAGAACAAAGCAATACTGGCTCTGCGCCGGAGCGGTCTGCTTTTCCACCCCGGCGGTGCTGCTGTTCAGCCCCATCATCTTAAAGCTGGGCATGGAGCGGGGCCTGGACGAGGGCGCTGCCCTGTGGAGTGTGGTGCTGGGCAGCGTGGGCAGCGCGGCGGGCCGCTTGCTGATGCCCCTGCTCAGCGACCGGATCGGCCGCCGCCCCACTGACCTGATCCTGTTCGGCGTATCGCTGGGGCTTTCAGCGGCCTTCCTGTTCGCACAGGGGTGGCTCGTTGTGGCTGTGTACGCAGGGCTCACCTTCTGCTATTCGGCGCTGGCGGCGGTGCTGCCTTCTCTCTCCACCGACCTGTTCGGCCTGCCCCATGCCGGGGTGAACTACGGCTTTCTGGCGCTGGGACAGAGCGTGGGCAGCCTTGCCTTCCCCTTTGCGGCGAACCTGTGGGGTCTTGCCACCGGGCGGCACTGGCTGGCCATGGCAGGCGCGGCGGCGGGCTTTGTGTGCATCTGGGCGCTCCGGCCTGTCAGGGCCCAACAGCCGCCCAGAAAAAACTGAACCGGACAGCGCAAGATATTCCTTTTGACAAATATGATAGAAATGTGACGAACTGGGCAGCGAAAGCGGTGAAAGTGCTAGTTAGCGGCAAATAACCGTTAAAAATGCTTGTGAAAAAATCCGCAAAACGTCTTGCAAATTCCGCCAAGGTTCTCTATAATAAAATTATGCGTGGTAGTACCGGCGTGGCGCGGAAGAGAGCGGCGCAGCCGGTCAATGCAAACGGCAGGACACCCCCTGCCAATGGCATCAATTTGTCAAAAGGAGAGTATGATTATGACCTATTCGCAGCAAGTACAGAATATGTGCCCGATCACCAAAGGTCCTAAGCATGGTCCGGCTCCCATCCCCGAAGAGGGCGCATGGGTCAAGGCCTATGAGATCAAGGACATCAGCGGTTACACCCATGGTGTGGGCTGGTGTGCACCCCAGCAGGGCACCTGCAAGCTGTCTCTGAACATCAAGAACGGTGTCATCGAGGAGGCTCTGGTGGAGACCATCGGCTGCTCCGGCATGACCCATTCCGCTGCTATGGCTGGCGAGATCCTGCCCGGCAAGACCATTCTGGAAGCTCTGAACACCGACCTGGTGTGCGATGCCATCAACGTGGCAATGCGCGAGCTGTTCCTGCAGATCGTCTACGGCCGCAGCCAGACCGCTTTCTCTGAGGACGGTCTGCCCATCGGCGCAGGTCTGGATGACCTGGGCAAGGGCCTGCGCTCCATGACCGGCACCATCTTCTCCACCAAGGCCAAGGGTGTCCGTTACCTGGAGCTGACCGAGGGCTACATCAACAAGCTGGCTCTGGATGCCAACGATGAGGTCATCGGCTATCAGTTCGTCAAGCTGGGCAAGATGATGGAGGATATCCGTCACGGCAAGACCCCCAACGAGGCTTACGAGAAGAACGTGGGTACTTACGGCCGCTTCAGCAAGGAGCAGGGCGCTGTCAAGTACATTGACCCGCGTGAGGAATAAGAGAGGAGGAACAACTCATGGCAACTTTTGAATCTATGGATCGCCGTATGCCGAAAATCGAGGCATGCCTGAAGGCCAACGGCCTGGAGTCTCTGGACGCTTGCAACGAGATGCTCCTCGCTAAGGGCATCGACTGCGACAAGATCGTGCGCGGCGTGCAGCCCATCTGCTTTGATAACGCTGTCTGGGCATACACCCTGGGCACCGCCATCGCCGTCAAGCGCGGCCTGACCGACGCTGCCGAGTGCGCTGCTGCCATCGGCGAAGGTCTGGAGGCATTCACCATCCCCGGCTCTGTTGCTGAACAGCGTCAGGTCGGTCTGGGCCACGGCAACCTGGGCGCTCGTCTGCTGAGCGAGGACACCACCTGCTTCGCTTTCCTGGCAGGCCACGAGTCCTTTGCTGCTGCTGAGGGCGCTATCGGTATCGCACGCACCGCAAACAAGGTCCGCAAGACCCCCCTGCGTGTTATCCTGAACGGCCTGGGCAAGGATGCCGCTTACATCATTTCCCGTATCAACGGTTTCACCTATGTGCAGACCGAGTACGATATCCCCACCCAGACCCTGACCGTCGTCAAGGAAATCCCCTTCTCTGAGGGTGAGCGCGCTGCTGTCAAGTGCTACGGCGCAAACGACGTTATGGAAGGCGTTGCCATTATGAAGAAGGAGGACGTTCAGTGCTCCATCACCGGCAACTCCACCAACCCCGTCCGCTTCCAGCACCTGGTTGCAGGTACCTATAAGAAGTGGGCCATCGAGAACGGCAAGAAGTACTTCTCCGTCGCTTCCGGCGGCGGCACGGGCCGTACCCTGCACCCCGATAACGTGGCTGCAGGTCCCGCAAGCTATGGCCTGACCGACTCTCTGGGCCGCGTCCATGGTGATGCTCAGTTCGCAGGTTCCTCCTCCGTGCCCGCACACGTTGAGATGATGGGCCTGATCGGCATGGGCAACAACCCCATGGTCGGCGCTACCGTTGCCTGCGCTGTTGCTGCTGCACAGGCCAACGCTTGATCTTTTCCTAGTTCGGCAAAGGGGGCTGCCTTCCGAGAGCAGAGTTCCCATAAAACAGTATTTGCAAAAGTTCCCGCAATGGGGCAGATTTGGCGTGACTTCGGTCACGCCTTTTCTTTTGCTTCCAGTTCATCCAGAGGGATATACCCCAGCCCATCATAC
>NZ_JARFIS010000040.1:0-596 GCF_029076575.1 Faecalibacterium sp. DFI.5.82
CAATGAGTATTTCCCGCCGTCCCGTTATACTGGGAGGGAAATGGAATGAAACGATGGAGGAACAGACCATGAAATACGGTGTCATCGAGGTGGGTGGCGGCCTGCGGGGCATTTACGGCGCTGGCGTGCTGGACCGCTGCCTGGAGGAGGACCTCCGCTTCGATCTCTGCATCGGCGTTTCGGCGGGCAGCGCCAATATGACATCCTATCTGGCAGGCCAGCATGGGCGGAACAAGCCCTTTTATGATGAATACTCCATCCGCAGGGAGTACATGAGCGTGCACAACCTCATCCACAAGCACTCCTATCTCGATCTGGGCTATGTCTACGGCACCCTCAGCAATGCAGGCGGCGAGAATCCGCTGGATTACGCGGCGCTTGCCCGCAGCCCGGCAGAGCTCTGCGTGGTGGCCGCTAATGCACAGATGGGCGAGGCGCAGTATTTCACCAAGGCAGACCTCCACCCGGACGACTACCGCGTCCTCATGGCATCCTGCTGCATCCCGGTCATCGACCAGCCCTGCGTCATCGACGGCGTGCCTTATTTTGAAGGCGGCCTGGCCGACCCCGTCCCGCTGGAATGGGCCTTTGCCCAC
>NZ_JARFIS010000400.1:0-316 GCF_029076575.1 Faecalibacterium sp. DFI.5.82
GCCTGGTGCGGGCCTATACCACCGCCACCGCCCGCGCGTTGGAAGCTGCCGAGGTGGTCACGGTACGCAGTGTGGGGGAGTTGGAAGTGACGGTGGACTACTCGCTCTATGAGCGGGCGGCGCTGCTCATCCAGGCGGCGGGGGCAAAGCTTGCAGACCCCCAGTTCACCGATCGTGTCACCCTGCGCTGGCAGATGCCCGAGGGTACTGAGCCGCCCTTGCTGGAGCAGCTCCGGGAGTTGACCCGGGGCGGTGCACAGGTAAGTGTGTCACAGCCGTTCTACGCTCCGTTCTGACCTACAAACTGACTGCCTGC
>NZ_JARFIS010000401.1:0-316 GCF_029076575.1 Faecalibacterium sp. DFI.5.82
GGCTCTCAATGTGGCGATTGACACCATTAGCAGTTTCCTTCTCGAAAATGAAATGACGGTGTACATCGTCATTTTTGACCGCAAAGCCTATCAGATCAGCGGCAAGCTGTTTGCCGAGATTGCAGCGTACATAGATGACCGCTATGTGGATGAGCATACTGATAATCGTTCCGAGCGTCTGCGCAGGCTGTACGCCTTCCGGATGGAAGAACCCATGCCTTGCGAGGCATCCGTTTGTGAAGAGGCAATCGAACAGCTCATGCCTCCCGTCTCTGCGGCGGCTGCCCCCAAAAAGGCGGCAACCCTTGATGACGCG
>NZ_JARFIS010000402.1:0-316 GCF_029076575.1 Faecalibacterium sp. DFI.5.82
GGGCTACTTTCTGGGAACCGGCGCTGGCGGCGCTGGGTCTGGAGTACAAGGAGGGCCTTGCCGAGGCTGAACGCGGCACGGCAGGCGAAACTTCCCGTAACATCGTGCGGCAGTTCTACGGAGAATGTTCGGCGGTGACAGCAAGGGACTGTATATGCTAAACAGCGAGCTGAAGGCACGGGTCTACACCGCGACCTCGCTGGTGCTGTAAGCCCCGCGTGTCTGCGGGCTTTCGCATCAGGCAAAAGGCAGACTACATACAGGTGGCCTGCCTTTTCTTCCACCAGACGATTAGATTATGCTAACTGCGTATAAT
>NZ_JARFIS010000403.1:0-316 GCF_029076575.1 Faecalibacterium sp. DFI.5.82
GGATTTGTCTGCTGCCACGAGACCGGCATCGGGGAGCGGGCGCTGGAGGCCCCCGCAAAGCCCTGTGAGGCTCCCGGGCAGCCCGAAGAAGGAGAGGAGGAACAGGCATGAGTGAACCCAAGCGGACCCCCGCCCAGCGGGCCGCCATCGAGGACCGGGGCGGCGCGCTGCTGGTGAGCGCGGCGGCGGGCAGCGGCATAACGGCTGTTCTGACCGAGCGGGCTGTCCGGCTCATCACCGACCCGGAGCATCCCGTGGATGCGGACCGTCTGCTCATCGTCACCTTTACCAATGCGGCGGCGGCAGAGCTGCGGGC
>NZ_JARFIS010000404.1:0-316 GCF_029076575.1 Faecalibacterium sp. DFI.5.82
AACGCCTTGGGCAGGAAAGCCTTGCCCTGGTAATATCTGGTCAGCTGTGCAATGGCGGTCTTTTTGTCCAGCTTGAAGGGCAGGATGTATTCCGGCTTCAGCTTGCCGGAGAGCTTGCCGCCCAGCACCGTGGGGTTGCCGCAGTAGGGGCAGGTGGTGGCGGCGGTGGTCTCGTCACAGACCAGCTCGGCTCCGCAGGTGGGGCAGGAGTAGCTGTTCAGGCCCTCCGCCTCGGCCTCGATCCACACCGGACTGTCCTGCCGGGGCAGGCGGGCGGCTTTTTTGGAATCGCCCTCGGCGGCAGTGTCGGCAGCGG
>NZ_JARFIS010000405.1:0-316 GCF_029076575.1 Faecalibacterium sp. DFI.5.82
TTCCTGCTCGTTTTTACTGTGGAGCGTGTTTTTCTTTCCGCTTTTTCTGCCTTACGCGATGCCGAAGCACAGCGAACTGATTGACGGCGACACGGGTTTGGGTGTATACTGGGAGAGTAAAAATAGCTTTATCCGCAATTATGCGAGACTATATTGGCGGGCCGGTGCAGTTCGTGTATCCTGCCCGGTCCAGCTTGGAGGCAGCGCAAGCGGCATGAAACAAACATCTTTCAAGAAATCAAGCAAGAACGGCACCGGCCGCAGCATCGGCCAGGCTGTTGCGTGCCTGGTGATGGCGGCAGCCATCACCATTGGC
>NZ_JARFIS010000406.1:0-316 GCF_029076575.1 Faecalibacterium sp. DFI.5.82
GCGTTGGGAATGCGGGTCACCAGCACGCTACACGGATAGATATAGAAGAGGTGGAGTGCCAGCGAGTTGATGACAATGGAGCCCACCGCAAGGCCGGCAAACACGCTGATCTGGGTGCGCAGACCAAGCCGCAGGTTGGGCAGAGCGCGCCAGAGAAGGCCCGCCGTCAGGCCGATGGAGCCCGCTCCCAGCGTGATCAGCGGATTGATGGCGTTGCCGGAAAGGGTGCCGCCGATCATATCGGCCACTGCACCCACGGCAAAGCCCTCCACCGGCCCGAACAGCACAGCGGCCAGCAGGGTGGGCAGGCTGCCCA
>NZ_JARFIS010000407.1:0-316 GCF_029076575.1 Faecalibacterium sp. DFI.5.82
TCCCTCCGTGCCCAGCACAATGGCAAGCTTCTGCTCCCGGGCAAGAGCTTCGTCATCGATGCTGACCGAACGGTCACTCAAGGCCATGGCAGCCGTCTTGAAGCCCATGGCATTCAGCTGAGTAAGCCCCTTTTCAGGCCAATCAGCAGGAGTTTCACCGATCTGCGCCCAGGGCACCTGAAATACCGTGCCCATACTCACGCGCACGGCCCGGCGGCAGAGCGGGTCACAGCAGGTGGGGTTGATAAGAACAGCGTCCATGTTCAGCGCTGCCGCGCTGCGGAAGATGGCACCCACGTTGGTGGAATCCACAATG
>NZ_JARFIS010000408.1:0-316 GCF_029076575.1 Faecalibacterium sp. DFI.5.82
ATCGGATTCATCATAGGCATCGTAAAGCGCATTGGGGTCGTGGGCTCTTTTCTTGAAAGGCGAGCACAGCTCATTTTTGTGCGCAAAGTCAAACTCCATGTTGTCCGTCCAACCTGTGTGACCGGTAATGAACAGCGGATGCAGCCCACGTTTTCTCAGCTTTTTCTCCAGCAAAGTCAAAGACTTCACCGCAAGCTTGTTATCCTCTGCCAGCGAAGAAATAAAACTGTATCCGCCGTCCGCACCGAACCAGAGGGTATCGCCGGTAAATAGATATTTACCGTCCACAAGGTATACCATGTGCCCCCATGTATGA
>NZ_JARFIS010000409.1:0-316 GCF_029076575.1 Faecalibacterium sp. DFI.5.82
TGAAAAAGCCGCCCGAAGGCGGCAAGCAGATTCAAAATCAAATCAGGTCCCGGAGCCAACCTCTGAATTTCTCAACGCCCTCCACTATTGCAGTTGCGCCGACAAAAAGGACAAAGCAGAGAAATTCGGCAACCAGCAGAATCAGAAATTGATCCCAAGTCTGGCGGTAGACGGTGTAGATGCCGCAGCCAAAGATATACAGCATCAACTGCGCGACAACATAGCTGGACAGAGTAAGCAGCCACTTTGCCATCAGAGCCAGAAAAGCCACGAACAGAGAGATCGGGGCAAGCATCATCTTGAATAAAAGCCTCAT
>NZ_JARFIS010000041.1:0-596 GCF_029076575.1 Faecalibacterium sp. DFI.5.82
CTTTCAGGGAAACAAACAAAGCTGGGTTTTCATCCGTTCGCCCCTCAAGGTAGTTTTGAAGGTGGATATTCGTCCTTGCGTCGAAATAGACCAATCGTTCTTTATTACCCTTGCCGATAACAACGCATTCGCGCTCATTGAAGTTGATGTCTTCGCGGTTTAGTGTGACCAGCTCACCAACACGCATTCCAGAGGAAGCCATAAGATCAATCATCGCCAAGTCCCGTGCTGTTGTGCAGTTGTCACGCATCAGCTCTAACGCTTCATCGGTGTAGGTGTCCTTGACCACCTGTGCAGTCTTAACTTTGTGAATACGGCGTACCGGGCTTTTCACAATGAAATCCTCATCTTCAAGCCATGAGAAGAAGCTGGACAGTATCCGGCGGATGTTGTCTATGGTCACTTTGCTCGACATACGCTGAACTTGATAGCTTGTCAGATAGCGGCGCAAATCATCTGTGGTGATCTGTCGCGCAGCCTTTCCAACTCCGGCAATTAGAGCCTCAATCGTCTTCCGGTAGTAGCTCAGGGTTTTCTCCGAACTGCCTTCGATCCGCTTTGCCGTGTTAAATGCTTCGACTGCATCTGCTTCGTCT
>NZ_JARFIS010000410.1:0-316 GCF_029076575.1 Faecalibacterium sp. DFI.5.82
CCTTTCTCATCGTGACCGCCACACAGCAGATCACCGGCCGGATCGATGGCGTTGCATCGATGGTGTTTGTTCTGGCAGTTTTTTTGACCTCGATCTATACGGATGGTTTTGTGTGGGGCGTGGTGGCTTCCCTGATCGGCGTGCTGGCCGTGAATTTTGCGTTCCGCTCCCCTTACTTTGCCTTCAACTTCACCCTGCCGGAACACCTGTTCTCGGGCATGGCGATGCTGGTGGTGTCCATTATGACCAGCACCCTGACCACCCGCATCAAAAAGCAGGAACAGCTGCGGATGGAGAGCGAGACCGAAAAGATGCG
>NZ_JARFIS010000411.1:0-316 GCF_029076575.1 Faecalibacterium sp. DFI.5.82
GGAAA
Source organism: Faecalibacterium sp. DFI.5.82 (assembly GCF_029076575.1). Taxonomy (NCBI): domain Bacteria; kingdom Bacillati; phylum Bacillota; class Clostridia; order Eubacteriales; family Oscillospiraceae; genus Faecalibacterium; species Faecalibacterium sp. DFI.5.82. Next base: position 6 of record NZ_JARFIS010000411.1, read on the forward strand.
CTTCTCGATGAAGCGGGCCAGCAAAGGGGGAAGCACATATTGGGCAATTGTAGTACTGGCTCCCAAGCGCAACTCACCGGTATGCTCATTACGTAATAAGTTCATCTCGTACTCCAAGCGTCCGTAATCTTCCAAAATTTTCTCACAATGCTCCAACAACAACCTGCCTGCATCAGTCAGCAAGATCTTGGTCCCCATTCGCTCAAAAAGGCGTGTCTGGTACATCGTCTCCAATTCCTGAATATGCTTGGTTATAGCCGGCTGACTAATAAACAGCTCTTGCGAAGCCTTTGTAAAGCTGAGGTTTTTCG
>NZ_JARFIS010000412.1:0-315 GCF_029076575.1 Faecalibacterium sp. DFI.5.82
CCGCCGCAGGCGGTCAGAGCAGCAGCGGCAGCAACAGCACCGCAGACAGTGAGAAACGAACGACGCGTGATCTTTTTCATAATATTTGTCCTCCAAACATCCGGGCTTTCCGTTCCCGGCTCTTGTGTTCGTGTTTTCCTTGGGTACGGCACTATTGTATCCCAGTCGGAGAACCGCTTCGACCACAAGCGGGAAAAATCGAGGTAAATTGTTTGGATATGTTTTTGCCCCAATGTCAAATTTGGGCGCAAAAAAGCCCGGGGTGCAGGTGCACCTCGGGCTGTTGGGGGATATTAGACTTTATCGACAGCGGAG
>NZ_JARFIS010000413.1:0-315 GCF_029076575.1 Faecalibacterium sp. DFI.5.82
ATGCGATGTCGCCATTGTAGGAGGCATCCAGATCGATGACATTGGCAGCGGCGTCGCCCACAAAGGTACCGGCTTTCTGGGCCACGGAGATCAGGTTGGCAGAGGCCACCCCATGGTCGGTGTCATCCAGATCGATCTTGCCCATAGCGGCGATGTTGGGCTGCATGAAGACCACGCTGGAGGAGAGCTTCAGGGCATGGTAGGTGTGGCCCGTCAGGTTCTCCACGAACCAGGTCTCATTCTGGTCGGCAATGAACACGCCGGAGCCGCCGGCTGCACCGGCGTTGTCGTAGATGGAGGTCAGCAGAGCAACAC
>NZ_JARFIS010000414.1:0-315 GCF_029076575.1 Faecalibacterium sp. DFI.5.82
TGAACATCGGCGGCAAGAGTTACTTCAACACGCCGGTCCACCCCCACGTTGCCCACCGTGACAGCCGCGGCCGCAATGTAGCCTACGAACACACCGAGTTCACCTCCGGCAAGGAGAGCAAACAGGCAGCCGGTAATGCCGGCATCGGCCTGACCTACGCCAACGAAACGCCTTTCTTCCACTTTGCCGACTACCGCACCGCGGCCTCCAACGACCGTCCCGGTGCCCCTGCGGCCAAAACCATCAGCATCACCCACTCCGAGAGCTACAGGACCCGCCTGACCTACAACAGCTGGGGCCGCAGCTACAAGCTGG
>NZ_JARFIS010000415.1:0-315 GCF_029076575.1 Faecalibacterium sp. DFI.5.82
CTACGATGCCGCCCCGCTGGCGGGCACGGCCCAGCAGCTCTCCCCGGTGACCACCCCCGCCAATGCCGCCAGCAAGAACGGCGTGACCTAAGTCTCTGATAACCCCAATGTAGTCTCGGTGGACAGTGAGGGCGTGGCGCAGGCTGTGGGCCTGGGTACGGCCAACATCACCGCCACCTGCGGCGGGGTGAGTTGCACCTATACCATCACCCCCCAGCCGGATGCCAGCATGAGTGCCACCGAAATGGATATCACCCTTGCATCCAGCACCATTGCCGTGGGCGAGACCACCAGCCTTTCGCTGGCAGTGCTGCC
>NZ_JARFIS010000416.1:0-315 GCF_029076575.1 Faecalibacterium sp. DFI.5.82
TGCCCCTTCGATCCCGATAAATACCCAGATCAGAGTCATCAGCGTACCCTTCATTTGAGTCCAGACCGAACCCGTCGTCGTGCCTTTAGTGGCGTTGCTTGCAACCTTGCCCCAGAAGTCAGCCGTAAACATGCCGCCCTTGAAGCAGACAAACATGATGATGATGAAGATGATCAGCGGCACAATCTTGCAGATCGTCCCAATCATGTTGACGAAGGTGGCACTTTCAACACCATTGTTAACCAGGATCGTTAACAGCCAGCAGAAAATAATTGCAACAATAATTGATGGAACGTTTTGACCGCCCTTAAAAGT
>NZ_JARFIS010000417.1:0-315 GCF_029076575.1 Faecalibacterium sp. DFI.5.82
GCCTACAGAACGGTGTCCCTTAATACCCACCATACCTTTTTCTGTGGCAAATTTCAAGAAATCGGCTTCCAGGTCTTTGTATTCGTCATTCATTACAAAGCAAATGTTCATATAAGAGCGGTCGGCTTTATCCGTTACTGTGCCACGGAACATTTTGTTACGGTCTATTTCAGCATACAGCATGTCTGCCTTCTCTTTAGCACGTTTCTGCATTTCTGCTACACCACCGTTGGCTTTTATCCAGCGTAAAGTCTGCAAAGCGGCATAAATAGGAAGTACAGGAGGTGTGTTGAACATAGAGCCGCCGTCAATGTG
>NZ_JARFIS010000418.1:0-315 GCF_029076575.1 Faecalibacterium sp. DFI.5.82
ATTTTCTGGCCGACTCTGTTGTTGTTCGGGTTGGTGATCCCGTTGTACGCTGCGAGCTTCTGGTAGGTCGTCCCGTACTTGGCCGCGTTTTTGCTCAGGGTGTCGCCGGCGACGACCGTGTAGGTCACTTCGCTGGTGGTGCCGTTGCTCGACGTCTGGCTGCCCGTGTTGGCGTTCCAGGGCTCCGCGTCGTAGGCCGGGCGGCCATAGCCGACGATGTAGCTGTCGCTCAGGTAGTAGGAGCGGCGGGCCACTTGGTCGGAGGTGTTACCCTCGATGGTGTAGACCTTGCTGCCGTCCACCGTCTCGACGAGG
>NZ_JARFIS010000419.1:0-315 GCF_029076575.1 Faecalibacterium sp. DFI.5.82
CCTCGATGATGTCTCCTTCCTTTACCGCCTGGCTGGCCTTGGCGATCTTGCCATTGATGAGGATGCGGCCCGCATCGGCCACCTCATTTGCCACGGTGCGGCGCTTGATGAGCCGCGAAACTGTCAGGTATTTATCCAGTCTCATGTTATGATCCTCCAGAAAAGCAGTCCTTCTCCATCATTGCGCTTTGTCCACCGCCGCACCTCCGGACAGGGGAGCCGGCAACGCGAAGCGCTGACTGAGAGTATTTACAAAAAAACCGCCGGAACCACTGCGGCCCCGGCGGCAAAGATCAAACTTACAGGGTATCCTTC
>NZ_JARFIS010000042.1:0-588 GCF_029076575.1 Faecalibacterium sp. DFI.5.82
GTGGAGAATAAGGTGCATACGATGAAAAAGGTGATTTGTCATTTACAAGAGGTAGGTCGAAACAGAACATGAAAGTTGGTCGGTAGGTGGCATGCAGAGGTAGTTTCAAGGTGACAGGTTATGAAGATATGGTGCAAAAGACAAATGGATGGTGGCAGGCATAGTAAAATGATGGTGTGGAAGACATAGATGGTATTTGTTTTGCATTTACGGCACCGGATGCGGGCGATAATGACGGGAAGAGATTTAGTATGTGGGACAGAATTTCGGCGGCAGTATTGAGACCATGAGAGTAGCAAACGTAAGTCTAAAGGTTGTTTTATAGTAGTTAGGATGTAGGAAATGTATTCCGATAGGCCATTTTACATTTGGAGGGACGGTTGAAAGTGGACAGAGGAAAAGGTGCGGAAATGGCTGATTTTGATTGTTTATGTTTTGTGTGATAATTTTACATTTTTGCATAGTATTAGGTAGTTAGATGAAAGATGAATAGACATAGGAGAAAGAAAACATAGAATAGTTACCATTATTGGTAGGAGTGTGGTGGGGTGGTATAGTCCGCATTGGGATGTTACTTTCCTGTTATGG
>NZ_JARFIS010000420.1:0-315 GCF_029076575.1 Faecalibacterium sp. DFI.5.82
ACAGCCATTTTCCAGTGTAACATAGCCCTGTGCGATCTCTGTCTGATGGGTATGGACTGAACCGCCGCAGAGGGTGAACAGGATCTCTTCTATCTGCAACGGGGTCAGTTGCATCGTTTGCAGTGAGTTCAGTTCAGGTGCCAGCTGTGTCGGTGTGCAGCTGCATCCTCGTACCGTAAACTGTGGAGCACAGCCCAGCCGGAGCCGCAGCTCATGTACAGTATCTGCGTCTTCTGATGGGAGCTGCCCCAGCGGCCTTGCCAGCCATTGGGGCAGCGTCTGCACCACCTGATAATACTCGTCCATCTTCTGTTC
>NZ_JARFIS010000421.1:0-315 GCF_029076575.1 Faecalibacterium sp. DFI.5.82
CCCGTGTCTGCCGGAACGCGCTCTGTGCGCCCATCCGGTTCTACCAGCGCTTTATCAGCCCGGGGCTGGGCCGCAACTGCCGCTTTAACCCCACCTGCAGCCAGTATGGCATAGAAGCCATCCAGACCCATGGCTGCATCAAGGGCTTGCTGCTCACCGCCTGGCGCATCGCCCGGTGCAACCCGCTTGGCCGGTGGGGCTTTGACCCGGTGCCGCCCAAAGGCCGCTGGGTGAGCCCGGAGCGGAGACTGTCCCCGGCAACGCTGTTCCGGGGGCGGCACGGTTAAGCAGCGTGCTTATGATACACGGCTCCTT
>NZ_JARFIS010000422.1:0-315 GCF_029076575.1 Faecalibacterium sp. DFI.5.82
CCACTTTTTGAAACTTACCAAGTCTCATTATTATACCTACTTTAGATTGTTTTATAACTCTTATACACGTTAAACTTATTGCTACGACTACTACTATTAATACAATACTTAAAACAATTTTAGTACCCATACTATAAATCCTCCTTTATTCTATTGGTTTGTCACATTAACTGTGGCGTCTACTTTTTTAACAACTAATTTTACCCCTTCAATTTTTAATACTTCTACTGTAGAACCTTTTTCTATCTTTTCACCATCTATAGAAATAGCCGTCCATGTTTCATGTTCAACTACAACTAGACCTGTGTTATTTGG
>NZ_JARFIS010000423.1:0-315 GCF_029076575.1 Faecalibacterium sp. DFI.5.82
GCTGGGTTCACTAAAGCGGAGAATACAGAACTGATTGCAGCACCAAGACAAATGTTTAGTAGGGAGGGTTGGCTAGTCTGTAAGCTAAAGTAAATCCAGAGGACTCCCAGACCTGATAAGCCATCACCCAGAGCCATTAGAATACGGCGGTCATAACGATCGGCTAGAATCCCTGCCAAGGGAGTCATTAAGAGGCCAGGTAAAAAAGCACAAAGGGTAACTAGAGCAGAAGAAGCAGCTTGACCAGTCAGCTGGTAGATGTAAATTCCTAGTGCAAAAGAGGTCATACCTGTTCCGATTTCCGAAATAAAAGTT
>NZ_JARFIS010000424.1:0-315 GCF_029076575.1 Faecalibacterium sp. DFI.5.82
TGTAGGCCACGAACATTGCCAGCAGCACAATGCCGATGGGGCCGCTGAAGTAGCCGGTGGTGTAGGCCACGCCCGCATACAGGGCCGCTGCCACAAAGAAGAACAGCACCGGCACCCGCAGGCTCTTGGGGTCCACCTTGCCCGGGCGGACCGCAACGGTGATGGCCGCGATCTGGGCCGCGTTGCAGATGACCGAGCCAATGGCGTTGCCATAGGCGATCTCGCCGTGGCCGGTCATGGCCGAGGTGGTGGAGACCATGACCTCAGGCAGGGTGGTGCCGATGGACACCACCTTGGCACCGATGAGCAGCTCCG
>NZ_JARFIS010000425.1:0-315 GCF_029076575.1 Faecalibacterium sp. DFI.5.82
TCCTCAAGGGCGGCGGAAAGGGCCTGCACCGTTACCGGGCAGCTGCACAGCGCGCCGGTAACCTCCGGCGCGGGCCAGAGCCACCGGATGTCGAAGTCCAGCAGAGCCGCTGCATAGAGCAGGGCTTTGTGGGCATTGCGGGCCGCCAGCAGCACCGGGCGCTTGCCGGTGCAGGGCGCTCCCTGCATAGCAAGGCAGAGCATGGCCCGGATGCACTGGGAAGAACCCTCGGTGCTGTAATAGGTGTGGGCCGTGCCGAACAGCCGGGTGGCGTTGGCCTCGCTCTGCGCGATGTTGCCCTCGGCCTCATAGAGC
>NZ_JARFIS010000426.1:0-315 GCF_029076575.1 Faecalibacterium sp. DFI.5.82
AATCTAAAGATGCAGATCAACCCGCATTTTCTGGGCAACTGCTTTAATGCGGTTTACAATGCCTCCCTTACTGGCGATTTTGAGCAGTTGTTGGCTCTGACCACTTACCTGAACCGATATTTCCGGTTTATGGCACAGGTAGAAAATGATTTTGTTCTGCTGGAAGAGGAGCTTCGATTCACAGATGACTTTCTCTCCATCCAGAAACTCCGATTCGGCGAGGCCTTTTCCTACACTATCTCCGTCACGGCCTTTCTGCGGCAGGCACGCATCCCTACTTCGGTCATCAAGTCTTTTGCAGAGAATGCGGTGAAA
>NZ_JARFIS010000427.1:0-314 GCF_029076575.1 Faecalibacterium sp. DFI.5.82
GACCCAAGGACGAGGAAGCCTATGCTGTTTATGCCGATACTGTGGTCATCGGCACAAACAGCATAGGCTTCCTCGTCCTTGGGTCCCTTGATGAACACGCCCTTGCACACCTCGTTCTCCAGGATGATGTTCTCGCACTCGGTGCTGAACAGCATCTCCACGCCGTTGTCGGCCAGATAGTTCTGGATGGCCAGATACAGCTGCTGGGCCTTCTCGGTGCCCAGATGACGGATGGGGCAGTCCACCAGCTTCAGACCGGCGAGGACATCAAGGAGATCCGCAAGAACGCCATCCACGCCGGTCTGAAGCTGGTG
>NZ_JARFIS010000428.1:0-314 GCF_029076575.1 Faecalibacterium sp. DFI.5.82
CACTGGCGGCGGTCGCTGTCGTTGCAGGCCATTCCATCGCCCGCCCTATTGCCTGCGGCAACAGGGTCCCACCCCAGCGGACACTTGCGTAGGGCATTCCCCCGCTTTCCTCCCGCCAGGCTTCGGGGTTTGTTAAGAATCTGGGAAGTTTTTGGAAACAAGCCCTCGAAAAGCTTTTTTGTTAATTTTCGTTGTGTTAAGATATGCTTATCGAAAGAATAAGGCCCCTGACCGATTTGTCAAAGGCTCTCCCTTTGGGAGAGCTGGCTGCGAAGCAGACTGAGAGGGCGAGGCCGTTTACCGAGGAGGAAATC
>NZ_JARFIS010000429.1:0-314 GCF_029076575.1 Faecalibacterium sp. DFI.5.82
CGCGAAGTGAATAATCTTGATAATCCCATAGATCATCGTATATCCCAAAGCCAACAGCGCGTAGATGCTGCCGAGCGAGAGACCGTTGATCAGTTGCTGCATAAAGATTTGCACGGTTGGTGCCCCCTTTCTTTAATTACTTAACAGTGTAGCCGGCGACAACCTTACCATTGGTCATTTGTTCAACCGACATCTTCATTTGTGGATCATGGTGCTTATTAACTGAAATCGTACCAGTAACTCCCTTCATGTTCTTGGTCTTAGCCAAGGCTTCCGTAATCTTGTTGGAATTGGTTGAGTCGGCCTTCTTGATG
>NZ_JARFIS010000043.1:0-582 GCF_029076575.1 Faecalibacterium sp. DFI.5.82
GCGCTGGTGCACAAGAGCCAGGGCGGCAAGTTTGGTGCCCGCGACCTGTGCCGGACCATCCGCAAGGCTGTGGAGGACCCCGCCGCTGAAAAGATCATCGACGGTACCCTTGTTTCCGGCTCCACCCTGACCGTGGATGCTGAGAACGATGAGATCGTGCTGAAATAAGTAAAGATCCCGGAGGGCAGAAACGCCCTCCGGGATCTTTGTTCTTTGTAGGAGGAGAGAAGAATGAACTTGTATCACTACCGATCAGTGGAAAGCGCACGAAAGGAGATCGAGTGCCGTACATTCCGCTATGCGGACCGGAACGAATTGAATGATCCCTTGGAGGGCTATGCTCAGATTTACTGGACAGGCGATTGTCCGGCGTGGGAGGGACTGTTCCGGAACTATATCTGCAGTGTATACTATGCTGTAGTTGGCATTCAATTGAATGCAAGCGAGGAACTTTTGGCAGAGAGGGCAGTTATTCCGGATTTTCACTGCTTTGATGATGTTCCGCTGGGGCAGGTTTGGAAAGAATTATCGGATCGTTTTGTACAGACAGCATTGGTGCAGAAGCTGATAGTAGATCTAGGA
>NZ_JARFIS010000430.1:0-314 GCF_029076575.1 Faecalibacterium sp. DFI.5.82
GATCCTCGCGCAGATCGGAGATGATGCGCGAGGATCTGTTCAGCCACATTGAATCTTTGGCACACGAGCAGCTCAACGAGATCCCCGTGGGCAAGCTGGTCACCCGTGTGACCAACGATACCAACGCCATCTCCATGATGTTCACAATCCTCTTGGTCCAGCTGACCAAGAACAGCTTTGTCATTCTGGGCATTCTGGTGGCCATGCTCTGCCTGAACTACAAGCTGACGTTGATGGTGCTCTGCTTTGTGCCCTTCATCGTGATCTTCACGGTCATCTTCCGCAAGTTCTCCCGCCGCGCCAACCGCAAGCTC
>NZ_JARFIS010000431.1:0-314 GCF_029076575.1 Faecalibacterium sp. DFI.5.82
GTTCCAAAAGATGGGACACGAATTATTGAGCCGGGACGAGCATGCGGTGCTGGACGGCGGCAAGTGTATTTTGCAGTTGCGTGGCGTCAGACCGTTTTTGAGCGACAAGTACGACCTGACCCAGCACCCCAACTACAATCTGACCTCGGACTATGACCCCAAAAACACCTTCGATATTGAAAAATATCTGAACCGAAAAGAAAAAATCAATCCCAAGGATGAATTTGTTGTGATTGATGCTGATTCGCTCCCGTCTGCCTGATCCGGTAGGCGGTTTTAATTTGTCCCGGTCAGAAAAGTGCACCAGAAAATCA
>NZ_JARFIS010000432.1:0-314 GCF_029076575.1 Faecalibacterium sp. DFI.5.82
AGAAATTGTTCTGCCTGACATAAGACAGAACAATTTCTTGAAGATAAAAGTTAGAATATACTAACCAAAATTGAAAGAGAGGTTCTTCTTTATGAGCAAAGTAGCAGGTGTATTCTGGAGTGCAACCGGCAACACGGAGACTATGGCAAACTGCGTGGCGGAGGGTGCAAACGGCACCATCGTTCCCTGTGGCGAAATGAACGCCGCAAAGCTGGCAGAGTTTGATGCAGTTGCATTTGGCTGCCCCGCAAGGGGCGCAGAGCAGCTGGAAGAGAGCGAGTTTGCGCCGATGTTCTCTGATCTGGAGGGCTCCC
>NZ_JARFIS010000433.1:0-314 GCF_029076575.1 Faecalibacterium sp. DFI.5.82
TGGCCTGCGGCACGGTTCAGTGCCTCGATGGCGGGTTTGGGGCCGTCCTCGCGGCCCATCACGCTCACATAGACCTTTGCAACATCCAGGTCAGGTGTCACATCCAGACGGGTGACGGTCAGCAGACCGCCCTCCAGGCGGGGGTCCTTCAGCTGTCCGATGATGGCAATGACCTCACGCTTCATATCCTGGGCAAGACGACCCATATTTTTCTGAGACATAGCTTCTCCTATAAAACAAAACCCCTCAGTCTCGCTTGCGCTCGACAGCTCCCCTAATGGGGGTGCCTTTGGCATAAAGATGAGGCTTCACCC
>NZ_JARFIS010000434.1:0-314 GCF_029076575.1 Faecalibacterium sp. DFI.5.82
GTGTTCCGCAGCCCAAACAGACAGGCTGTACCGGAAATATTGTAACACGGAACGCCCCGGGGTCAAGGGCAAATTCCACACACGCCGTCTTTTACGGGTGAAAACTGTCAACTCCACCAACATTCTCCCTCAAATTTCAGCGGTTCTCCCATCGGGAACTGTTCCTTCTTTTCTTGACGCACCTCCCACCGTCCATTACAATAAAATCAGAATGGTATGGTATTTTTCTCCAAAACCGACAGAGCGCGCCATGGCTCTCATTCCGCATTGTTCGTTTCCATGAAAGGAGGGAACGGTATGAAAAGCTGCTCTCA
>NZ_JARFIS010000435.1:0-314 GCF_029076575.1 Faecalibacterium sp. DFI.5.82
GGGCTTTTTGCGTTGGACAAAGTATATGGATTAGTTGATTTTACGCCGCCTGCCCTTGACAACAGAGATTTCCTGTGCTAAAATACTTCAAAAGAGAACAATTCAAAAAGAGAGAAAGAGAGGCGCGCAATGCGTGAGCTGAACCCCAGTGTGGAATTTGCCAACAAGACGGGCCTTGTGTACAGCGCCGTCTGCAAGCCGCTGTGCCAGAAGCAGCATCTGCCGCAGACAGCGTTTGATATCCTGATGTTTCTTTCCAACTACCCCAACTACACGACCGCCCGCGATATCGTGGAGGTGCGCCACATCAAGGC
>NZ_JARFIS010000436.1:0-314 GCF_029076575.1 Faecalibacterium sp. DFI.5.82
CTGCAGGCCTGCACAAAGAGCCGGTGCTGCTCGGCGGTGTAGGCAATGTTTTCCTCAGCGGTGTCATCGGCCACCGAGAAGTGCTGGAACAGTCCGGTCATTTCCAGGCCGGGCAGGGTGCAGGCGGCGATGGCCTCGGCAATGGCGGCATCAAAATCGGTGCGCAGAGCAAAGCCGATGCGGCCCATGCCGGTATCCACAGCCAGATGCACTTTGACCCGGCCCCGACGGCCTGTGCGGCCTCGCTCAGGGCTTGGGCCTGGGGCAGAGAATAGCAGGCCGCGGTGATCTCGTCCCGGATGAGGGCGGCAGCG
>NZ_JARFIS010000437.1:0-314 GCF_029076575.1 Faecalibacterium sp. DFI.5.82
CTCGCCAGCTCCCCCGAAGGGGGAGCCAACGCATCTGACAGGTTTGCAGCTTCTGTTTTGCTGAAGAATGTCTGAAAGCTGCAAGTGCCTCTCCCCTTTGGGAGAGGTGGCATTGCGTAAGCAATGACGGAGAGGGAGAGGATTACAACAATGCAGGAAGAAACCATCGACCCCCGTGAGCTGAACCCGCTGGCGCTGGCCTTTGTGGGAGACAGCGTGCTGGAACTGCTGGTGCGCACCCGTCTGGCACGGCCCCACCGGATGTCCGCAGGCAAGCTCAATGTGGAAAAGGTCAAGTATGTCTCGGCCCGGGC
>NZ_JARFIS010000438.1:0-314 GCF_029076575.1 Faecalibacterium sp. DFI.5.82
TCGATGTCTGCCTCGAGCTGTTTGATGGCGGCCCGGATGGATCCGAGGTCGGTGTTGTAGCGGGCCAGATTGCGCGAGCCGATGCCGTAGCTCTGGACGCCTCCGTCCAGCATCTCGGCCTCACGCTTCAGGTAGAGCTCCAGCCGGTTCCTCTTGATGGAGAGCTGGTACTCGATTTGTTCGCGGGTCTTTCTCAGTGGGGTGTGTCCTCCTTACCAGTCGTCGAAGGCGTCGGCCCGGTTGTGCCGTGGCCGCTGCCGTTGCTGCTGCGGGGCCTTCGGCTTTTCCTCCAGCCCTTGCAGGCGGCGCTCGAT
>NZ_JARFIS010000439.1:0-314 GCF_029076575.1 Faecalibacterium sp. DFI.5.82
CCCTGTCCCACTTCCACGGTCTGGCCGTCCAGCTCGATGACATCCCCGGCGCGGCACTTTTTGCCCCGCATGGTGCAGACCTCACCGTTCACCTTGACAGCACCGCCCTGCACCAGCTCCTTGGCTTCGCCGCCGGTCTCACACAGGCCTGCATATTTCAGCAGGGCATCCAGCTTGATAAACTCCGTATGGATGAGAATTTTTTGCATTTTTATGCCTCTCAATCATTCTTGAAGCTGACAGGCAGGACCAGATACAAAAAGTCGCTGCCCTCGGTAGGCAGAACCTTGACTGGTCTCAGCGGGCCGCTGATC
>NZ_JARFIS010000044.1:0-571 GCF_029076575.1 Faecalibacterium sp. DFI.5.82
CGGCAGCAGCAGCCGTGCACTCAGCCTCGTTGCCCACCATGACAACCTTCAGACCGCCCTCGGCCAGCAGCTTGCTGGCTGCCTCCAGGATGCGGGGGTCATTGCCCTCGGTAAAAACGATCGTCTTGGGGTTTGCCTTCAGCTGTGCTACCAGCGGTGCGAACATATCAGCCATTGTTGATTACCTCCGAATTAACTATCCAATATTCACATCCGGGTGCCTGTTGGATACAAGGATGCCTTTCTCTTTTATTCTAGCACACCCGGCAAAAAGTTCAAGACAAAATTGGCTTTTTGTGCTATTATTTTAGGAGAAAACCATTTTTTATTTGTGAATAAATTATCATTCAGCTGCAAGGAGATCGAACTGCTATGGATGGGGATACATTAAAGGCCGAGTGCCTTGCCTGCCGCAGATGTGAGCTGTGCACTGACCGCACCCATGTGGTGTTCGGGCAGGGTGTCCAGACTGCTGAGGTGCTGTTCGTGGGCGAAGGCCCGGGCCAGAGCGAGGACGAGCTGGGCCTGCCCTTTGTGGGCCGCAGCGGCCAGCTGCTGGACAAATACCTGT
>NZ_JARFIS010000440.1:0-314 GCF_029076575.1 Faecalibacterium sp. DFI.5.82
GGCAGAAATAGAGCATACAGATCTTGCCGTAGGCAATGACCGTTTCATCGCCGGTGAACAGTTGCATGATGGGGTCCTGGAAGGCGAGCAGCAGGATGCCGGTCAGGATGGTGTAAACGATGCACATACCCAGGGTGACAAAGGTGCCCTTTTTGACACGGTCGATCTTGCCCGCACCAAAGTTCTGGCCCACACAGGTGGTGGCCGCCATGCTGAAGCTCAGCACAGGCAGAATGTTGAAGCCATCCACCTTCATATCGGCGGCAAAGCCTGCCATGGCAGCGGCACCATAGCCGTTGACGCTGACCTGCACC
>NZ_JARFIS010000441.1:0-314 GCF_029076575.1 Faecalibacterium sp. DFI.5.82
CATCAGCACCTACAAGCACAACGGAAACCCCATCCCCAGCTTTGAGGGCGAGCCCCTGCGCTTTGCCTGCCCCCGCACCATCGGCGATTTTGCTCATGGCCTGTGGCAGAACCTGAACCCAGACAACAAGGTCAGCCTGTTTGCCCGCGTCATCGACCTGGACAGTGGCGAGACCGGCTATATGATCTTCAACAAATATGATGCTGTCAACAGCGATCTGGACGACCCCGAGGAGCCTGAACTGCTGCCCGAGGAGCTGGAGCTGCTGGCAAAGCTCGATGCCGAAGCAGAATAACGAATACTTAAGGAGGTTG
>NZ_JARFIS010000442.1:0-314 GCF_029076575.1 Faecalibacterium sp. DFI.5.82
GCTCGGTCTGCTTTGGCGGCAGGGAGCTTTCCACCCTGACCCCGCGCCAGATCGCCGCCACGGTCGGGTATCTTGGCCATGACCCGGAACAGAGTGCCGACACCGTGCAGAATAATGTCCTCTGCGGCAGCGAACAGGATGCCATGCCGTGGCTTGCAGCTGCTGCCCTGAAGGAGGAAGTGCTGGCCATGGAAAAGGGTACGGAGACGGTCATCGGCAGCGGCGGCACCCGCCTTTCCGGCGGGCAGGCACAGCGTCTGGCTTTGGCCCGGACGCTGGCCCATCCCCGCCCGGGGCGGGTGCTGGATGACCCC
>NZ_JARFIS010000443.1:0-314 GCF_029076575.1 Faecalibacterium sp. DFI.5.82
CACCAGCGGCACGGCCCGCTTCTCCAGCCCGCTGGGTGTGGACGACTTTGTGAAGAAGTCCAGCTTTCTCTACTACACCCGCGAGGCGCTGGGCGAGGTGGCACCCCGCATTGCCGATTTAGCCGAGCGCGAGGGCCTGCACGCCCATGCGAAGAGTGTGACGATAAGATATGAAGAGGACTAAAGGCGGCTCGCCCTCTCCGTCATTGCTTTGCAATGCCACCTCTCCCAAAGGGAGAGGCTTAGGCAATTTCCCGCAAGGTTACGGAAAACCGCCAGAGGCTCCCCCTTTGGGGGAGCTGGCGCGAAGCGCC
>NZ_JARFIS010000444.1:0-314 GCF_029076575.1 Faecalibacterium sp. DFI.5.82
TCTGCCCATCGTCTGCAACACCGGCGGCTACGATACCGTGGAGAGCGTGCACGCCAGGCGCGGTTTCATCGACAACTGGCTGGCCGACCTGAAATATGTTTCCCCTGCCCTTTCGGCAGAGCTTTCCGCCGCGCCGGACTATTTTGCACAGGCCAGGCCCGCCATTGAAGCCATGATGTCTCAGGCCGGGCACACTGTTTTTGACAGCGAGGGCATCCTGCAGCGGGGCGTGATCCTGCGCCACCTTGCCCTGCCTGGCCATGTGGACGACAGCTTTGCCGTGCTCGATCAGATGGCGGCTTGGAACAAGGCCG
>NZ_JARFIS010000445.1:0-313 GCF_029076575.1 Faecalibacterium sp. DFI.5.82
TGGCAAGACCCGCAGCGGCGGAATCTGCTGGTGAAGCAGTATAACGAGTTGTTCAATAGTACCCGGCCCCGCGAGTATGACGGAAGCCATATCCATTTTGTCGGTATGAACCCGGAGATCAATCTGCAGGAACATCAGCGCAATGCAGTTGCTCATGTGCTTTATGGTGGGAACACCCTGCTCGCCCACGAGGTGGGTGCCGGCAAAAGTTTTGAGATGGCAGCTTCGGCAATGGAATCTAAGCGTTTGGGCCTGTGTCAGAAAAGCCTGTTCGTGGTACCCAACCATCTGACCGAGCAGTGGGCCAGCGAGT
>NZ_JARFIS010000446.1:0-313 GCF_029076575.1 Faecalibacterium sp. DFI.5.82
AACTGCAATGAGCGATTTTTCCACCGTTTCCCGGGAAACAGTGGAAAACTGTGTCACATTTCAGCGAAAGGGGAAAGAATCATGTGTGAATGGAAGAAATCTGCCGGAAAGATCTACACTCTGCCTGTGGAAAGCATCCGTCCCTCGCCGTTTCAGGCTCGGACTGTTTTTGATGAAAAGGAGCTGGCGGGGCTAGCCCAGAGCATCCGGGAAAACGGCCTGTTACAGCCCATCTCGGTGCGGAAGGTCGAGGGTGGTTACGAGCTGGTGGCAGGGGAGCGGCGGCTCCGCGCCTGCAAGTTGGCCAGGATGG
>NZ_JARFIS010000447.1:0-313 GCF_029076575.1 Faecalibacterium sp. DFI.5.82
CACCATGGTGGTGGCTCTGGCTCCCCTGAGCCACCACCATGGTGCTGGAAACGGCATCCCGGACAAAGTTGGCTGCGGACTTGGACATATCCTCACTGACAGCATCTGCGGCACGGCCCAGAACGGTGAAGAGGTTGCCCTCACGGTTGCTCGTCTTGTTCAGCCAGTCCTTGGAAGCGGAAATGCCCCAGATATAGCTGGCACCCAGCACCACAGGACCCACGACCGTAGCGGCAGTGGTTGCAAAGCCGCCAATATCGGAACCGCCCTGGGTATAGGTCATCTCTTCTTCGGAAAGCACTGCGTATTCAGC
>NZ_JARFIS010000448.1:0-313 GCF_029076575.1 Faecalibacterium sp. DFI.5.82
GCATTTTCAAGCAGAAGATCGTGGACGGCTGGCAGCAGGAGCGCGCTGACAACTGTCTGCCCGGCGGTCAGGTCTGTCTGAAGAGCCACCCCGATCAGGCCATCGAGGTCTGCTTTGACGGCGAGATCCGCGAGAACTGGGATCACGGCTTCCACTATATCCAGCACACCAACTACAACAGCGTTATGGCTGTGCCCTCCGACCTGTATGTGCAGGGCTACGATGGCAAGGGCGTTGCCAAGCTGCGCCTGTGGCAGGCCAAGGCTCCTGACTTTGATATGTCCAGCTTCTCTCTGGGCAACTACAACACTGC
>NZ_JARFIS010000449.1:0-313 GCF_029076575.1 Faecalibacterium sp. DFI.5.82
AAGCCTAGCACCGCAGGAAATGAGGATGGATTTTGCGGTCTTTCCGGCAGCTAATTTATAGAGCTTGTACTGCCGTCCTGCAAAGCTGTTCTGCTTCTTTTTGGCTAAATCCTCAAAGAGCAAATCAACTGGATTTTGGTATTCTTCATCGTCCTCCAGCACCTGCATGGTATTGAGCATTTCCAGCAGCGTAGCGAAATTCTGGTCCTCGACAGGGGCTTCATAATGCAGATAGGCGATAAGAGCGGTAAGCAAAAGACGTTCACTTTTCTCCCAAAATGGATCGCCGCAAAACCCCTCACCCTTGGTGTTG
>NZ_JARFIS010000045.1:0-568 GCF_029076575.1 Faecalibacterium sp. DFI.5.82
GGACGGAACGGTCTGTCTGCTGCAATTTGACTATGCCGTGCCCTACGCCGCCCCTGCGCTGCGGGGAAAGCTGCCAGATGTGCAGACGGTGCACTGCATTCTGGGCATTCTGCTGCTGGTGGGAGTGGTGGTGTGGAGCACCCACCGCTCCAGAAAGTTTCTGGCCCGGGAGACGGCCCGCCTGACAGAGGTCTCCCGGCAGGTGGCTGAGAAAAAGGGCGTGGAAGAGATCGATTTTTCCGGGGCGCAGGTGCGGGAATACGCCGAGACACTGGCTGCCCTGCAGACCATGGGGCAGGAGCTGACGGCCAGCCTGCAGGCCCAATGGAAAATGGAGCAGCAGCAGCGGGAGCAGATCATCCAGCTTTCCCATGAGATCAAAACGCCGCTGGCCGTCATTGAGGGCAACGCCGACCTGCTGGCCGAGGACAAGGCCCTGACCCCGGAGCAGCGGGAACAGGTGGAGGCCATCCTGCGGGGCACCGAGCAGACCCGGACCTAACTGCTCAAGATCCGTGCTCAGGTGCAGACACCGCTGAAGTATAAGCGGCCCTGAGCAGACCCGAAT
>NZ_JARFIS010000450.1:0-313 GCF_029076575.1 Faecalibacterium sp. DFI.5.82
ATGCCGCCCACTATGTGGGGGAGGGCCGCCGTCACGCCGCAGCCCTGCGAAAAGAGGAAAAAGGTGAAAACGAGTGAGCGAAATAATTTCGTGCGAAGCTTAACAGAATTTTCACAAGATTTCACAAGAAAGTAATGACTTTTGCGCCGAAATCGGGTATACTATGAGCACAAGGGAGCGGGGCCGCAACCGTCTCCCTTGCACATGATTCCTCCTCACACCACAGCAATACCCCAAAACAAGAGTCCCCTCCGGTGTACCGCAAGCGCCGGAGGGGACTTTTGTTTGTCTGAAACACCACCCCCGGCGGAGC
>NZ_JARFIS010000451.1:0-313 GCF_029076575.1 Faecalibacterium sp. DFI.5.82
TCTGCCCCGGTCAGCGCGGTCTTGCCCAGCCACTCTGACACCACCCGGGGGATGCGCCATGCGTAGGTAGGCGTGACCAGCACCACATCCCGCCCGGTCTGCACCGGGGCGGGATTTCCTGCCTTGATGCAGGTGTTCAGGTCGTAAAGCGGCATCTCCAGCCCTTCGGCAATGCGCCGCGCCAGATATCGGCTGTTACCGGTTCCCGTAAAATAAAGTACCATGGCTGCTCCTTCGTTTTTTGTGTAGTTTTCATTTGCCTGTCCGCCCGGCAAGCTGGAATTTGACACTTTGTATTTATTGAGAATACTCT
>NZ_JARFIS010000452.1:0-313 GCF_029076575.1 Faecalibacterium sp. DFI.5.82
GATCTGGTTCTTGAGGTTATGGAAGAAGGTCCAGAACCACACGGCGGGCAGGCCCAGCGCCACCACCGCACGAACGACCGTCAGCAGGGGGGCACCCTCCCGCTGGCCGACCTGCGAGAGGCAGATGCCGGCAAATACCAGCAGGATGGCCGTAAAAAGCAGAGGCCGGTGCCAGGCTTTTTTGTGGCGCAAACGGTCAAAGGCTGCTAATTTGTGGAAGGAACCTGCATCCATCTCCACGGAAATGCTCAAGACTTGGGGCTTGGAAAATCACTCCTTTTTAGGCATCGTACCATATTGTTTTCAAACAAGC
>NZ_JARFIS010000453.1:0-313 GCF_029076575.1 Faecalibacterium sp. DFI.5.82
CACCGACCAGCATACCCTCGTTGTACTTGCAAAGGTTCGTGACGAAGGCTTCAAAATCACCGTCTAATACGGGCATAGGCATCCTCCTTTCAGTCATCCACCATGCCGACCGGCATGATATACAGTTCCTCAAACTCCGCGTCGGTCATGGCTTCGAGCTTCCGGACGGTCTTATACATCAGCTCCGCAATCTCACCGTCCATGTCGTTCAGGGCGACGATCTTCATATCGTCGATCAGCCGCTTCCGGCTGGATGTGTTGAAGCAGCACATCAGGTTGATTTCTTCCACGGTAAAGTTTTTCATATCAGAGT
>NZ_JARFIS010000454.1:0-313 GCF_029076575.1 Faecalibacterium sp. DFI.5.82
CCACAAGGCCCACATGGTCGGCGCTGCCGTCCAGGTCCCAATCGAAAAAGATAGCATCTCCGGGGGCGAGGTTGTCATAGCCCCGTGCGCCCCATTGTCCATGGGACTGGAACCACTGGATGCCCTGGGACTGACAGGCGGCAAAGCGCGGTTCAGACAGCCCCATTTGGCCGTAGCACCAGGACACGAAGCAGGCGCACCATTCCACACGGGAATTGAGGCCGTACCAGCTCCAGTAGGGCTGACCGCCCACATCGCCCACCTGACTTTTGGCAATATCCACCACAGCCTGATTGCCGGGGCGTGTGCCGTT
>NZ_JARFIS010000455.1:0-313 GCF_029076575.1 Faecalibacterium sp. DFI.5.82
GATATGAACGCCCTGCCCAAGACGAATTATATCAAGACCATCGTGACCGCCGAGGCCAAGCTGGACTTGGAGCGCAAGTGAGTCCAGAGCTACCAGCGGGACATCTACTCCCGGTTCCTCTGCTTCGGCAACGGTGCGTAGACCTCGCTGTACGACCATTCGGATGGCTTCTTCCGCCGCCAACTCATCCTGACCACCAAGGACAAGCCTGCTGACCGCACGGACAATCCCTTTCTTGTGGAGAAGATGTGCGCCGAGTTGGAAGGCATCCTGCTATGGTGTCTGGAAGGGCTGCACCGGCTGGTGCAGAACA
>NZ_JARFIS010000456.1:0-313 GCF_029076575.1 Faecalibacterium sp. DFI.5.82
CGCACTACCTGCTCCTTATGTCTGCCCCGCATTCCTATGCGGCCATCAACGCCGGCTACATGATGGAAGATCTCGTCCTCAAGCTGACTGAGTTGGACATTGACACCTGCTGTATGACCTTCACCGACAGCGACAAAATCAAAAAGGCACTGTCTCTCGCCACCCCGTTAGAGGTGGCGGCAATCGTTGCCTTTGGCTACGGGGAAAAGACCGAAAAAAAGCTGCGGCTGAATATCCTAAGTATGTCTCAGATTGATGTGCGGGCCGAGCAGCAGTACTACGCGCCCAAATCGTGCACGCCCTTTTTGGGCGC
>NZ_JARFIS010000457.1:0-313 GCF_029076575.1 Faecalibacterium sp. DFI.5.82
TGTTGATTGCCGCCATATCCAGTGCGGTGTCATAAAGCCGCAGGTTGTGTTCGTCCTGCACCGCATAATCGGTCACATGGAATTGCCTTTCCAAAATTAAAGTGGCTTTTGGAATATCCGACACTTGAAGCTGGATGTATTTCCGATTTTTCTTTTCTAATTCTTCCATGCTGCTTTCTTCCAGCAGAACCCCGTGGTCGATAATGCCTATGTCATCTGCCAACAGTGAAATTTCGGAAAGTATTTGGCTGGAAATTAGGATGGTTTTGCCACGCTCCACACTTAAATTCTTAATAAAGTTCCTCACTTCGGC
>NZ_JARFIS010000458.1:0-313 GCF_029076575.1 Faecalibacterium sp. DFI.5.82
TCTGCAGGCACATGGCAAACTTGTAGGTGGTGGATTCCAGCGGGGTGCCGTAGAGAGAGTAATCCATGTTCTCGGCCTTCTTCCACTCGGTGCACTTGTCGTTCATTTGCTGCATCACGCTCAGGGCAAAGGGTTTGGCACCGGCATCGGTGTGGCTCTTGCCGGTCATATACTTCACACACTCATACAGACCGGCGTAGCCCAGGCTGATGGTGGAGTAGCCGCCAAAGAGCAGCTTGTCGATCTTCTCGCCCTACTTCAGGCGGGCCAGTGCGCCGTACTGCCACAGAATGGGGGCGGCATCGCTGGGGGT
>NZ_JARFIS010000459.1:0-313 GCF_029076575.1 Faecalibacterium sp. DFI.5.82
CTGCAGCGGAGCCGCCGCCCGAGCGGCCCACCCGGCGGCAGAGGGCCTCCACACGGGCCAGCAGCTCACTGACGCTGAAAGGCGTGGTCATATAGTCATCCGTGCCGATGGACAGGCCGCGGATCTTGTCCTGCTCCTGCCCCTTGGCACTCAGGATGATGATGCCGATCTTCTGGTCGGTGCGGCGGATGGTATCGCAGAGCGAGAACCCATTCATGCCGGGCAGCATCACATCCAGAATGGCAGCATCACAGCCGGGCTTCTGCTCCAGCAGAGGCAGGGCGGCTTCGGCGCTGTCGGCCTCCACCGCCTC
>NZ_JARFIS010000046.1:0-564 GCF_029076575.1 Faecalibacterium sp. DFI.5.82
AGTAGTCATCATAAAGATCATCCCAGATAGCAAAAAGCGGCATTTTACCGTCAACGACTTTTCGGACAGAGAAACGTTCGTATTCAGGCACTTCGGATTCCTTGGCGATGGCTTCTGCCTGCGCCAGCATTTTATCCACACGCTGAGCAGTCGCACTCTGTCGCAGCCCCTGCTCAAACTGCTGCTTGTTAATAACCTCATTGTCCCAAGACTGCCCGTGCGCACTGGTGTCGATGCGCACATCGGTTTCGCCAACATAGCCGATGGTACCTTCAATCGTTCTGGTGGGCAGGTCTACCACAACTTCATCCCCGACATTGTAGTTGGATGCTTCCTGTCTGGTAGCACGCTGTTCCTTTTCCTCATCTGTCAGATAGCGGTCGGACTGAATCATAAGGTCGATATACTTTTCCACCTGCGCCCATTTCAGGGTGATTTTCTGGTGGTCGGGATAATGAACAAATTCCAGACCCTTCCAGTCGTGGTTGACGAAGCCTCGACTGCCATCCAGATAATCGTGGGAGTGCCCACCGATGCCGTACTCCTTTGCCAGTGCTTTGGCAC
>NZ_JARFIS010000460.1:0-313 GCF_029076575.1 Faecalibacterium sp. DFI.5.82
TGCTGGTATTTTAATTTCTCCGCTTTTTCAGCAAAGCTGCTGACAGCATAATTTTTGAGAGTACGGCATTCATCGGGTGTCAAGACGACGTTCCCGGTAAAAGATTTCTAACCCATCGACTCCAGCTCCTGAACCGTCACCGCTATTCCGGTTGCCGCCTTAGTCTGTGCTTGCAGGGATTTAAGCTACTGCTTTTTCTTCTCCGCAGCCTGTGTAGTATCGTCAAGCTGTGCTTCTTTCTGGTTCAGTTCCGCCGTCACAGCTTCCAGTCGCTGCTTTTCCTTTGCCACCTTAAACTGGGTCACTGTCAGAT
>NZ_JARFIS010000461.1:0-313 GCF_029076575.1 Faecalibacterium sp. DFI.5.82
CATGCAAAAATGAGTGTGGCAGATGACTGTATGGCAACTTGTGGAACAATTAATTTGGATTATCGAAGTTTATATCACCATTTTGAAAACGGCTGTTTTATGGCAGATTGTCAGACAGTTGTGGAAATAAAAAATGATCTGATAAGAACGATGGGAGAATGTCGTGATGTGACAGACCAATATCAAACCGGACGAAGTGCATATTTGTGACTGGGACAATTATTTATGAGATTATTTGCTGGATTGCTATAAGAATCTGATGAAACGACCTTTCAAAAAACAGTTAACTTCTAAATCAACTGTTTTTTGAAAG
>NZ_JARFIS010000462.1:0-313 GCF_029076575.1 Faecalibacterium sp. DFI.5.82
ACCGCGACACCGTGTTCAACGCCTGCAAGGCCAAGGCCGAATAGCTGGGCAAGAAGAACGGCTGGCTGCTCTACCCGCTGGGCATTGCCCTTTCCGGCAAGCAGCGCACCCCCGGCGGCGGCACCGACCTTGCCTGCATGATGGGCCGCGAGACGACCCTTGCCCGTGTCAAGGCTGCCATTGAGAAGCTGAACGGGTATATTTTTGCCGCTTCCCCGCATGGCCCCATAAAACGCCGCGCGCCCGCGCTACTGTATATGCAAAGGGCGCGGGAAACAGAACATTGCAAAAGATCCCCGCCGGAAAGCGGGGA
>NZ_JARFIS010000463.1:0-313 GCF_029076575.1 Faecalibacterium sp. DFI.5.82
GAACCTTGCCAACATCTTCTTTGTGCGCCAGAAGCAGACGCTGGGCCGGGGCCACGCCGTGAGCATGGCAAAGGCCTTTACCGGTGACGATCCGTTCGTGGTCCTCTACGGCGACGACGTGATCTGGGGCGAGGACCCTGTCTGCGCCCAGCTCATCCGCGCCTATGAGGAGTTTGGCCGCCCGGCTGCCGGTGTCTCCGCTGTGCCCTGGGCCGATGTGAGCCGATACTGCAGCCTGAAGACCACCCCCATCCACGACAACTATTTCTTTGTGGATGACCTGATCGAGAAGCCCAAGAAGGGCCAGGAGTTC
>NZ_JARFIS010000464.1:0-313 GCF_029076575.1 Faecalibacterium sp. DFI.5.82
GCCGCCCAGCGACCTCACGGTCTCGCTGGGCGGCTGTTGTTGTACTTATGCCTATAATTACGCCAGATGGAGTTTCTCTTTCAGCGCATCCTGAAGGACGCCGGAAAAGTTGATATGTGCCGATTCGGCGGCAACGTTGAGCCAGCCGGGAATGGAAAGGGTTTTCTTTACGGGTCTGTACCGCTTTTCGTACTCTTCCATATCGAAAGGCACCATCACCACAACCTCTTCCGGGTCAACATGGAGTGCAGAAGGGACAGAAGGCTCCGGGCAGACTTTGCAATCTTCCAGCATAAGGCCGATGGCATCCTGT
>NZ_JARFIS010000465.1:0-313 GCF_029076575.1 Faecalibacterium sp. DFI.5.82
TCCGAGTACGGTTCAAATCCAAAATTGCTGAACCCTGACGTGCCACCTTTATAAAGATAGATTTTTCCGTTTTGTCTGCGCCAGCATGCCCATTTTGATTTGCTGGGCCTTTTCGTACTCCGCCCGGGCCGCAGTGCTCTGCGGGCTGGCGGGCAGAGGGTCGGGCTCCCAGCCATAGACATCCTGCACCAGCGGGGCAATGTCATCGGGCAGGGTGATGGCGGCAGGCAGGATCTTGCGGGTGCGCCAGAGCAGCCATTCCCCGTAAACCGCCTTGCTGCCCTCGTAGAAGTCCTCCGTCCCAGTGTCCAGC
>NZ_JARFIS010000466.1:0-313 GCF_029076575.1 Faecalibacterium sp. DFI.5.82
GGCTGCCGCTGCCCTGATCGACAAGGACAGCGCTGTGGAGCTGTACGCAGGCTTCGGCAAGCACGTCTACACCGCAATCGCAACCATCGGCGGCAACGCTGTGGGTATTGTGGCCACCGGCGAGACCCTGTGCCACAACTGCGTGGCCAAGGCTTCCCGCTTTGTCCGCCTGTGCGATGATTTCAGCGTGCCCGTGCTGACCATCGTCAACACCAACGGCTTTGCACCCATCGCCACCGATGACATCGCAGGCGGCTTCCGTGAGGCTGCCCGTCTGGCTGCTACCTATGCCGATGCTACCACCGCCAAGGTG
>NZ_JARFIS010000467.1:0-313 GCF_029076575.1 Faecalibacterium sp. DFI.5.82
TGCCCAACGCCATCGGCAACCTGATCGCGAAGAGCGACCTGAAGGATTTGGGTGTGCACACCGAGATGTATGTGGATGCCTTTGTGGATATTGCAAAGGCAGGCAAGATCACCGGCCGCCACAAGAATCTGGACAAGGGCCGTCAGTTCTATGCCTTTGGTGCAGGTACCCTGAAGATGTACGATTACCTGAACGACAACCCGGAGTGCATGGCCGCTCCCGTGGAGTACAACAACGACATCCGCAGCATCTCCGCCATCGACAACTTCATCTCCATCAACAATGCGGTGGATATTGACCTGTTCGGTCAGGT
>NZ_JARFIS010000468.1:0-313 GCF_029076575.1 Faecalibacterium sp. DFI.5.82
TACTCGATGCCGCCCACGTCACCGCCATCAACGGTGTAGGCGAAATCCGCGCAAAAGCCCGGGATATCGAAGAGGGAAGCGCCCTCGCCGATCTCCTCGTCGGGGGTGAAGGCGATGCAGAGCTTGCCAAGGGGGCGGCCCTCGGCAAGGAGGATCTCGGCGGCGGTCAGGATCTCTGCCACACCGGCCTTGTCGTCTGCGCGCAGCAGGGTGGTGCCGTCGGTGGTGATCAGAGTCTCACCCTTGAGGTCGGCCAGGAAGGGGAAGGTGGAGACCTTCATCACCATGCCGGTGGCGGGAAGGGTGACTTCAC
>NZ_JARFIS010000469.1:0-313 GCF_029076575.1 Faecalibacterium sp. DFI.5.82
GTGCAAATCGGCGTTAGGACGCTCGATTCATGGCACGGACGTGAGCTTGCAGTGTCCAACACGGGACATTTGTGGATATTTTACCTCCGCTGTATCGTGATTGTACTTGCTTGACAGGAAAATACCCCCAGAGTACGCAGAGTTTTCTTTTTACTCTGTCTACTCCAGGGGGAGCATATCATGTTGCGGATACTGGCCGGGGGCTTTCCATATATGCGTCAGAAAGAGATGAGAGGCTTACTTTTTTTCGCCTTTGGGCAGCAGACCGGCGCGCTCCAGAGCCGGGCGCTGGGCCAGATACAGGATGACCACG
>NZ_JARFIS010000047.1:0-555 GCF_029076575.1 Faecalibacterium sp. DFI.5.82
ACAGGGACTTCAGTCAAGACTTCTTTGATTGCTCTCTGCACAAGAAGAACGGGAGCAAGTGCAAGGGACACTTCATCCGGGTAAAGGTTTTGGAGGGCCGTGTGCTAAGCCATGTTCAGCGGGTGACGGACTACATCCTCTGTCATGAGGACTACTTCCGCAAGGTCATGGAGGAGCAGCTTCGGGTGGAAAGCACCGAAAAGCTGACTGTCCTGAAGAAGCAGCTTGCCCGGAATGAGAAGCGGATCGCAGACCTCAAACGGCTGTTCATGAAGATTTACGAGGACAATGTTAACGGAAAGCTTAGCGATGACCGCTTCGACATGATGAGTCAGAGCTACGATGCCGAACAGAAGCAGCTGGAAGAGGAAGTTCTCTCCATCCAGCAGGAAATTGAAGTACAGGAACAGCAGATCGAGAATATTGAAAAGTTCGTCCAGAAAGCGCACAAGTACGTTCATATTGAAGAACTCACCCCTTATGCTCTCCGTGAACTGGTGTCGGCCATCTATGTGGATGCCCCGGATAAGTCCAGCGGAAAGCGGGTGCAGCACA
>NZ_JARFIS010000470.1:0-313 GCF_029076575.1 Faecalibacterium sp. DFI.5.82
CGCCCAATAGTCCCGCTGCCAGCGGCTCTGGACGGGCATTACTGAGCAAGAATCCGGCTACCCTCAACTGGTTCGAGCCGTCCCCCATTGGATTTTACGGTCCGCCCCGGACCCTGTGCTGGGCTGACCATTCCCTCTGGGTGGGCGATCCCACCAACGCCACACGGATTGTACTCACCGACCGGGGCACCTGTCAGGATGTGAAAAACTGGCCCCTGCCGGAAGATGGATGGAGCACCAAATACCATTGTGGCATAGTGACAGACGGGCTGGGCCGGGTCTACTTTTCCAACGAGTGGTACAAGGGGCAGAT
>NZ_JARFIS010000471.1:0-313 GCF_029076575.1 Faecalibacterium sp. DFI.5.82
CAACAGCACACGGACAGTGTACATCCGGTCCAGCCAGCCCACATTGGCCCCGCATAAGAAAAGTCCTTCCTCCAGGTTGCCCATGACCGCTTCGATCAGTGCATTGGTGATGCAGTAGTGCACCTTGGCGGGGTCGCAGGTCTTCAGGCAGCGGGCACAGTGCCGGGGCGGGAAGCGTCTGCCCTCCGCCATTGCCTGCACCAGCGGCGTGTTCAGCGCCCGGCCCGGCATCCCGACCGGGCTGTGGATGTTGAGCACATCCTCAGAACCTGCATTCAGCAGAACGTCCTTGTACACCTGGGATGCATCGCAC
>NZ_JARFIS010000472.1:0-312 GCF_029076575.1 Faecalibacterium sp. DFI.5.82
TTTGCAATGGCGATCAGGGGGTTGGTGGAATCCTTTGCAGCCTTGAAGGGGATGACAAAGCCCATATCATCAGCCATTGCAAACGACTACGTTGCAGCTGGCAAGACCAGTGTTGACTGGTGCTTCTCCACCATGCCTTCCGAGGAGTGGAAGAACGGCGTTGGTTCCGCTCTGACCGCTTACGCAGCAGGCACCGGCGACTGGAACGGCGTTGTGACCGCTTTCGTCGATGGCTGGGCTAAGGAGTACAAGCTGGCAAAAGGCTAAGCATTCTCGGTTTTCTCTTTCCCCTTTTATTTGTGTAAACCGTAT
>NZ_JARFIS010000473.1:0-312 GCF_029076575.1 Faecalibacterium sp. DFI.5.82
GATCTGGATATCATCACCACGACCCCCAGCGTCCGCTACCGCCTGACCATGACAGACGGCACTGTGGAGATGATCGACAACCCGTCCAGCTACCCGGACCCCTCCAACATCGTCAATCAGGAGGAGCCCTTTGTGGATGTCCACCTCTACACCCCCAACGATTACGTGGGTGCCCTGATGGATCTGTGCCAGCAGAAGCGCGGCGTGATCATCGACATGAAGTATCTGGACGATGTCCGCGTGGACCTGCACTACGCCCTGCCTCTGGGCGAGATCGTCTACGACTTCTTCGATGCCATCAAGAGCCGTAGC
>NZ_JARFIS010000474.1:0-312 GCF_029076575.1 Faecalibacterium sp. DFI.5.82
AGATCTTCCCGGTGGGGGCCGCACAGGCTCTGCCCGGCCCGTACTTCCTCATTCTGGCGGGCTTTGAGCAGGGCTTGCCGGCAGTTTTCCGGCTGTCGTGTTCGACCCCGGCCACCTGAGTCTGGTCAAGGGAGCACCCGAGGGGCGGCGCAAATTTCTGGATGCCGCCCTCTGTCAGCTCTACCCCGGCTACCTGACAGTGTACCGCCGCTATCTGCGGGCCCTGCAGCAGAAAAACGCTCTGCTGCGCCGCTCCCCTGCCGGGCAGGAACGTCCCTGCGCCGAAAAAATGGCCCTGCTCGAGGTGCTGAA
>NZ_JARFIS010000475.1:0-312 GCF_029076575.1 Faecalibacterium sp. DFI.5.82
GTAAAGGGCATCCCGCAGGGCCTGCGGGGATGCTGCATGGCAGCGTCATCACGGCAGAAATGCCCGATGTCATGTGTTGGCTTGAGACTTTTGTCACATACAGAGTGCTGTGGCAGGGGTCTCTTTTTTCTTGCCCGGCATCGGAACACAAGGAGGAAAAATAAATATGGATCTTCTGAACACATTCGCCAGTCTCTTTTCCCATTTTGGGAATCTGACCTGGCAGATGGTGGTAATGTGGGGCATCGGTGCGCTGCTCATCTACCTTGCCATCGCCAAAAAGATGGAGCCGAGCCTGCTGCTGCCCATGGG
>NZ_JARFIS010000476.1:0-312 GCF_029076575.1 Faecalibacterium sp. DFI.5.82
GGTACCCACCAGCATGGATGCCTTCTGGCCCATCTGACGTGCGATCTTGTTCATCAGCAGGATGGAGATCAGGCAGATGGGGATAGAGGTGATCTGAGAGTCGCTGGAGTATGCGGCATAGTTGCCGAAGATGATGCCGAACAGGCAGATCATAACGGTAGCGTTGCTCTTGGTGGACATGAACAGCTTATCGGTAGATGCGGAGACCACCAGCATCTGGATGGCTCGGTTGTGAGCCAGGGTGTCAACGTAATCCTTGATGCCGACCTTCTGGGTGGTGCCCAGACCGAAGTACTTCGGTTTGTCCTTACG
>NZ_JARFIS010000477.1:0-312 GCF_029076575.1 Faecalibacterium sp. DFI.5.82
CGGAACAGCTCGCCGCCCTGCTGCGGCAGTCTGCCACCACCACCCCGAACCCTGCTGCGCTGTCTGCCGTGGGTGCAACTTTCGAGTAGGAGGATGCAGATGAAGATTAAGAAACTGGGCGCACTGCTGGTATCGGTGGCACTGTGCGCTGGCATGGCGGCTCCCGCTTTTGCCTATGGCGGTGAGCCTGTGGAGGAAGTGGTACAGCCCGTCCTGACTTCTACCACCGATGAAGAAGATGTAGTCACCGTGACCGATGAGGAGACCGGTGCCCTGACCCCGGAGGGCAACTTGACGCTGGTGGACGATTAC
>NZ_JARFIS010000478.1:0-312 GCF_029076575.1 Faecalibacterium sp. DFI.5.82
CGTGCACGGCGAGTACAAGCAGCTGAAAAAGCATGCTCTGACCGCCGCGTCTCTGGGCATTCCCACCAGCAACATCCTCATTGCCGAAAACGGCTCCAACGTCTTCCTGAGCCGGGACGAGATCAAGCTGGGCGAGCCTGTCACCGCCGGTGCCGTGATGGTGGACGGCTTGGGCGTGGGTGATGTAGGCAACGTGGTCCTGCGTGACCGCAAGCATCTCTCTGAGGACGGTCTGGTCATCCTCGTGGCCACCGTGGACAGCAAGACCGGCAAGGTGCTGGCGGGGCCTGACCTTGTGAGCCGCGGCTTTGT
>NZ_JARFIS010000479.1:0-312 GCF_029076575.1 Faecalibacterium sp. DFI.5.82
AGATCATATAATAATCATTGTCCTCGGCTTCCCGGGCATCGTGGATGATCTGGGTGTAGTTTTTGGGGGTGGTATCTTTTTTGCTGCCGCAGCCGGTGAACACCAGCAGGGCACAGCCAATAGCCAGCAGAGCGGCAAGAATGCGTTTTTTCATGGTCGTAGTTCCTTTCGTCTGACAAAGGCAGGGTGATCGTGATCAGTCTGCCCGCCTTTGGGGGCGTTTATGCAGCCGCTGAACAGCGGCCTTGTATCAGGAATAAGGCCCGGAAGGCCGGAAGATTTCACAGCAGCTGTAACAGTTCTGTGAACGGC
>NZ_JARFIS010000048.1:0-537 GCF_029076575.1 Faecalibacterium sp. DFI.5.82
ACGGCTTCAACGCAGAGGGTGGAACGAAGAACTATTCATTTTCCACATACAACTCCCATTCGGAACTATGTGAGGCTATGACGATTTCCAAGGGGTATCGCAGACCAAAGTTCGGGTATTTTCTCCGAGCAGAGAGTTTCTATAATGTAGCCACCAAGGAAATCGACTATTCCGATGACGATCATCCCTCCAAAGGCTATCACCAAAAATCACACGGTGAAAGTTTCCTCGCCATTGCGCAGGACTACATGGGTGCAGATGGAGTCTATATTTTTGACGAGCCGGAAGCCGCTTTATCCCCGCAGCGGCAGCTCACGTTACTGATCAACATTTATCGGTGTGCCCAAGAAGGGGCGCAATTCATTATCGTATCACATTCACCCATTCTCCTCGGAATGCCTGATGCTGAGATTTTTAGCTTCGACAATGGCACGATTCATCCTTGTCAGTATGAAGATACGGACAGCTACGTTATCACCAAAACATTTGTAAATAATCGGCAGCATTTTTTGAACCAGCTTCTGAACGAAGAAACGT
>NZ_JARFIS010000480.1:0-312 GCF_029076575.1 Faecalibacterium sp. DFI.5.82
CATCGGAATGCGCCTCCTTTTGGGGGTCAAACCTCTCAGTCTCGCTTCGCTCGCCAGCGTCCGGGCTAAACCTCACAGACACGGGCTTCGCCGTGACAGCTCCCCTAGTAGGGGAGCCCTTGGCAAAACTGTCAACTTTGGTAGTATCCAAGGGCAGGCTTCCGGTCTGTTGCTCCAGCAGCACATTGTACCTTGTGCGCTCGGAGCGGATGGCGGCTTCGTACAGGGCGTAAAGCTCTTCCAGCTTCTTCCACATTGCCGCTTCGTCCACGCCGCCCAGCAGGTTCTTGCGGAATTTCACCGTCCGGAACC
>NZ_JARFIS010000481.1:0-312 GCF_029076575.1 Faecalibacterium sp. DFI.5.82
GGTACCCACCAGCATGGATGCCTTCTGGCCCATCTGACGTGCGATCTTGTTCATCAGCAGGATGGAGATCAGGCAGATGGGGATAGAGGTGATCTGAGAGTAGCTGGAGTATGCGGCATAGTTGACGAAGATGATGCCGAACAGGCAGATCATAACGGTAGCGTTGCTCTTGGTGGACATGAACAGCTTATCGGTAGATGCGGATACCACCAGCATCTGGATGGCACGGTTGTGAGCCAGGGTGTCAACGTAATCCTTGATGCCGACCTTCTGGGTGGTGCCCAGACCGAAGTACTTCGGATTGTCCTTACG
>NZ_JARFIS010000482.1:0-312 GCF_029076575.1 Faecalibacterium sp. DFI.5.82
GTAGCCGAAGGACTCAGAAGTAGCAGCATTCATAGCAGCATTGATGGACTCCTTGGTGACATCCTTGCCCTTGACAACGGCAACCAGGATGGTGGTAGAACCGGAGGGAACGGGCACACGCTGAGCAGAGCCGATCAGCTTGCCGTTCAGCTCGGGGATGACCAGGCCGATAGCCTTAGCAGCGCCGGTGCTGTTGGGAACGATGTTCTGTGCGCCAGCACGAGCACGGCGCAGGTCGCCCTTGCGCTGAGGACCATCCAGGATCATCTGGTCGCCGGCATCATGTCCACTGTTCATGCTTACACCGGCGAC
>NZ_JARFIS010000483.1:0-312 GCF_029076575.1 Faecalibacterium sp. DFI.5.82
TTTCCGCTCTTTACTCTAGCATCTTATGGTTTTGGAGCATCTGCAGGAATGATCCACTGGTGCCCAACACGCTGTGCTCCTTCGATGCGGCCTTCTGTACACAAGGTCTGCACTCGTCTTGCACAAATGCCCCATTATTCAGAGATTTGATTAATTGATACGTATTCCATAGTAACCCTCAACATCGTTCATTAACGGATGGTGGCGGTCTATAACAAACCATTTTTATTTTACTCCAACTAACGAACGAAATCAATGCAAAGGTCTTACAAATCTCGGAATGGTTTTTTATGTCAAATACACCTTTCCCAC
>NZ_JARFIS010000484.1:0-312 GCF_029076575.1 Faecalibacterium sp. DFI.5.82
AGTAAAAATAGCAATAGAAATCGCAGTAAATTCACTGATGATATAAAGGCGGACAAAAGTTGGAGGAATTTTTGATGTAGATCTGATTACAAATAAAGGTTGTTATGATATGCTGACATTAAAGAGCAAAGATGTCGGAGAATGGAGGACGGCACGATGGCGTTTGACTATAAGAAGGAGTACAAGGAGTTTTATCTTCCACCCAGGAAGCCGGGTATTGTGACTGTTCCGCCGATGAATTTTGTGTATGTACAGGGCAGGGGAGACCCCAATGAACCAGGTGGGGAATATCAGGCGGCAATGGAGTTGCTG
>NZ_JARFIS010000485.1:0-312 GCF_029076575.1 Faecalibacterium sp. DFI.5.82
TGCCCAGACGGCATCGGCATCTGCCAGCGTCTCCACCCGGATGCCCCGCATTCCTTCCACAGCGGTCTCGCCTTCGTAAACAGCCTCACAGAGAGACACCTGCCGACGGATGGCGGCGGGAAGGGCCGTTTCCAGCACCAGCACCCGCAGGCCAGCCGACCAGAGCCGATGCACAACACCGGTGGCAAGGTCTCCCCCGCCCCGGACAACGATCAGGTCATTACGATTCATGGCTCATTCCTCCGGTTCCAGACGCTGCAAAAAGACTTCCATGGAGCCGCCGCAGGCCGCAATGGCCGCGGCATCGCTGGC
>NZ_JARFIS010000486.1:0-312 GCF_029076575.1 Faecalibacterium sp. DFI.5.82
ATCAACGAGACGCTGAAAAACGCCGTGATGAACGACCTTGTCACCCTGACCCTGCTGGTGGTGCGGGTGGTGCTGGTGCAAGGCGGCGGCCCGGCCATCAACGAGAAGCTGAAAAAAGTCGGCGTGGAGAGCCATTTCAACAACGGTCTGCGCGTGACCGATGACGCTGCCATGGAGATCGTTCAGCTGGTGCTGGCCGGCAAGGTGAACAAGGACCTTGTGGCAAAGCTGCGCGGCCGCGGCGTGGGCCTGTGCGGCATGGACGGCCAGATGCTCCGCTGCCCAGCGCGGGGTCCAGCTCGGTGCAGCGGA
>NZ_JARFIS010000487.1:0-312 GCF_029076575.1 Faecalibacterium sp. DFI.5.82
GCCAGCCAGACGGATGTGCCCTCCGGGGAGTGATACTCGCCACCCAGAGCGTCCAGACTTGCCCCTGCCGGGTACTCGGTAAAGTTGAACAATCCCACCAGCGTTTCTTCGCCGCGCTTGCGTACCAGTGCCAGCACGCCGGGGTTGTGGCTGTCCCAAGTTGTTACCCACGCATCCGGGGCAAAGCAGGGGTCTGCCCGCATTTTGCGCAGCTGATCCATGACCTGCCACAGCTGGTTTTGCAGCGTGCCTTCTTGGGTGCGCTGTTTTGCGTCCTCCCAGTTGAACTTTCTGCGGTGCAGATTGCGGCTG
>NZ_JARFIS010000488.1:0-312 GCF_029076575.1 Faecalibacterium sp. DFI.5.82
CGGATTACCCGGTGTTCTGCTGGACGGAACCCTACGGGCTGTTCTTCATCGGGCTGCCAAAGGGGAGCCTGTGGAAGTACAGCGTTTACAGCTCACCGGACTTTGCTCTGAGCATGGTGCGGGTGCTCCCGGCGGCAGCGCTGGGAATGCTGCTGCTGGGTCTGGCGCTCTGCTTCTGGTTGAGCTGGCGGGGGGCAAAGCGGCTGGAGACCGTGGCACACGGTCTGGATGCACTGGCGCAGGGGCAGACTGTCCGGCTGCCTACGGATGGTTTTTCCGGGGAACTGGCAGAAAAGCTGAACCAAACCGGGG
>NZ_JARFIS010000489.1:0-312 GCF_029076575.1 Faecalibacterium sp. DFI.5.82
CTCTCCGTCACCTATCGCGGCAGCTCCCCTGGCAGGGGAGCCATGTTTACGCTTCTGCCGGAGAGGTTCTTAAATCAAAGGAGAAACTATGTCACCATCAACCCCCATCCGTCTTGTCGCCCTTGATCTGGACGGCACCCTGCTCGATTCCAAGAGCCAGATCTCCCCCCGCACCCGGCAGGCCATCGCCGATGCCGTCGGGCGCGGGGTCAGCGTGCTGCCCTGCACCGGGCGGCCCCTTGCCAGCCTGCCGCCGTTGGTGGTGATGGCGTACCGGATGCCAGGCAGCTGCGCCACCAACGGCGGCAGGCT
>NZ_JARFIS010000049.1:0-526 GCF_029076575.1 Faecalibacterium sp. DFI.5.82
GAGACAGGTGGTGCATGGTTGTCGTCAGCTCGTGTCGTGAGATGTTGGGTTAAGTCCCGCAACGAGCGCAACCCTTACTGTCAGTTACTACGCAAGAGGACTCTGGCAGGACTGCCGTTGACAAAACGGAGGAAGGTGGGGATGACGTCAAATCATCATGCCCTTTATGACTTGGGCTACACACGTACTACAATGGCGTTAAACAAAGAGAAGCAAGACCGCGAGGTGGAGCAAAACTCAGAAACAACGTCCCAGTTCGGACTGCAGGCTGCAACTCGCCTGCACGAAGTCGGAATTGCTAGTAATCGTGGATCAGCATGCCACGGTGAATACGTTCCCGGGCCTTGTACACACCGCCCGTCACACCATGAGAGCCGGGGGGACCCGAAGTCGGTAGTCTAACCGCAAGGAGGACGCCGCCGAAGGTAAAACTGGTGATTGGGGTGAAGTCGTAACAAGGTAGCCGTAGGAGAACCTGCGGCTGGATCACCTCCTTTCTAAGGAGTCAGGCAGATGGAAGAACATC
>NZ_JARFIS010000490.1:0-312 GCF_029076575.1 Faecalibacterium sp. DFI.5.82
CGCTGCTCGCCGGTGAACTACCTGACCAACAACAATGCACATCAGATCTTTACTTCACCGACCATTTTAGGTGGGATCGTGCTCATCATCCTTCTGGCGGCGTTCTGGAACCTGTACGGCTTTTCCATCCTCCTGCACGGGTTTGCGCTGGCCCGCCGGGGCGAAACACTGCGTCCTGTTTCCCTGGTCGTCCGGTCGCTGGGGGATATCCGCCATGTCCTGCTCCCCAAGAACTGGCCCATCCTGCTTTACTGCGCCCTGCTCATCCCCTTTCCCGATGTATTCGTGGCTTACAACTATATCTCTCAGCTG
>NZ_JARFIS010000491.1:0-312 GCF_029076575.1 Faecalibacterium sp. DFI.5.82
GATGCAGAGCTGAAGCGCGTGCAGGAGCGCAACGCCCGTGAGCTGTCCCGCGAGGGTGCTGCTGAGAATGGCGATATCGCTGATATCGACTTCGAGGGGTTTGTGGACGGTGTCGCTTTTGAGGGCGGCAAGGCTGAGCACTACAACCTGACCCTGGGCAGCGGCTCCTTCATCCCTGGCTTCGAGGATCAGATTGTTGGACACTCCGCCGGTGAGGAGTTCGACGTGAACGTCACCTTACCCGAGGAGTATCAGGCTGCTGAGTTGGCTGGAAAGGCTGCTGTCTTTAAGATCAAGCTGCACGAGGTCATG
>NZ_JARFIS010000492.1:0-312 GCF_029076575.1 Faecalibacterium sp. DFI.5.82
GCTGACGCTGCCTAAGATCAGTGCTCGCTATACGGCAACGCCAGAATGGACCGACAAGTACGGCCTGTTTGAAGAAGCCGGCATCAATGAATACGGTGTGGCCATAAGTGCAACCGAAAGCGCCTATTCCAACGATCTGGTGTTAGGCTATGATCCACTCGTTAAAGAAGGCTTAAACGAAGAGGCCATGGTTACGGTTGTTTTGCCATACGTCAAGACCGCTCGCGAAGGGGTGCAAAGACTTGGCGAGCTGGTTGCCAAATACGGAACCGGCGAAACCAATGGCATTTTGTTTGCTGACGATGACGAGGC
>NZ_JARFIS010000493.1:0-311 GCF_029076575.1 Faecalibacterium sp. DFI.5.82
GTCAAACCCTCGGAAATCCAGCAGGACATGGTGAAATCCCTGAGCGAACGTGCTGCTGAGGTGCATAGCGGTGCGGTTGACCCCTCGGTGGACAATATGCTGAAGATCACCTCGGACGGACGTAAAACCGGCCTTGACCAGCGGCTGATGAATCCGCTCACCCCGGATGACCCGGACAGCAAGCTGAATGCCTGCGTCGACAATGTTCTGCGTATCTGGAACGAAACCAAAGAGGATAATCTGACGCAGCTGATTTTCTGCGATATGTCCACGCCCAAGGGAGACGGCTCGTTCAATGTCTACGATGATAT
>NZ_JARFIS010000494.1:0-311 GCF_029076575.1 Faecalibacterium sp. DFI.5.82
GAGCGTTTTCTACAATTGACCGGATGGACTTTAGAGCCGTCCTATCCGCCTTCTCGGACACCGAAGTTCCAATGCCTCCTTCGGGAAATTGGGGAAACGCCGGAATGGTGCGAGGGGGAACGCCTGATGTGTGCTGGCGGCTCATGGACGCCCAGTATTGGGCAGGCTCCCGAAGGCTGGCACGAAGGCAGCGGATTTTCGTCGTGGCGGATTTTGGAGGCAGATGTGCCGCAGACATCCTATTTAAGCCCCGTCCAATGCTCCCACTTCCTCCGCCTTGCGGAGAGGGCGGGCGGGCCGCCGCCGTAGGA
>NZ_JARFIS010000495.1:0-311 GCF_029076575.1 Faecalibacterium sp. DFI.5.82
GGCGCACCTCCAAGCCCAGCGTGGAGGACATCACCTCCCGCGCCAAGGTGGGCAAGGGCACATTCTACCTCGATTTTGCCGATAAGGGTTCGGTCACGCAGGCCCTGCTGGCCCGGGTGAGCTACCAGCTGCTGGACAACGCCTGCACCGCTGCCGAGCAGCACGCCGCCGAGCTTACCAGCGTCCCCGACCAGATGATCTTTGTCATTGACCATATCATCGAAGCCCTGCGCGCGGACACCCTGATGCTCCGCTTCCTGGAGCGCAGCTTTGTCTGGCCCGGGATGGATCAGATCGAAGCCAGCGGCGAG
>NZ_JARFIS010000496.1:0-311 GCF_029076575.1 Faecalibacterium sp. DFI.5.82
CGTAGCGGATGCGCACCGGCACCACATCCACCCCGGCCTGCGCCGCAATGACGAACAGGCCGCTCTTGGGCGGCAGGAGCCTGCCCTCTTTTTCGCGGGTGCCCTCCGGGAAGATGAGCCAAGTCTCCCCCGCCCGGCAGGCCTCCACGGTCCGGTCAATGATCTCCAGCTCCTCCTTGGTACCGCGCACGCAGAGCGCGCCGCTGCAGCGGAAGAACCAGGTGAGCAGGGCGTTGATCTCAAACAGCTCCATTTTGGCAAAAACGAGCATCCGCCTGCCCCAGAACCGGCTGATGACGATGAACACCGGG
>NZ_JARFIS010000497.1:0-311 GCF_029076575.1 Faecalibacterium sp. DFI.5.82
TTGTCTACCTTCTGTTCATTGACAAAGACCACGCCGGACATGATCAGCGCCTTAGCGCGCTCACGGCTCTGGATCAGGCCATGCTGAACCAGATAGTGATCCAAACGAATCTTCAAGATTCTGCTCCTTTCCATGTACGGATGGCCTGTGCCAGATGTTCTGCATCCAGGCCGGTGCTCTGCTTGATCTGCGGAACCGTCGCATGGGGCAGACGCACATCCTCCACACCCCGGTGGATATAAGCACCCTGCCAGCCTGCTTTCTGCAGAGCCATTTCCAGATGCTCACTGATGCCGCCGCAGGCTACGCAT
>NZ_JARFIS010000498.1:0-311 GCF_029076575.1 Faecalibacterium sp. DFI.5.82
CCGGTCTTGGCGGCGCTGCCGTCAAAGCTGCTGCCCGTTTCCTTCAGGCGGCGGGCCGTCTCGCTGGCGGCATTGATGTCGAACACCTCTGCCTTGGGCTTTTTCTAGGCGGCCAGCTCTGCCTTCTGCAGGTCCAGAACGGCCTGCTCCGGGTCCACGCTGCTGTCCACAGTGGTGGTGTAGCCGGGTTTACGTCTGCCAAACAACATGACGATCGTTCCTCGTTCTATGGGATTTATTCAGCTGCTGCGGTGTTCTGGGCATAGATGCCGCGCTTTTCCAGATCATCGGCCATGTCAGCCAGATCATAC
>NZ_JARFIS010000499.1:0-311 GCF_029076575.1 Faecalibacterium sp. DFI.5.82
TGGGAGAAAGAACCTCAAAACTTGAATCCAAAATAAGGAGAGACGCGCAATTGAACATCATCTGTGATAAAACCCTGTTGAGTGCAGCCATTGACGGCGTTTCCAAAGCTGTTACACTGCGCTCCACCATCCCGGTACTGGAGGGTATCCTGCTGAAAGCCGAAGGCTTCCAGCTCACCCTGACCGGCTACGACCTGGAAATGGGCATCGTGACCACCCTTGATGCCAATGTCAAAGAGCCCGGCGAGGTGGTGCTGAACGCCAAGCTGCTCAGCAGCATGGTCAGCCGGATGCCTTCCGGCCAGATCAAC
>NZ_JARFIS010000005.1:0-181498 GCF_029076575.1 Faecalibacterium sp. DFI.5.82
CACCTTTGTGAGAGCTTTCTGTCCGGCGAATCCACATCGCCCACAGGCGATGTGAGCAGGGATTCCAAAGGGGCGCAGCACCCTTGGCACACGACTTTGGTACAAAGTCTAGTGTGTTACACCTTTCCAGAGATGTACACGTTCCTGAAATGCAAAAAGCCCCATACCCAACACCTTGACGGTGCGGACATGGGACTTGATGCTTCCTCGGCCTAGCCGGGTACTCCGTAACCAATCCTGACAGGCAGTTGCCGTGTCATTTTTCGAAAACTGTTTTACGGATACCCAGCAGTGCCGACATCTCCCATTTTGGTTTTTTCAGGTCTCCACGCCCTCGAACTGGCTGTTATAGAGCTTGGCATAGAAGCCGCCCTGCGCCAGCAGGGTGTCGTGGTCGCCCTGCTCCACGATGTGGCCATCCTTCATCACAAGGATGACATCTGCCTCACGGATGGTGGACAGGCGGTGGGCCACGATAAAGCTGGTGCGGCCCTGCATCATCCGGGCAAAGGCAGCCTGGATGCGCACCTCGGTGCGGGTGTCGATGGAGGAGGTCGCCTCGTCCAGAATCAGCATGGGGGGCAGGCAGAGCATCACGCGGGCGATGCAGAGCAGCTGCTTCTGACCCTGACTGATGTTGCCGCCGTCCTCAGCAATGACGGTATCGTAACCCTTGGGCAGGCGGCGGATGAAGCTGTCGGCGTGGGCCGCTTTGGCGGCGGCAACGATCTCTTCCTCAGTGGCATCGGGCTTGCCGTAGGCAATGTTCTCCCGCACGGTACCGGCACGCAGCCAGGTCTCCTGCAGCACCATGCCGTAGCTGCCGCGCAGGGAGGCGCGGGTCAGGCTGCGGATATCGTTTCCGGCCACCTCAATGGAGCCGCCGTTGACATCGTAGAACCGCATGAGCAGGTTGATGAGGGTGGTCTTGCCGCAGCCGGTGGGGCCGACGATGGCGATGCGCTGGCCGGGCTTCACATCCAGATTCAGGCCCTCGATGAGGGGGCGGTCCGGCAGGTAGCGGAAGGAAACGTCCTTCAGCTCCACATGGCCGTCGGTCTCCAGCACCTTGGCGTTCTCCGCCTCGGGCACCTGGTCCTCGGCATCCAGCAGCTCGAACACACGGGCCGCACAGGCCAGTGCGTTCTGCAGCTCGGTGACCACGCCGGAGATCTCGTTGAAGGGCTTGGTGTACTGGTTGGCATAGTTCAGGAAGATGCTCAGCTGGCCGATGGTGATGCCGCCCGCCACAGCGTAAACGGCACCCACCAGACCGACACCTGCATAAACGATGTTGTTCACAAAGCGGGTGGCGGGGTTGGTCATGCTGGAGAAGAAGATGGCCTTCAGGCTCACGCTCTGCAGGCGGCCATTCACCTCGTCAAAGGCGGCAAGGCTCTCGGCCTCATGGCCAAAGGCCTGCACGACCTTCTGGCCCTCGATCATCTCGTTGACCAGGGCGGTCTGCTCACCGCGCACGGTGCTCTGGCCCTGGAAATACTTGTAGCTGCGCTTGGCAAGGAAGCTTGCCACCACCAGGCTCAGCGGGGTGATGCAGACCACCACCAGCGTGATGGGCACATTCTCACTGAGCATGAACAGCAGGGTACCAAGGATGGTCAGCACGCCGCTGAACAGCTGGGTAAAGCCCATGAGCAGGCCGTCCGCAAAGGTGTCCACATCGGCGACCATGCGGCTGACGATATCGCCGGAGGGATGGCTGTCCAGATAAGAGAGCGGCAGGGTCTGGATCTTACGGAGCGCGGCGTTGCGCAGATCCCGGCTGACCGAGAAGGTGATGCGGTTGTTGCAGACACTCAGCAGCCACTGGGCCAATGCAGCCACCACGGCCACGATCACGATCTCCACCACGATGCGCAGAACACCGTTGAAGTCCACATTCCCCTTGCCCAGCATCATATCAATGGCGCTGCCGCAGAGGATGGGGATATACAGCTGGGCAGCCACGCTCACAGCGGCCACGATCAGACTGCACACCACAAAAAAGCCGTAGGGGCGGATCTTTTCCAGCACACGCCGAAGCGTTGCGTTGCGCTGTTCCGGGGTCAGCTTACTCTTTGCTTTCGCACTCATTTCTGCGCATCCCCTTTCTTGAACTGGCTGGCGTAGATCTCCTCGTAAACGGGGCAGGTCTTCAGCAGGTCGGCGTGCCTGCCCAGACCCACCATCCTGCCGTCATCCAGCACGATGATCTGGTCGGCGTGCTGCAGGCTGGCGGCACGCTGGCTCACGATGAACACGGTCAGGTCACCGGGCAGAGCGGCCAGTGCCTTGCGCAGGGCCGCATCGGTGGCGTAGTCCAGCGCGCTGGCGCTGTCGTCCAGGATCAGGATCTCCGGCTTGCCCACCAGCGCACGGGCAATGGTCAGGCGCTGCTTCTGGCCGCCGGACAGGTTCCGGCCGCCCTGCTCCACAGGCTCGTCCAGCCCAAGGGGCTTTGCCCTGACAAAATCCGCAGCCTGTGCGGTCTCCAGTGCGGCCCACAGGTCAGCGTCCGCCGCGTTCTTGTTGCCCCACAGCAGGTTGGAGCGGATGGTGCCGCCAAACAGCTGGGCTTTCTGCATCACGACCGCCACACTGCCGCGCAGAGCCGCGCGGGGGTACTCCTGCGCCGGACGGCCCAGGATCTCCACGGTGCCCTCCGTGGCATCGTAGAAGCGGGGGATCAGGTTGATGAGGCTGGATTTGCCGCTGCCCGTGCCGCCGATGACACCAATGGTCTGGCCGCGCTTTGCGGTAAAACTGATATCGGTCAGGCTGGGGGCACCGGCACCGGCGTAGGTCAGGCTGACATGGTCGAACCGCACAGCATCCCCGGCCTTATCCGCAGGTGCCTCGCCCTTGAGGGCCGCGGGGAACTCCATGCCGGGCTCGGTGTCCAGCACAGCCTGCACACGGCCCGCGCAGGCCAGCGCCTTGCTCACCTGCACGATGAGGTTTGCCAGTTTGACCAGCTCCACCAGGATCTGGTTCATGTAGTTCACCAGCGCGATCACATCGCCGGAGGCCATGCCGCCCACATTGATCTCGATGCTGCCCACATAGAGCAGA
Source organism: Faecalibacterium sp. DFI.5.82 (assembly GCF_029076575.1). Classification (NCBI taxonomy): domain Bacteria; kingdom Bacillati; phylum Bacillota; class Clostridia; order Eubacteriales; family Oscillospiraceae; genus Faecalibacterium; species Faecalibacterium sp. DFI.5.82. The sequence continues at coordinate 3,073 of NZ_JARFIS010000005.1, forward strand.
GCCACGATGGCCAGATTGATGATGACGTAGGTCAGCGGGCTCATCAGGGAGGAGATGTGGCCCACATGGAGCTGCATCCGGGTCAGCAGGTCGTTGGCCGACTCAAAGCGGTCGATCTCGCTCTGCTCCTTATCAAAGGCGCGGACCACGCGCACACCGGTCAGGTTCTCGCGGGTCAGACCCAGCACACGGTCCAGCCGGGCCTGGGCCGTTTTGTACAGCGGGTTGGTGATGACCATGACCCCGAACACCACCACGCTCAACAGCGGGATGGCGACCACAAAGATCCAGGCGGCCCGCACATTCACGGTGAACGCCATGACCATGGCACCAACCACCACGAACGGGCTGCGCAGGAACAGGCGCAGGAAGAGGTTCAGACCGCTCTGCACCTGATTGATGTCACTGGTCATGCGGGTGATGAGGGTGCTGGTGCCCATGGTATCCATCTCGGTAAAGCCAAGCCTCTGGATGTGCTCAAACAGGGCATGGCGCAGGGAGGTGGAATAGCCCACCGCCGCCTTGGCCGAGAAATACTGGGCCGTCAGGCTGCAGGCAAGGCCCACAACGGCCAGCAGCAGCAGGATGCCGCACCGCACAAGGATATAGTGGAAATCATGTGCTGTAATGCCCACGTTGACGATGTCTGCCATGACCAGCGGCACAAACAGGTCGAACGTGGCTTCCAGCATCTTGAACAGCGGTGCAAGCACAGCCTCGCGCTTGTAGCCGTTCAGGTGGGTAAGCATTTTATTCAAGGGGTGATTCTCCTTTCCCAGTGATAGCGGGTGTAAACTTCACAGTTCTTTATTATAGTACAGGAAATGCAAAAAAGCCAGTTCAAATCACGCCATTGCGCACCGTGCCCTGCCAGAACAAGGAAAGGGACTGCCGCACAGGGGGAGATCCCAGTGCAGCAGTCCCTTTTCATAGGAGGTAATGATTCGGAGAACAATGAGCGGCAGACAGGTAGTACAGCACAGAGCGTTTGGTGCGCTTTGCCAGCGAGAAGGCCAGCGGGATGAGGATGATCAGACCGGCATCGAAAAACACCGGCATGGCCACCACAAGGCCGGTGATGCCCAGTGCCCATGCAGCTTTTTTCGTCACCGAACTTCCGCACCATGGTCACAGCCAGCGTCTGCGCGCCTTTGGATTCTCCGCTCAAAAACTAATCCCAGTTCAAAGAAGGTGAAACAATTTGCAACAGCAATTTGTTTTTTAGGAAAAGTTCATCAACTGTAGAGTACGCCTCTCGTTTTCCCTGTAAAGCGTTCCCATGAGCACTTTGATTGCGAATTTCTCGCAAGGATTCTAACCCCATTAGCAAATGCTTTAGCCAATTTTGGATTTCTGTAGCACCAGTATTTGAGCCAGAAAATAATTTGTTCTTGCAAAAGTCAAGAAAAGCAGAATCAACAGAAAAGTTGCCTCCGAATGATGTGGCACCTATAGCATATTTGAATTCTCCAATCATAAGATTTTGGGTATCTGGATTTTGTTCGTAAAAGCAATCCTTAATGGAAGCTCCTCCTAAAATTTTTCGCCGAAGATTTATTAGGCTTTTGGGTCTTGTAATGTTCGGATATTTATGTTGAAGCTCTTTAAAGTAACGTTGAGGAGAAATATTGTCACGAAGGTAACAAATATATGGAACATATAGATGCTTTTTCAGTTCACATTCGAGACCTTTCATAATTGGAATAATTGCAGAGGAATAGTCAACGTCTATAGTCTGTTCGTCTAATAATCTCAAACACATTTCACAGGTTGATATTTCAATGTGTGTGCTTGGTTGAAATGCATTCCATATATGTTGTGGCATTCCAGTGGAAATCGAAACATTTCCCCTATGCTCGGACAGATAATTTTTCGAGAAATCTTTGATTTTCTGATGAAGCTCTACTAAAAGTGACTGTAGACTTTGGGAATCGTCTCCAACTTCAATATAGGAAAGTTTGCTTACAACATAGGCGGCATAAACTCCATCGTAGGCCATCTTCAGTTCTGAATAGTCCACGCTATTTTTTAAAAGCAAGCCAAGACGTATTCCGGCATCTACGATTAGTTCTCCCAAAATCGCTTGTTCTTCGGCAAGAATCGTCGGAGAATCATCATCGAAATAGTTGATAACTTTTTCTACTTCATCGGATTCAAAAAATTTAGAAAGCCAAAAAATATATAATTTGTTAGATGAATCTTGAAATCGTCCAGAGTCATAGCCCACTGCAAGTAGGTACATTGCGGTTGGATCGTTATTGCGAGCGCTTTTCAGCAACTGCTCATAGGAAAACATTTTGCCTAATTCCATATAAATTCCTTGAGTATTTTGATTTTTCCTAATTTAAGGTGATATTTTCGACATCTTGAAGAATCAATGTGCTAATATCATTCTCCGAAATATTAGTATAGGTGGCCACTCTATTAGCCTGATTTGCTACTGCCTTTTCAAAATAATTGCGTACACCGCGCGCGTTTGCAAATTTTTCATCGCGAGTTTCATAGATTTTCTGAAAATAAGCTAATGCACTATCATTAACTTCATCTGATGCTGTTAGGTGTGCATGGCTGCAAAGAGTTTTAAAAATACACAAGAGTTCGTGGGGCGTATAATCATCAAACTGAATATATTTGTTAAAACGCGATTTAAGGCCGGGATTTGAATTTATAAATTTCTCCATTAAATCCGGATAACCCGCAACAATTATCACCAAATCATCACGATAATCTTCCATTGATTTGAGAATTGTGTCAATAGCTTCTTGCCCAAAATCATTTGATGTATTTCCACGCACTAACGTATATGCTTCATCAATAAATAGAATCCCACCAAGCGCAGACTGTATGACGGCTTGTGTCTTTATAGCAGTTTGCCCAACATACCCTCCGACCAATCCAGAACGATCCACTTCTATAAGCTGTCCTTGTGAAAGCACCCCGAGTTTATGATATATCTTTGCAAGAAGGCGAGCAACGGTGGTTTTTCCTGTGCCGGGATTTCCACTAAATACAAGATGAAGAGACATAGGAACTGTAGGAAGATTATATTCCTTCCGAATCTGCTGCAGTTTTAAAAGATTGATAATTGAATTGACTTCATTTTTTACTTCATCTAGGCCTACTAATTCTGACAATTGGTTTAAAAAGCCTTTAAGTTCATTATCTTTTTCGATAGGTTTTTCAGCTGATAAAGGCAATATGGCAGCTGTGTGAGACTCAAACGCAGTATTAGGCTCTTCTTTAGGCTGGAGATTCTGGTTTTCACACCATGCTTTTGCTTCTTCAAAAAGTTCATCAGAATAGTCGGCTAGGACATCGCAGGATTCCTTATAAAGAGAAACCAAATTCAATTTTCCGTAGAGGGATCCCTGAAGCGCAGATTTTAAATACCATTGAGACGCTTTTTCATAACTAGGAGAAACGCCTAGCCCCTCTTCATAGCATTGTCCAAGCCCGTTCTGTGCATCGGGATTATTATCATTTTCAACGGCTGCTCTATACCATTTAACTGCTTCTGTAGGATTATAGTGATTTGATTCTGAAAACGGATTTGAGAAAAGATAATAATCGCCCACCTCGACTTGAGCTTTAGATAAACCATTTTGGGCAGCCTTCATAAACCACTCAAAAGATATATCATCGTTTTTCTCTACCCCATTACCCAATTTATAGCACTTACCAAGTTCATATTGGGCATCCGGATAATCCTGTTTGGCGCTTTGATTGAACCAGTACGCTGCTTGTTGGTAATCCTGCTGAACAGCCCATGCATTAAAATAATACAATCCTAACCAAAATTGAGCTTTTGCATTACCCTTTTGGGCGGCTTTTGAAAACAAACGCATGGCTCTGGAATCATTAGTAATTACACCTTTTCCAAGTGCATAGCAAATCGCGAGCTGAACTTGTGCTCCCTCATCGTCTTGTTGAGAAGCTTTTGCGTACCATTCAACGGCTTTTTCATAGTTTGGCTCATGCGATTCATCACCATAATAGTAAACATTTCCTAAACTAGACTGTGAGATGGCATGTCCATTGATAGCCGCTTTCTCCAACCAGTAAAAAGATTTTTGCTCGTCTTTATCAACACCAGTCCCATGTCGATAGCACATGGAAAGCCATGCTTGCGCGCACGCATGATTTTGGGAAGCAGCTTTCATTATCCATGATAATCCGTATTCTTGATTCTGCTCGACATCCATACCTTTGAAATATCGGTACCCATATGTAAATTGTGAATTAGCATCACCGTTTTGCGCAGCTTCCCTTAAGGATTCCAAGCACATAAAATCGCCTCACTTTTTGATTATAGTTCAGTAACAATGATACACGATGCATTCGTTCAAATCAATACATCAAACCTCTCAAACGTTCTTTTTGAACATATTAGACATTTTGAAGGCAATCGATTATGCAAATTGGAGAATTATCTTTTTTAGCTGCGCGCTGTTGAAATGCAACGCAAAATACGTTACAATAAAGTCGAGGTGATAACTATGGAAAAAACGATGACGCTGAATCTTCGTGTGAACCCTACCGTCAAGCAGCAAGCCGAGGATGTGCTGAAGCAACTTGGTATCCCAATGGCAACCGCCATTGATATGTACCTGCGCCAGATCACCCTGACTGGCAGCATTCCCTTCTCGCTGTCCCTGCCGAAAGCTCCTGCAGCTCTGAACGCTGACACCATGACCGATGACCAGCTTCATGCAGCCTTGCAGGTGGGCATTAAGGAGATTCAGAACGGTGATACCGTGGATGCTGCAAGCGCATTCGCACAGTTCAGGGAACAGCACAGATGAAGCAGTATGACGTAAAAATTTCCCATGCAGCCCTCAGCGATATGGAGCAGATTTACAGCTATATTGCTGACCGTCTGCTGGAGCCTGACACGGCCATGGGGCAGTACAACCGCATTGCAGAAGCCATTCAGTCGCTGAACATTCTGCCGGAACGCTGTGCGCTGGTGGAAAGCGAGCCGGAGCACACCCAAGGACTGCGGCAGATGCTGGTAGACAACTACTCGGTGTTCTACATCGCGGGCGAGGATGCCGTGTCGGTGGCTCGTGTGCTGTACAGTGCATCCGACCTTGTGCGCCGCCTGCGGAGAATGAAATGAATCCCAACAACCAAAAATGTGGGGCAGTACCTTTTGCAGATACTGTCCCACGTTTTCTTATATCATCTTAAAATGCTTCAGTGCTTCCCGGATAGCCTTTTCCTTCTCCGGTGGGCACTTGAGCTGCTTGGGGGTATCCAGAATGTAGTGGTAGATCTGATCCTCCACCTGCTCGGCCAGCAGTTTGTTTCTCAGATGTGAAAATTCGCTCATGGTATCCTCCCCTTTTGAAAAGCGCCTGGACTAGGCCATTTCGCCTGCGGCATCGGGCTTCCGGGCCTTTTTGTAGCGGTACATCTCCCGGTCGGCCCGGTTCTTCACAGCCAGCACATCCTCCCCCAAAAAGGGAGCTGAACCAAAGGACACCGTGGGCAGAAAGTCCACGGCTTTTCGCCGCTGTTCCAGCTGGCGTACAAACTCCTGCGCGCACTGGGTCTCCCGGTCTGCGTTTTCCATCAGCACACAAAACTCGTCACCGCCGGTGCGGTAGCAGTAGCCGCTGCGGGCATAGGCTTTTTTGATGCAGCGGCCGATCTCGGCCAGACAGATATCTCCCTGCAGATGGCCGTAGCGGTCGTTGATCTGCTTGAAGTCGTCCACATCGAACACCACCAGCACCCCACCGCGGCGGCGCATCTCAGCAGTGCGGTTCAGATAGCTGTTCTGATTCAGCAGCCCGGTAAGGGCATCCAATTGGTTCCACATCTCGCTGCAGTAGATAAAGTACAGCACCGACAACAGGGTAACGCACAGCCATGTAACATGTAGCTTCGGCAGTGTCACCTGAATGATGGTCTCAATGAGCAGAAAGAACATCAGAGGGTAGATCAGCGCCCGGCTGCGGTTCTGGAATTCCCGCGCCGTGACGAAGGTGGACACCGAAAGATACACGATGGCCGCAAAGTACATGATGATATAAATATAGAAGTATTGCCCGCGGGAATAAACGTTGTCGGCGCTGACGGAGAACACCAGCCCGGCGGGGATGGACAGAGCAAGGAACAGCAGGTAGCACGCCTCGCAGCACACCGCCGCCCTGAACCAGCGGTTCATCCTCTTTTTCCGGTCCATGACATACACAAGGCAGAGACACACTGCCGGGGACAGGCCGAACCCCAGATAGTTGGACAGGATGTTCAGCCAGCGGTAGCCCGCCGGGGTGCCATCCACCGCCAGTGTCACCACCTCCAGCACCGAGATCACCGCGATCAGCGCAAAGGCAAAGAAAAATCCCTGCTTCTGCTTTTTGTTCAGGGACTCGCTGAGCTTTGTGAGGATGCACATGAAGCTCAGCACAAAAAGGTCAATGGCCGTTAATACATAAAAATATCCATTCATTGTGGCTTGTTTCACCCTTTGGACTTCTGTGATCTGGTCAGCGCGCCGACCACCTCGACATGTGTATCACTGTCCAAACTCATTTCCATATCTTCCTCAATAATCGGAAGCTTGAATTTGATGGATTTGAGCCACTGACCGTTTGGCTGTCGTTCCTCATAGATATGGATTTCAGAAATCAGCGATTCCATAATCTGTCGCTTCTCCTGCTCGTCCATGACAGCGTACAGCTTTTCAAAATAAATCAGCACTTTGTAGATATTGTCAGCAGTGAGTTTTTCTGCTTCTATTGCCATTTTCTTTGCTCTGGCTTCAATCAACAGATTCTCCGTATCCTCTATCTTATCATACATTTTATAAAGGCGATCATCAAGGTCTGCTTTACGCTTGATGTAGTGCTTATCATCTGGGTCAAGGGTATCAATCTCATCAATCAAACGGGACTTCGTAGCATAGCTCTGACGAAGCTGTTTTTCATAATTGGCAATCTCCTGTTCAATGGCGGATGTATCTATCTTCATATTGATTTTTTGCTGCATCATCGCCGCAAACTTCGGATTGCTGACCAGTTTGATAATAACCTCTGCAACAGCACCGTCCAGCAATTCCTCATTGATTTGCTTCTTGTATTCACACTTATGACCACGGGTCATAGTGCGGTGTTTGCAGCCATAATAGAAGAAATCCTTATATTTCGTGCCGTCCGGCTTGTGCTTGATGCTTTTGTTGCCGTACATTCCGGCTCCGCAAATAGGACATTTAAGTAATCCGGTCAGCAGGTGTACCTTGTTGTCTTTACCGTTGTTGACCTTTTCATACTTCTTCGCCTGAGCAAGAAGTTTTACTTGGGCTTCATGCCAGAGTCCTTCTGATACAATGGCTTCATGCAGACCGTCAACTAACAGATAATTTTCCTGCTCCACAAGTCGGTAATCATTGCGAGTTCCATGTACCTTTTCTGTTCTTCTCCTGCCGTAAGCAATTTTACCACAGTAAACGGGATTTTTCAAAATTCTGCGAATCAGGGCTGCATCAAACAGAGGATTTTTTCCATTCTGCCGCTGAATTTTGTTGATACCGTGATTGGCAAGGTATTTCGCAAGTCCGTTAGCTCCTATATCGGTATGCACATACTGGTCAAAGATAATGCGGATTGCCTCGGCTTCTTCCTCGTTGATATACAGCATACCTTTTTCCAATTTGTATCCGTAGGGAGCAAAACCACCGTTCCATTTACCCTCACGAGCTTTCTGGATTCTGCCTTCCATCGTCTGAACACGGATATTCTCACGCTCAATCTCGGCAACCGCAGAAAGCACGGAAATCATCAGCTTACCGGCATCTTTGGAAGAATCAATGCCATCCTCCACACAAATCAGATTGACATCGAAATCTTGCATCACCTGTAAGGTAGACAGCACATCTGCCGCATTTCTGCCAAAACGTGATAACTTGAACACCAGCACATAGGACACGCCATCTTTACCGGACTTGATATCCTCCATCATGCGGTTAAATTCCAATCTGCCCTCAATGGACTTTCCCGATTTACCGGCATCCTCATATTCACCGACGATTTCAAAATCGTTGAACTCAGCATAGGCTTTCATTCTTGATTTCTGAGCATCCAAGGAGTAACCGTCTACCTGAACGGCAGTAGATACTCTCGTATAAATATATACTTTTGTTTTTTCTTTCATATCGCCATCCTCATTTGTGCCACAGCCTGTGGCATAATTCAGCTTTCATCGTCTGTTATTTTTTGCCGTCAGTTTTCTGTTCCAACATCTTTATCGAATTTAAATAATCATTTTCCACGTCGCTGAGCGTTCTTGTCTTATATTTTCGATATTCTCCAGTCGCTTTATCAACAGCCTGCTTATGAGTAATGCTTCCATTTCCAATTAAAAGCTGCTCTCCACTCATGGTAAGAATGCGATCCAGATGCTCTGCCCAGTCCTGCATCGTCATTGCCTGTTCACGCTCTGCCTGACGTTCCGCAAAATCCAGATACCCGGATACAAGTTGTCCCATAGCACGAAGCTCTTTCTCATTCAGATAGTTTTTCGCAACAATCGCTTCTTTGAGTGTCGGCTGATTACCGGCAAAGGTGGTAAGTCCCATGAACTCTTTTTCCGCATCCGCTCTTGTATAAATCACTTCTGCCGCAGTCTGTCCGTGAATGGCATAATGAATTTTATTCTGAACCTTTTTGAAAAAACGGATAGAGATTTCCGCTTTCGGGTCGTAGTCAATGCTGGTGGCATAGATTTCAAGCACCTGACGATAAAACACCTTTTCCGATGCACGGATGTCTCTGATTCTTTCAAGCAGTTCCTTGAAATATCCACCGCCGCCCAGATTTTTCAATCGTTCATCATCCAAAGCAAAACCTTTTTTCATGTATTCTTTGAGAATGTTAGTTGCCCAGATTCTGAACTGTGTGCCACGCTTGGATTTTACACGATAGCCGACAGAAATGATAACATCAAGATTATAGTAGTCAACCTGATAGGTTTTTCCATCTGCCGCAGTTGTTGCAAAATTTGCAACAACTGACTCTCGCTGCAGCTCGCCTTCGGAAAATACATTTTTTATATGTCTTGAAATAGTAGATTTATCTCTCTGGAACAACTCTGCCATCTGGTCAATGGATAACCACACGGTATCCTCATCAAATGTGGTTTCAATTTTTGTCAATCCATCTTCTGTTGTGTAAATAATCATATTGGATTTTTGATTCATATCATCATAATTGTTCACCGGAACACCTCATTTCTAATTGTGCAACGGGGTATTGCGCTTTTATTCTATGTAGCTCTATGCGTTGAGAACAGTAGCTCTCGCATAGAGTTTGGACACTTATTCCACGACTATTATATCATTGCTTTTCCATCAATTCAATAGTGTCACTGGGTTCTTCAGATGTGTTTTCTTCCTCCAAACAAGACGGCGGCTCTGGAAGATTATCAATATCCAGAACCGCCGCATATTTTTCTATTAAATTTGCAAGTAAATCGGCAAAACCATTCCATTTATCTGTCAATAGTGCTCTCCTTTCTTTTTCGTCCACGTTCCTGCGGAATGTCCTGTTTCTCTTTTCCTCTGGTCAAAACGGCATTAAGAAAAGCCCGTACCCTTTCAGGTGCGAGCTTGACAGCATCCAGATACGGCTGAGCCTGTTCCAGAAGTTTCTCATATCGTTTTTTCCATACCCCAGCATCTTTCTTGGCTGTTTCATATTTCTGCTGGTATTTTAATTTCTCCGCTTTTTCAGCAAAGCTGCTGACAGCATAATTTTTGAGAGTACGGCATTCATCGGGTGTCAAGACGACGTTCCCGGTAAAAGATTTCTTACCCATCGACTCCAGCTCCTGAACCGTCACCGCTATTCCGGTTGCCGCCTTAGTCTGTGCTTGCAGGGATTTAAGCTCCTGCTTTTTCTTCTCCGCAGCCTGTGTAGTATCGTCAAGCTGTGCTTCTTTCTGGTTCAGTTCCGCCGTCACAGCTTCCAGTCGCTGCTTTTCCTTTGCCACCTTAAACTGGGTCACAGTCAGATGTTCCTCGGTGCTGTCACGCTCTCCACGTTCCACATCGGTATATCCGGCAGCTCTCATGTGCTGAAAAAAATCATCCTGTAAAACAGAATAGGATTTTCGGAGAACAGGCTTACCATTGACTTGCAGAATTGGTTTTCCATCTTTGTCCACAGCAGGTTTGGACAGCCACTTTTTACTGCGGCTGACCTGCATAATGGTTTCCTTTACCGTTCCTCTGAGAGCTTCATCCTTGCAGCGTTTCGACCACAAAATCTGTTTCTCCACCACAGGGACATAGACCACATGAAGATGATAATGGAACACGTCCTTGCCAAGTGCTTCGGACATCGCCCGGTTAATCTCGTCAGCGTGCATGACTGCCGAGAGGATATACTGTTCACCGCCAACAATCTCCACAGCGGATTTATAGGCTTCCTCATAAAACTGTCTGGCGTATTCATAACCGCCGTGATTGTCGAAGTACGCAGAGTTCACATCAAAGACCATTTCGTTGAAATGGACGGCATCCGCCTTCAGACCTCTGGTGGAAATGATGTTGTCAGCTTTCATCTGCTCAAACATTTCAGCGTAGCTCCCGGTAGGTTCTTTGAAGTGTACGTTGAGGGAACTTCTTTCCGGGATAATATCTTCGTTACTGTATATTTCTTTTTCACGCTCATTGTGTGCCTGTGCATCTCCGATGTCATTATCTGTGACATCCATATTTCTTGCACAGGTACGGTCAACTCCGTCATTTCTTGCCATATTTTTCCTTCCTTTCTTTGGGATTTGCAGACAGGTAGCTTTGGAGAGGCACTTCTGCGGAAGTGTAATAACCCACTATGACACTTTCATCCATACTGGCTGCAAAGTGCCGTGGGCTCTCCCGAGGGGCTCTCCGAGGGTAATGCGGTCGCTGCGGCGACCTCTGCCGAACATCAGAAAGTTGTCTGCTCCTCTTTCCAATGTCCGGCACGGACGGCTGCTGTTTTGCGAAACCGCCCCGTCCGTTGACAGAAAAAAGACTGACTTTTTCCTGTCATTTGGGTACGTCACGAAGGTTTTATACAGGAGTGATTTACGCTCGTACGCTGTGTACGTACGTACCAAAAAATCAATCCCGCCATTCCTCCGGTACGTACGTACACGGCGAAACGTCGTAAAACCCATTTATATTCGGACGGGCTACGGCTTCAATTCCCATGAATCCCCACACCCTGCGCCCGGCAGAGTTTGTGATTTTGTTGGTGTGTTCCAGATTGTAGCGACTTAAATTTGCCACCACACTGTCACTAAAGCTGCGGGATTTCAGGGGCGGCAGAGAATTTTCCTCACACCACATCCGATAAATTTCGTACAGCTCCTTGGAGCTGATGGAAGCATCCGCTTTCAGCCGGATATAGCCCTCAGACTCCATGAAGTCGAAAATATTGTTGTTGTCACGCTTGACGGACTCTCGGTTGGTTTTGGTGCGCTCACTTTCCGTGAATTTGAAATTGTTGGCAACCAGACGCTGCAATCCCTCAAACGCCCAGAGGAAAATGCCCTCCACCTCAGCTTTCATCTTCTGGGCGAGGTCAGGGTCATCCATTCTTCCGGCAGGCTTTTCCTTTGTGGTCAGCACAAGCTGTCTGCGGTAGAAACCGTCACTTCGGTCATACAATGCCTGTAAATCTCCGTTGGAGAAAGCCAGCAGACGGGCGAACATCCAGCCCTGATAGCTCTGTTTGCCCTTGCGCTCCAAATCCATTTTCCCTTGAGCTGTCACAATGGATTTCACATAATTGGTCTGGCGCAAGGCTTCCATTCGCATATCATCATCCACGCATAGGAGGATATGCTCCAGATCGGCACGGGCAAATCGGTTCTCAGAGATTTTACCAATGCTTCCGTCCTTCATGGAACTGCCCAGCATTTGCCCCAGCACCGCACCGATTTGGGATTTACCCTCGCCGCCATTGCCCTTAATGACCATCATCCTCTGTCCTTTATTGGAGGGAATCAGGCAATAGCCGATAAATTCCTGCAAGGTAGGGATGTCCTCCGGGTAAAGCAGACCATTCAGAAAGGAAAGCCACAGCACAGGTTTCGGAGTATCCGGGCGATAGAAAACCGGGAGCCTGTTTCTCACAATATCCGGCTTCCCCTCTGTAAAAGTGCCGTCCAGCATGAGCGTACCGTTTGCCAGATGAATCCTGTCCTGCTCCGGCGGGAAGTCCTCCACATGAGCCGCCAGCTTCATAATCTCAATGATGTTGCTGATTTTGCGGGGAATGTTGTTCACGGCACAATATTTCAATTCTTCAAAGATTTCGCCACGAAGCGGCAGGTCGTCCGTCACTCGACCATCAGGTGTGAAAAAAGCTCCGTTTGCAAAGATAATCTGACGGGTTCTCAGAAAATCTTCACAAAACAGAGCTTCATTGATACTCTTGCCGTCAAACCACATCGGCACATTCATCTCAAGCAATTTCCTGTTCTCTGACATGGCAGCGCACCTCCTTTTTCTGCTCGTCCAGTCGTGTTTGCATTCTTGCAATCGTTCCGTCTGTCAAAAGTTCCTTGACGGTATCAGTCCTTTCTTCCTGATCGCTCATAAGGAGCAAATCGTTCAGATACTCCACATATTCCAGCTTGTGGCAAGCTTCCACGAACCTCTCATCCGGCTCGTCCTCCGGTGCTTCGGGAGCATATCGCTCTTTCCAGTCCTCCAAAAGATGAAGATACCCGGACAGCACATTCATGCAGAAAAGCTCGTCCTGTTTCGACTGATTCACACGGGGACGGTACTTCTTTACCTGTGCCACCACGGACGGCGGCCTGTCCAGTCCGAAATCCGCAGCCAGTCTCTGCGCTGCTTCATAGGCAGACAGGTCAAGCAGCCTTGCCACAAAGTCAATCACATCTCCCTTGGCACCGCAGCCGAAGCAATAGAAGTAATCCTCGTTCAGCTTCAAGCTGGGGTGTCTGTCATCGTGGAAAGGGCAGCAAATCATCCCGGAGCGATTGATTTTCAGCCCGTAGTGTTCGGCGGCTTGCCTAACCGTGACCGCCGCCTTGACTGTTTCAAAAATGTTCATTTGCATAACCTCCTTGATTTTTCTCGATGATTTTTTCATCTGCCTGAATATACGCAGAAAAACGCTTTCAACCGAAAAATCAGGCACTTCCGCAAGCAAAGCAAAAAGCCGCCCCGAAAACTTGAAAAAATGCAAGTTTCGAGACGGCAGTGTTCACACAAAGTTGGTTGATATTGTTCCGTAAATAGAATATAATTGAAGTTAATATGAATCAGGAGGGATGATACAGAAATGAAATACCTGTCTACATTTGAAGTTGCCGAGAAATGGGGTATCTCTCCCCGAAGAGTTGGTATCCTCTGCAACAATGACCGCATACCGGGCGCACAGCGGGCAGGAAGCCGCTGGATCATCCCGGAGGACGCTGAAAAGCCGACAGATGCCCGCATTAAAAGCGGAAAATATATCAAACAGAAAACAGACAGAGGGGAGGAAGCATAATGGCTGATACTTATTTACCCGCCGATGTTCGGAAAAGAATCGTTGATGTAATGAGAGAACGCAAGATGACCCAGCGAGAACTGGCACTTCGGATTGATGTGAATGAAAGCACCATCAGCCGCTTCCTTAGCGGAAAGACCGAAAAGCTGAGCGAAGAAAGCGTTATCCGCATCGCCAGAGTGTTCAATGTGTCCACGGACTTTATCTTGGGTACGACCGTAATCCCGGATAAAAAGAACTACGATATTTCAGAACTGGGATTATCTGTTGAAGCTGCAAAGAATCTTTATACCGGAAAGGTCAACAATGATGTAGTCAACCGTCTGCTGGAAAATCCCCGCTTTGCCATGGTTACTTATATGATTGCACAGTATATGGATGATACCCTTGCAAGAGGATATGCCGCACAAAACCAGATGTTTGCTACCGTTGGCTCTCTGCTGTTGGGACAGAACCAAGCTCCCGAAGCAGTACAGGCAGCCCGAACCGCTAATGCCATGAAAATTCCCGCTTATCAGGCAGACCAGACCACGATTCAAAACACCTTTATGACGGTGGTTAAGGAAATCAAGAAAGAAGCAGGCAGCGATTTGGTCGCAGCCAAGGCAATCAGCAAGGAAGCCACCGAAAAGATGTTTGCCGAGCTGACCAAGGGGCAGGATATGCAGAATCCGACCATCACGCCGGAAGCAGTTGTTGATGCTATTACAGGCAGCATTTCCGGTGTCGATGGAGTCAATCAGGAAGCTCTGGACAACTTTAACAAAGCCTTGCTGGGGCTGATGCAGACGATGGTGCTGCCGGAAGATGATGGACAAGATAACTAACGAGCAGCTCTGTATTGCGGCGCAGAGCGGTGACAAATGGGCAGAAAACGCCCTTGTAGAGAACAATCTGCGGTTTATCCGAAAGACGGCATACGAGATATGGAGCGCACAGCGGGAGCTGAACGTTGCCCTCGGCATTGAACTGAACGATTTGGTGCAGGAGGGTTCATTGGGGCTTCTGGGCTGCATAAGCAGCTTTCAACCCGACTACGGGAACAAGTTTTTGACCTATGCTGCCCCGGCTATTCATAATGCCATGCTGGACTACATCCGCAGGCTGAATCCTACCTTTGAAGCCAAAAATCTGGACTGTATCATTCGTCTGGATGAGGTCAAAAAGGGCGAGAATAAGGGACAACATGAATTTATAGCAGATTCCAGAGTACAGAACCCAGAGCAGATTTTCATTGCAAAGGAAACCCACGAAGAAATCCATACGGCTCTGGAAATGATTGATGAGCGAGAGAAAGCCTATCTCTGGTATCGCTTTGGCTTTGAGGACGATGTCCTCCATCCTCTGAGCGAAACGGCGAAGCACTTCCATCTGTCAGAGAGCAGAGCAAAGTCCACGGAGAAATTGGCTCTGGATAACTTCTGGCTGGAACTGCCTTGGTGGTACTAAATATTCAAAGAAAGGGACATGTAATCATGGAAAAATATAAAATACTCATCATCGAAGATGACCCAATCATTCAAACTGAATTACAAGTTCTGTTAAACGGAAACGGATATGAGGCATCCGCAGTTACTGACTTTACATCAGTTATGCAAGCGGTCAAAAATACTCATCCCTATTTGATTTTGCTGGACATAAAGCTGCCACAAGAAAGCGGCTACTCAATCTGTTCTCAAATCCGCAGTTTTTCCAATGTACCGATTATCTTTGTAACAAGCTGCAATACGGACATGGATGAATTGAACAGTATTTTGCTGGGTGGAGATGCTTTTATCACCAAGCCTTATAACACAGCAATTCTGCTGGCAAAGATTTCATCCTTGATGAAACGAGCTTACCCGATAGAACAAATTGAGCGTCTGAATTGGCAAGGAGCGATTCTTCACTTAGAAAGTAGCACGATTGAATATGACGGTAACCAAGCAGAACTGACAAAGAATGAATTGAAAATATTATATTATCTTTTCAAACACGCAGGAAAGATTTGTTCCCGTAATGATATTGTAGATTATCTATGGGACAATCAGCTATATGTGGATGACAATGCTTTGAGCGTCAATATCAACCGCATCCGGGAAAAACTGGCGGGCATTGGCCTGACGGATTTTATCAAGACAAAGCATCGCCAGGGGTACACGATATGAACAGCAAACGGTATTGGAAAAACAGGCTTCCATTTCTGCTGACGAACCTTGTTTGCATGGCTGCGCTCACTGTATTTTTGCTGGTGTGCGGCAATTCGGCTTCCGCAGTAGTATTGATCCTGATCGTATGGGCATTGATTTTGCTGATGGGACTTGTCCTCACTTACTGGAAACGAAAGCGGCAGATGAAAAAACTTCTGGATATGGCGAAGCAGCTCTCCGAGAGATACCTTATTTCTGAAGTGATGGAACTGCCGGAACAGGCCGAGGATCAGGTTTACTATCAGATTTTGAAAATGGCTGGAAAATCCATGTTGGAGCAGATTGGGGAGGTCGAGCGGGAACGCCTGGAGTACAAGGAATACATTGAACAATGGATTCACGAAATCAAAACGCCCATTACTGCCATGAAACTCCTATGTGAAAACCATCGGACGAACTGGACAAAAGAACTTCTGCTGGAACTGGAAAAGACCAACCGCTTTACGGAACAGGCTCTTTATTATGCCCGCAGTGAGCATACAGAGAAAGATTATTCTGTCCGGGAAATGGCACTGTCCCAAGTGGTGCATCAGGCGATTGCAGATAACAAATATCTGCTGCTCCAAAGTGGTATGCGCCTGGAAGTGGAGGAAATGCAGGATACGGTTTATTCAGATGAAAAGTGGGTGCGTTTTATCCTAAATCAACTGATTGTCAATGCGGTCAAGTATCGTACGAAGCAGCCGGTTCTCCGCATTTCTACTCATAAATGGCAGGATCAGGTTGTCCTTGTCGTGGAGGACAATGGAATCGGGATTGCTGCGTCCGATCTGCCCCGTATCTTTGAAAAGGGATTTACCGGTCAGAATGGTCGTCTGATTCAGCAGTCCACGGGCATTGGTCTGTATCTGTGCAAACGGCTCTGTGAAAAGCTGGGCATTGGCATTACGGCGGAGTCGTCGGAACATGGCACAGCCATTTCCCTTTCTTTTCACATTAACTGTCTGATTCATGAAGTGCAGAACTGAAAAGCGTTCTGCACTTCTTACATTTTTGTTAGAACTTTGTAAGAAAACTTGATACAAACGAAGCCACTCTTATTTTACAATAGAGATCAGAGGTGATAACAATGAAAGAAATTTTGAAACTGGATCATATCCAAAAATATTACGGAAATGGCGGAAATGTTACAAAAGCAATTCAGGACATCAGCTTTTCCGTTCAAGAGGGAGAATTTGTAGGAATCATGGGAGCATCTGGCTCCGGCAAGACTACCCTGCTCAACTGTATTTCCACCATTGATACCGTCAGTGCGGGACATATCTATCTGGACGGAACCGATGTGACGGAAATCAACGAAAAACAGATTGCCCGGTTTCGTCGGGAGAATCTTGGATTTGTATTTCAGGATTTTAACCTGCTGGACACGCTGACCATTTCGGAAAACATAGCCCTGGCGCTGACCATCAACAAGGTTCCAGCAGGCGAGATTGATGGGCGGGTGCGGGAAATGGCCGGAAAGCTGAATATCACGGATATTCTGGACAAATACCCCTATCAGGTGTCCGGCGGCCAGAAGCAGCGGTGCGCCTGTGCCAGAGCCATTATCAATCAGCCTAAGCTGATTTTAGCGGATGAACCCACCGGTGCGTTAGACAGTCACTCGTCCCAGATGCTGCTCTCGACGATCCAGAGTATCAATGAAGATCTCGGAGCCACGATTCTGATGGTGACACACGATGCTTTCTCGGCAAGCTATGCCAATCGTATTCTCTTTATGAGGGACGGGGCAATCTTTACGGAAATCCGTAAGGGGGGTGATTCCCGCAGGACTTTCTTTGAAAAAATCCTGGATGTCCTTACCATGATGGGAGGGGGCATGAGCGATGTACGCTAAACTTATTTTCAAAAATGCAAAGCGGTCTGTGAAGGACTATTTGATTTATATTGTGACCATGACACTCTGTGTCACCCTGTTCTATGCGTTTTTGTCTATCAGCAGCACCCATTATCATCCGACCATTGGTGCGGAATATAATATTTCCCTGCTGGCTGGAGGTATGAAACTGGCAATTTGCGGGATTAGTTTGCTTTTGTTGTTTCTGATCCACTATGTCAATCGTTTCATGCTGAGAAAAAAGCAAAAGGAGTTTGCCGTTGAGGCAACCTTGGGAATGGAGCAAAAAACCATAGGCCTGCTCTTTTTTGGAGAGACTTTTTTCCTGCTCATATTCTCTGTGTCGGTGGGAATCCTTCTGGGGATGGTCGTTTCTCAGGTCATTACGGCTATGCTGCTTGCTTCTTTTGGGGAACCCTACGCTTTTTCTTGGTCGTTTTTCCCGGATACTGTGCTGTTGACCGTGGGCTTCTTTGTTGTTTGCCAGATTCTGGTTGGAGTCGGGAATGTCAGAATTCTCAACAAAAGCAGGATTATTGAGCTTATGACGGCAAACCGTCAGAATGAAAAACCGCTTCATAAAAGCAGATGGATGCCGATGATCTGTATTTTCTATGGCATTCTGCTGCTGTGGATGCTGGAGGTAGGTACTGTAAAATATCATTTTTACTTCGATTCCAGACATCCGCTTCCTGTAAAGCTCATGTATTGGGGGAATGTCCTTTTCCCTGCACTGACGCTGCTTTGGGCAATCGCAGGTGCTGTTTTACACAGAAAAATAGGGTTTTCCCGATATCTTTGCGGACTTCTGGCTGGTGCTGTATTGACCGCTATCCCGATTTTTTCCATCGCAGAACTGGAAAAAGCCTACTTCCTTGGATTTGACGCTCCAACTCTGAATCAATATTTGCTGTTTGGGGTTGCGGATATTTTGTTTATCATTTCCGCAGTCATGTATTTATCGAATGCGGCGCTCCTATACTGGAAGGAGTCTAAAGTGTCCCGCAAATATCATAATACGAGTTTATTTCTGTTTGGACAGCTTTCCTCTAAGCTGGCTACCAATACGAAAACGATGACGATCATTTGTGTGACCCTGACTTTTTCTATCTGCTTGTTTGTCATTGCGCCGGTTTTAACGGGATGGAGTCTGGGCTATTTGGACAGTCGGGCTGTCTATGATATTCAAATTTCAAGCCGCTACAACGATGTTTATGAAGTGGAAAATCTTCCGGATACAGACTATGGAGAAATTACTGCGTTCATAGAACAAAACAAAATAGCGATAAAGGACGATTTGACTTTTTCGGAATATCTTCCCAAGCAAAGCGACTTTCACCAGCGAGTAAAGTACAATTTTCCTCCCTTGGCGATCGCACTGAAGGATTATAACGCTGTTCGGAAAATGTTGGGATATGAACCTATTATCTTACAAACGGATGAATTTGCTACCCACTGGCATCGTGCAGCAGAGGACAAGGATATTGAAAACTACATTGCTGAGCATACCTTATTGGAAACTGACGCAGGCACCCTGAAACTCAGTGAGAACGCCGTGTTTCAGGAGCCTGTGGGGGAATCCATCTATAATCTTTATACAGATGTGGTGTATATCATACCTGACGAAATAGCGCAAGTCTTGCTTCCGGTACAGCGCAACCGATTTGTGATGACCCAATATCCGCTTCCCTTCAAAACGGCAGAAATGCTGGAACAGCTTCTTGGGCGTTCTTATCCAGAAGATCCTGATAAAGACAATCTGGCAGGATACAGTACAACTGTCCATACTACGGAAGTGAACCGTATAATCGCCCTTAACTTTATCCTAAAAGCGTCCTTGATCTATGGTGCAATTGTTCTGATGGTGATGTGTCTTACCGTGCTGGCTCTTCAGCAGCTCCTGGATGCAGAAAAAAACAACTACAGATTTTCGGTTCTGCGAAAAATGGGAGTGGAAGAGAAGGACCTGCATACTTTGGTTCTAAAACAGCTTGGTGTTTGGTTTGGGATGCCGATCACAGCGGCAATCGTTGTAGCAATTATTGTGATTGGCTATTTTCTTCAAAGTGTTTCTGCTGAAATCTCAGCTTATATTGGCTGCGGAGCCTTGATGGTACAAGTAGGGATTATCATTGGTATTCTTTTCTTACTGCTGATATGCTACTTCATAAGTACATGGATATTGTTTAAGCGGTCCATTTCGGAGAACTGATAAAGTCACAGTACAAAAAGGAAAAGCCGCCTGTATGAGCATTTGATATGCCCGCACAGGCGGCTTGCTTTATCTCTGGTAATCAGTCCAAAGGTTTATATTCTGTAACAGTTTTCAGGTATGTTTCCGGGTCGCCGTTGAGAACTAAATCTGCATAGGCTGCCGGATCGTTGTAAATCAGCCAGTCCAGCTCTGACCGCTGATATATATTATCGGCAACCTCATTCTCTACCGCAATCGTATCAATGGCAATCATGCTGCCATTTGCAAATTTCAGCTCCACACAGGCAGTATCCATATTGAACTCACAAGAAAGTAAACGCTTCATTTTGCCCTCCTTAGATCATGCCGAAGTGCTTGAGCGCCTCCTTGATTGCTTTTTCCTTATCGGGCGGGCATTGGGGCTGTTTTGCATCATCGGACTTCGGTTTGTTGTAATTTTCTCGCTCGATGATACCGCATTTCTGCTTCACCTGAGCGATATACAAGCTGCTGACCTTGAGTCCGGTATGCTCCAGCACATATTCCTTGATTTCCGAATAGGTGGCTTTCTTCTCTGCATCGGTGAGATCAAGTTCGTCCATGTGGATGTCTACCTCGATATGTTGCTTTGCATTAAGTTTGGACAATAAACATACCGTCTCACAATGGGCGGTCTGGGGGAAGAGATCAACAGGGGTAAAGCCCTCGGCGCGGTATCCTTTGGCGGTCAGGAGGGCAAGATCACGGGCCATGGTCTCAGGATTGCAGCTGACATAGACCACCCGTTTGGGGGCCATGCGGACCACGCTCTCGATGAACTGGGGGGTGGAGCCTTCGCGGGGCGGGTCCATGAAAATGACATCTGCTCTCTGCCCGGCGGCCGCCGCTTCTGTGATCCACTGGGTGGCATCGGCGGCAAAGAAGCGGGCGTTTTTCACGTTGTTGTGCCTTGCGTTGCCGATGGCATCCCGGACAGCGTCCCGGTTCAGCTCCACGCCCACCACCTGCTTTGCCCTGCCGCTGGCGGTCAGGCCGATGGTGCCAATGCCGCAGTAGGCATCCAGCACCACCTCTTTGCCAGTCAGGCGGGCGGCTTCCACGGCCAGACCATACAGCACCTCGGTCTGGTCATGGTTGATCTGGTAGAAACTCCGGGGGCTCAGGGCATAGGTCTTGCCGCAGAGGGTATCCAGAATGAATCCCTTGCCGTAGAGCACCTTTTCCTCTTCGCCCAGCACCACGCTGGTGCAGCGGGGGTTGTAGTTCTGCACCACGGTGGTCACAGGGACATGGCGCTTTTCGGCTTCGGCCAGCAGAGCGCGGACAAAGTTTTTCGCCCCGGGCAGAACCGGCTGGGCGGTCACCAATACCACCATCACCTGCCCGGACACCACACCGCGCCGCAGCAGGCAGTGGCGGAGCAAGCCGGTGCCCTTGTCCTC
This sequence comes from Faecalibacterium sp. DFI.5.82, assembly GCF_029076575.1. Lineage (NCBI taxonomy): Bacteria > Bacillati > Bacillota > Clostridia > Eubacteriales > Oscillospiraceae > Faecalibacterium > Faecalibacterium sp. DFI.5.82. The sequence goes on from NZ_JARFIS010000005.1 coordinate 24,252, forward strand.
ATTGTAAGGCTGGTAGCGGCAGGTGCTGGCCGCCGCCCGCACCGCCTGCATCACGGTGTCCAGCACTTCGTCCTGCAGCAGGCAGCTTTCCACGGGCAGCACTTTATGCGTACCTGCCGCATAGATGCCGGACACCAGTTTCCCGCCGGGGCCCACTGCAAAGGTAGAGATCACCTTATTGCGGTAATGGCAGGGGTTTTCCGCGCCCCGGATGGGAGCCACCGGGCCGTATTTTCCCACCAGCTTACGGACAGCGGCTTCTTTTTGTTTGAGCTGCTCGGCATAATCCAGCCCCAGCATCGGACAGCCGCCGCACTTTTTTGCTTTCAATCTGCACTCCATCGTATATCCTTCCGCCTCTTGACAAAACAAGAAAAAATCACTATACTACAAATAGAAAAGGCACTGCGACAAGCGGTTAGCCCTTTTAGGTTTGAGGTTTAACTAGAAAACCGTCACCGGCCAGGGTGGCGGTTTTCGCTTTTCACCTTGATGGTAAATACCAGTCCAAAAATATGGAACGTCAAAGTAATAGGCATCGCTCTCACCTCCTTCCGGAAGTGTGGGCTAACCGCCTGCCGTTATGTGCAGTACCTTTTCGCATTTAATTTTAACACATCTTTCGACCGAATGCAACGAAAAAGCTCCCGTGATGGGAGCTTTTTCGTTTTTCCGTTACCCATAGGGATCGTACAGGTCGTATTCTTCTGCCTCCTGATGCTGCTCCTCCAGCACCCGGATGGCCTGTTCCAGCTGGCTCTGGGAAGCGCCGCTCTCGCTGGCAAGGGCGCGGACCGCTTCGGGCAGGCTGCCGCCGAACAGGGTGACCATCCGCTGGCGCATGGCCGCAACGCAATAGGCCCGGCGGGTGACCGTGGGCAGATAGGTGTTCTGGCTCCCCGCCTTGCCGCCCTTGACCCAGCCCTTTTCCTCCAGACGGTACAAAAAGTTGAGCACTGTGGCCGGAGCCCAGCCGGTGGCGGTCAGCTTTTCGCTGATATCCCGCCGGGTGGCCGGGGCGGTGCAGTCCCAGACCGCCAGCAGCACCTGCTCCTCGGCGGCAGAGAGTGGTTTCAGTCTGTCTGAAAGTCCGTACACCGGTTTCACCTCCGATTTTTTGCTTTTACATTTGTCTCATTTCAACAGGATTATACCATACCCGGCACAAACAGGCAAGCAGTAAAAGTAAGGAGCCATGCGGTAAAACCAGCATATTTTTACATTTGTCTTAAAAAGTGTTCTTCATTCAAGGACAGTTGTTTGTTTTGCGCGCTCAAGGCAGGCAGAGCAGTCCCATCTTTGTGCAAAGATGCTCTTGTTTTTGCACCCCCGGAACCGGTATACTACGGACAAATCAAGCACACACCTGCCGCAGATGAGAGCGGCGGTACGGATAGGAAAGGGAGAGTTCCATATGGCACGAGTATACAACTTCAGCGCAGGCCCCAGCATGTTACCGGAAAAGGTGCTTCGTCAGGCACAGGCAGAGCTGCTGGAATACGGCGATTCCGGCCAGAGCGTGATGGAAATGAGCCACCGCAGCAAGTGGTTCGATGCCATCATCACTGAAACCGAAGCCACCCTGCGCCGGGTGATGAACATCCCTGACAACTACAAGGTCGGTTTCTTCCAGGGCGGTGCCACCCAGCAGTTTGCCATGGTGCCCCTGAACTTTATGACCACAGGCAAGGCCGATTATCTGGTCACCGGCAATTTCTCGAACCTGGCTGCCAAGGAGGCCGCCAAGTTCGGCGAGGTGAAGATCGTTGCTTCCAGCAAGGACAAGAACTTCACCTACATCCCCGATGTCAACGCCATCGACTACGACAAGGACGCAAGCTACATTCACATCTGCCAGAACAACACCATCTTCGGCACCCAGTACGTTGAGGTACCTCAGGTGGAGGGTGTGCCGCTGGTGGCGGACATGAGCTCGATGATCCTCTCCAAACCTGTGGACGTGAGCAAGTATGGCTGCATCTACTTTGGCGTGCAGAAGAACGTAGCCCCCGCCGGCATGGCCATTGCCATTGTCCGGGACGACCTACTGGGCCACGCCGCCGACACCGTGCCCACCATGATGAACTACACCACCCTGCTGGCCAAGGACAGCATGTACAACACGCCCCCCTGCTGGTGCATCTACATGACCGGTCTGGTGCTCAAGTATCTGGAAAACGACATCGGCGGTCTGGAAAACATGCAGAAGATCAACGAAGCCAAGGCCAGGATCCTGTACGATTATCTGGACGGTCAGGAGTTCTTCCACAACCCTGTGGAGCACCGCTACCGCAGCACGATGAATGTCACCTTTACCAGCCCTGACCCTGACATGGACAAGAAGTTCTGCGCCGAAGCCGCCGAAGCCGGTTTTGTCAACCTGAAGGGCCACCGTCTGGTGGGCGGTATGCGCGCTTCCATTTATAATGCAATGCCCACCGAAGGCGTAGAGAAGCTGGTGGACTTCATGGAGAAATTCCGCAAGGCAAATGCCTGATTTGTGTATAGGAGATAGGAAAGTATGTTTACGATCAAGACCCTGAACGCCATCAGCCCGGTGGGCCTGGCAAAGCTGAACAAGAATCTGTTTGATGTTTCGGTTGGCACCGATGCCCCCGATGGCATTCTGGTGCGCAGCGCCGACCTGCTGAACACCACCTTCAACGACAACCTGCTGGCCATCGCCCGTGCCGGTGCCGGTGTGAATAACATCCCGCTGGATCGCTGCTCGGAGCAGGGCATCGTGGTGTTCAATACCCCCGGTGCCAACGCCAACGCCGTGGCTGAGCTGGTCATTGGGATGCTGATCGCAGGCAGCCGCAATGTGGCCGCCGCCGCCCAGTGGTGCCAGGGCCTGACCGGCGACCCCGCCATGGCCAAGACCGTGGAAAAGGGCAAGAAAAAGTTTGTGGGCAACGAGATCAAGGGCAAGACGCTGGGTGTCATCGGTCTGGGTGCCATCGGTTCCCGGGTGGCCAACTGCGCCATTGAGCTGGGCATGGAGGTCTACGGCTACGATCCCTACATCTCCATTGATGCCGCCTGGAACCTTTCCAGCCAGGTACACCACTGCGTGAACCTGAACGACATGCTCCCTCTGTGCGACTACATCACCATCCATGTTCCCTACCTGCCCACCACCAAGGATACCATCAACGCCCAGACCCTGGCCCTGTGCAAGGACGGCGTGAAGATCCTGAACTACGCCCGCGGTGAGCTGGTGAACACCGCAGCCCTGCTGGAGGCCATGGAGACGGGCAAGGTCTCCGGCTACATGACCGACTTCCCCACTGAGGCCATTCTGGGCAAGCCCGGCATCGTCTGCACCCCGCATCTGGGTGCTTCCACGCCGGAGGCCGAGGACAACTGTGCCGCAATGGCCGTGCAGGAGATCAGCGATTACCTCAAGAACGGCAACATCGCCCACTCGGTGAACATGCCCGAGGTGCATCAGCCCCGTGCAGGCGGCAAGCGCATCTGCATCATCCACAAGAACGAGCCCGGCATGATCAGCCAGATCACCGCCCTGACCACCGAAGCGGGCCTGAACATTGAAAACATGGTGAACAAGAGCAAAAAGAACATGGCTTACACCATGCTGGACGCGACCGGTGCCGTAGACGGCAGGCTGGCTGAGAAGCTGGCCGCCATCCCTGCTGTCATCCGGGTGCGCATCCTGTAACACTGCCAGCCCTTAGCTTTCCCCTCGCCCCATCTGTTCATGGGCGGGGGGATTTTTTTGTGGAACACCCCGCCGTCCCTCCGGGCAGGTCTGCTGATATAAAAATCCCCCCTGCCGTCATACAGCAGAGGGGAGAAAGAAGATCAGAGTGTTTACAGTTTCTTGCCAGTCAGGAGCTCATAAGCCTCCTCGTACTTGGCAATGGTCTTGTCGATGACATCCTGAGGCAGATCGTAGTTGCTGTCGGGATTGGCCTTGAGCCAGTTGCGGACGAACTGCTTATCGAAAGAGGGCTGACCGTGGCCGGCCTCATAACCCTCCAGCGGCCAGAAGCGGCTGGAATCGGGGGTGAGCATCTCATCGCCCAGCACCACGTTGCCGTTCTCATCCAGACCAAACTCGAACTTGGTATCGGCAATGATGATGCCGCGGCTCAGGGCATACGCGGCGCACTTCTTGTACAGGGCAATGGTGTAGTCCCGCAGCTTGGTGGCGTAGTCCTCGCCGTGGCCGGGGAACTGCTTTTCCAGCACCTCAATGCTCTTTTCGTAGCTGATGTTCTCATCGTGGTCGCCGATCTCAGCCTTGGTGGAAGGAGTGTAGATGGGCTCGGGCAGCTGCTGGGATTCCTGCAGGCCCTCGGGCAGGCGGATGCCGCAGACGGTGCCGTTCTGCTGGTAGCTGGCCCAGCCGCTGCCGGTGATGTAGCCGCGCACGATGCACTCGATGGGCAGCATGGTCAGCTTGCGGCACTTCATGCTCCGGCCCTCAAAGGCAGGCGTGCGGAAGAACTCGGGCATATCGGCGGTATCCACGCTCAGCATGTGGTTGGGCAGAACATCCTTGGTGTAGTCGAACCAGAATCTGCTCATCTGGGTCAGCACCTTGCCCTTGTTGGTCACTTTATTTTTCAGGATCACATCAAATGCAGAGATACGATCGGTGGCAACCATAATGAGGCTGTCGCCATTGTCATAGATCTCGCGGACTTTGCCTTCCTTGATGGGCTTGAATTCAGTCATAGCAAACACTCCATTTTTCCTGATAGCTCTTTCATCAACGTCCTCGCCCGCTCCGGCATTGCAAAGCAATGGAGGGCAGGGTGAGCCGTTTTCCGTTTACCTATTCAGTCTATCACACTTACTGTCCGTTTGGAAGAAACAGATTCCAAGGAAAATCGCCCGCAATTTTCGATTTCTTCGTGAAAAGTGTCAAAAATCAGCAACATTTTTCGTCGAATTGACGGCTAAAGTCGTACTTTCCCGGTTGACAGCGGCTCAGAACATGGTATCATTGAAGTATCAGAATTCAACTGCATCAGGAGGTAAGACCTATGGGCAAATTCCCGAAAGACTTTTTGTGGGGCGGTGCCACTGCCGCCAACCAGTGCGAGGGCGCTTACAACGAGGGCGGGCGCGGCCTGTCCAGTGTGGACGTGGTACCCTTTGGCCCCGACCGCTTCCCCGTGGCGCTGGGCCGGCTGAAGATGCTGGACTGCGATGCCGAGCACTTCTACCCCTCCCACGAAGCCATTGACATGTACCACCACTTCAAGGAGGACATCAAGCTCTTTGCCGAGATGGGCTTCCGCTGCTACCGCCTGTCCATTGCCTGGACCCGCATCCTGCCCAACGGCGATGACGCGCAGCCCAACGAAGAGGGCCTGCGCTTCTATGAGGAACTCTTTGATGAGTGCCACAAGTACGGCATTGAGCCGCTGGTGACCCTGTGCCACTTTGATACCCCCATTGCCCTGATCAAAAAGTACGGCGGCTGGAAAGACCGCCGGATGGTGGATGCCTACGCCCACTACTGTGAGGTGCTGTTCCAGCGCTTCCGGGGCAAGGTCAAGTACTGGCTGACCTTCAACGAGATCAACATGCTGCTCCACATGCCCTTTATGGGAGCCGGTCTGCTCTTTGCGCCCGGCGAGAACGTGCAGCAGGTTAAATATCAGGCCGCTCACCACGAGTTGGTGGCCAGCGCAAAGGCCGTCAAGCTGGCCCATGCCATCATGCCCGATGCCATGGTGGGCTGTATGCTGGCCGCCGGTCAGTTCTACCCCCGCACCTGCGCCCCTGCCGATGTGCAGGCCGCTGCCGAGGCTGACCGCGACAACTACTTCTTCATTGATGTCCAGTCCCGCGGCGAATACCCTGTCTGGGCCAAAAAGCGGATGGAGCGTGCAGGCATTGCCCTGCAGACGGAGCCGGGCGACGAGCAGCTGCTGAAAGAGGGCACTGTGGACTTCATCTCCTTCAGCTACTATTCCAGCCGCTGCACCACTGTGGACCCCGAACTGATGAACAAGGCCAGCGGCAATGCCATCATGGATGCCGTCAAGAACCCCTACCTCAAGGCCAGCGATTGGGGCTGGGCCATCGACCCGGTGGGTCTGCGCATCACCATGAACAGCCTGTATGACCGCTACCAGAAACCGCTCTTCATCGTGGAGAACGGTCTGGGTGCGGTGGACAAGGTGGAAGCAGATGGTTCCATCCACGACACTTACCGCATCGACTACCTGCGGGCCCACATCGAGCAGATGGAAAAGGCCATCAACGAGGATGGCCTGCCCCTGCTGGGCTACACCACCTGGGGCCCCATCGACCTGGTCAGTGCTTCCACCGGCGAGATGAAGAAGCGGTACGGCTTCATCTATGTGGACAAGGACAACGAAGGCAAGGGCACGCTGGCCCGCAGCCGGAAGGATAGTTTCTACTGGTATAAAAAGGTCATTGCCTCCGACGGTGAAGATCTGGCCTGAGCCAACTGTGAGGAAAGGAATCATAGCACAAGATGACGACACCCCAAATCATTGCGCACCGCGGTGCATCCTATCTGGCCCCTGAGAACACGCTGGTCGCCTTCCGCAAGGCGATGGAGATCGGCGCAGATGGCGTGGAAATGGATGTACAGAAGACCTATGACAACGAGCTGGTCATCCACCACGACTATATGGTGGACATGCACACCGACATCTCCGGCCAGATCTACGACCTGACCATGGGCGAGCTGAAGGCTCTGGATTTCGGCAGCTGGAAAGATGCCATCTACGCCAACGAGAGGATCGCCACGCTGCAGGAAGCGCTGGAGCTCTGCGCCGGCATGGAGGGCACGCAGGTACAGCTGGAACTGAAAAGCCCACTGGAGGACGACCCCGACTTTGTGCCCCGGGTGCTGGATGCGGTCCGCGCCGCCGGGCTCACCGACCGGCTCACCCTCATCTCCTTCCACCACTCCCAGCTGCGGCAGGCAAAGCAGCTGATGCCTGAGCTGAAGGTCGGTGCGCTGACCTACGGCGCTTTCCTCAGCATGGTGCTGCCTCCGCCGGTGGTGTGGAAGGATCTGGGTCTTGTGAACAGCATGGACGAGCCCTTCAGCGAGGAAAACTGCATCGACCTGCGGAATAATCTCATCTACCGCACTGTGGCCGACAAGGTCGATATGCTCCGCGCCAACTTCCCCGGCGAGACCGTGGAGCAGGTGATCGGCCATCTGGAGGAGCAGGCAGATGTGGCTGCCTACATCAAAACGCTGGATTTCCCCGTGGATATCGTCAGCTGCGAATACCACACCGCCTACTCCAACCCCGATCTCGTGAACCAGCTCCACGCCATGGGCATCCAGGCCGCGTTCTGGACCGTGGACACTCAGGACGCTGTCCGTTCCCTGCTGCCCCTTGGCCCTGACTGCATCGTCACCAACCGGCCTGACCGCGTGCGGGAATGGGTGAATGCGGAAATGAGGAAATAAAAAGATCACAAAACGTCCCCGTGCAGGATATCCAAACTGCACGGGGACGTTTTGTTATGTCAGAATGCAAAAATCATACTGTCGGTATCTGAAATACAATGATTCCATAGGTCATTTCGTCGATCTGTACGCTCGCAAATCCGACCTGAACTTTTGCACTTCCAAACGTACACTCAGTCGGTTCTAACAGAGCCACATGATCGTTAATTTCTTCCAGAATCAACCGTCTTTTTATCGATTCAAAATACTCACTTTCATACGCAACGTTTTTGAAATATGAAACATAATAGGCATTCGTATCGCCGTTTTTCACCAGTTCCTGGCTCAACTCGTCTGACACGGTATCCAAATGCGCACCGCCTCGAATCGCAGTCCGAATACCGTTCATTTTTGCAACGTTTTCCGCCATCGCAGCCACTTCTCTGTTCGTTTCAAAGCGTTGGATCAGGCTATTTATCCCATAGAAATGATCATTCATCATGGCGACCAGTTCATCTTCCAGGATTATATTCTCTCTCGGTTCTTCCCTTATGACTACTTCGCGCACTGTCTCAACTTCCCGAACCACTTCCACAACCTTTTCAGGCGTACAACTCGTCAGACAAAGCGCAATCAGGATGCTGGCAAAAATCGTTGTAGTACATTTCGACATCTGTTTCATCATAGTCTTCTCCTGTCACCGGCATTTTCAATCTAACGAAACGGCTTCTCCAAGGGGATGCTATATGCTCATAATACCGGTTATTTTGTCGATTTGTCAACAACCAGATCATTTCAGACATCATTTTCTCTTTTTCGACAGGAAAAAGCTCACAATAAAATCGTGATTGCACAAAAAAGTGCCTCAAAAATTTTAATAAGATACTCCTCTGCAATCCGTTCTGAACCGCCTAATGAAACCATGTCTTTCCCTGCTCTCTCCAAAGTGAGAAAATAGTACCATAAAAATGTATTTTTGAGAGCAGTCTGAAAAATACAGAGACGCAGCAAGCAGAACTCCATGGAGAAGCAGCCCTCCAACCGTGCAGAAAACCAGATACGTCCCTTTACTGTCGGCAGAAAGAACTGGCTGTTCAGCGACACGCCTGCCGGTGCAAAGGCCAGCGCAGTGATCTACAGCATTGTGGAAACTGCAAAGGCAAACAGCCTTGTGCCCAGAGATTATATCCAGCTTTCCGCATTCTGACATAACAAAGCTCCCCCGTGCAGCTTTGTTATGGTCTTTTAACGGTTAATTACAAATTTTCTTTGGTGCGCTCGAGGGAACTCGATTCCCTGGCCCTTTGATTAAAAGAATCCAATGTGCATCATTCGTCAAATTTCAAAAGTTCGAAGAACCGTTATTTTTATCGTATCATCGCAAAACGCACCTTTGCACACACCGCATTGTTTGCATACAGTGTAATGCTTTGCAACCGTTATCCAGCTATTCAGGTGTGCAAAAAGTGTGCAAAAATGTGCAGACGGGCAAAACAAAGCCCAATGGACAAATCAACCACCGGTTTTATGGCAGGGTTTAGGACATCCGAACAGACACCGTTTGATATAGAAATGAGGTTCACCATGAACAAACTGCTTTCCTGCCGCTACAACATGGACACCAACCGGGTGGAAGCCCGGTTCGAGGATGGCACCACTCTTGCCATTGACTGCATCGCCGTGGAGGACGAGTACGGCAACACCCCGGCACAGCAGGCAGAGCTGGACTGGCTGCTCTACAACAAGCCCTTGGAATACGCCCAGCTTGTTCTGGGCGAAGAGATTGAGCATTATCTTTCTCTCGGCTGTGACCACGGCAGACTGGAAGATTAAGCCCTTATAAAGAACACGATGCCCACCGACCTATGGTTTTCGCCATAAGCTGGTGGGCATCTGTTATTCTGGCTTATAATTCACTGATGGTTGCAGTAATGGGCTGCATGAGGATTTGCCTGACCGGGTTATATACTGCCAGCACCACAGCCGCCAGCACGACTACGACGATCACGGCAAGACAGCCCCACGGCATCTGCCACGTTGCACCGAAATAATGGGTGATGAGCAGGATATACAGCTTCCGATTCAGCACAAGACCCAGCGCAATGCCCACCACAAGACCGGACACCGCATAGGTGCCAGCTTCGGCAGAGATCATGCGTTTCAGCTGTGCATCATCCATCCCGATGGCACGCAGGATGCCATACTGCTTCATTCGTGCCGACACGCTCATGGAAATGCTGTTGACGATGTTCAGAATGGTGATTCCTGCAATCACGATGAGAAACGCATAGACCACCAGATGGAACGCCCAGTAGGTGCTTTGTATCATCCGATTTCCTTCGATTCGGTTGGAAAAAACAACCTGCTTGTTTAACGTGTCGCTCAGCAGGGTGTGTATTTGTGCAATGGCTGCGTCTGCTGTGGTATCTTTTAGTTGAATATCGATCACCGCATAGCGGTTTTGCCCGGTCAGCTGATGGAAGGTTTCTTCGGTGCAGATAACAATCGGGGAATCGGTACTACTGAACGGGCTGTCGTTCAATACACCCACGACTGTGAGCTTTGCATCCTCCAGCTGAATGGTATCACCCACGGTCAGGGAGTTGCTTTTGTCGAATACCGTCAGCACAGGGTATGTGCCATCCTCCGGCTCCTGCGGAAGGGTTCCGCCAATCAGGTCTTTTTTCGCCCAGCCAAACTGTATCGTATCGTATGAAATCAGGTCGATGAACCCCTGTTTTCCCTGATATTCCGCCGGGAGCGGGCAATACATCCGCCCGAATGCGTGTTTGACTTCCGGCAGAGCTTCCAGCTGCTCCACCAGTACCGGGTCAAGGACATTTTGCCCGGATGTTTCAGCCACCGATAAGTCCGGTGTGTAGGGCTGCAACGGATTCAGCGCAAATCCAACCCATCGAAGCAAAACCGAAAAGCTCAAAAACAGGAGAATGCTTAACGCAAAGGAACCTGTCATCAAAAGCAAGTTCTTTTTGGACGAGGTTGCATGGCTCACGCCCAAAGAAAGCTCTGCACGACTTCCAAACAACCGAGCATGACACGGAGAATCCGCTGCATTTTCCACCGCATTCCCAGTTGCTGCTGTGATCGGAGAAGCTTTTGCCGCCCGCCGTGCCGGAGAAGATGCCGCGAACCAAACCGTGATAAGTCCTAGCACGGAACCACAGATAATACCGACCGGGCTGATGCCAAGCACTGGTAAAGAGCTGAACTCCTCGCCGATAAATCCACGCAGAAAGGAACACAATCCCCATGTGGAAACGATTCCCAGCACACATCCTGCTGGAACAGCAGTTTTACACCAGAAAAGAGCTTCCAGCCGGACAAGCATCCGAACCTGATTTTTTCCTGCCCCAAGACAACGCAGCATTCCATAATAGCTGGTACGCTGCGCTACATTGCTGTTGATGCTGCCTGTGATCATAAAAATTCCGGCAAGGACGACCATGCCAGCCAACACAGCCGCTACCGCATATAAGCCTACAATATAATCGTTGTTGCTGCTTGCGTTCAACGCCATCAGGTAAGTATTTTCGGAGATTTTTTCTTCTGAAATTCCGTACTTGTTTTCGATGTTCACAATGGACTGCCGCAAATTGGTACATGGCTTGAACTGGATGAAATACTGTGTTTCAAAGGATTCTTCTACCTGTGCGGCAATCTGAGAAAATGTACTGCGGTTCATCACCAGCACAACAGCATCATACTGGTTCGCATCGGAGGTATCCTCATTGAAACCTGCGACAGTAAGCGAAATGGTCTGTCCATCCGGGAGCGTCAGCGGAATCGCTGTACCGACCGTAACATCCAGCCAATCCCGGATGTTTGCTGTCACGAGCACTTCGCCATCCGCCGGGGCAGTGCTACACTGCATTCCCGGAAAGATTTGAAGGATTGCATCATCTGCTCCTACCAGTGCGGCATGTTTATCTCCGGCAAAGTAGTTTTCCGTAAGGGAAGCGTTGATGTCGCTATACGCCGAAAATGCAGCAACATCCTCCTGTGCGGCAAGCTCTGCGGCTGTTTCAGGGGAGATGTCCTTTACCATGATATGCCAGTTTCCGTTTTTGTTCAGCTGGTTTGAGGTTTCCATCCGAATCGCCATATCTGCCATACTGAACACCGCCGTGACCAGAAACACCGCAAGGACGATGCACAAAATCGTCATGCGGTTCTGCCGTCTGCGTACCTTGGCAGAAATCGGGATCAGGCTCAGATAGCTTTTCATTTCTGTGCTGCTCATTCCCGGCACCTCCCAAAATCGGTCAGGCAGCCGTCCGATACCTGCAGCACCCGGTCTGCCGTCTGCGCAATGCTGCGGTTGTGGGTGATCATCAGGATGGTCTGCTCGTATTTCCGGGATGTTTCTTTTAGCAGGGCAATGACCTCGCTGCTGTTCTGGGTGTCCAGATTGCCGGTCGGCTCATCCGCCAAAATCAGTGAAGGGCGGGTCATCAGGGCGCGGCCAATGGCTACCCGTTGCTGCTGCCCACCGGAAAGCTGGCTTGGCAGATGCTTCCGACGGTCTTTCAGATTCAGCACGGTCAGCAGTTCTTCCAGATATGCCCTGTCCGGCTTTTGGTAGTCCAGCAGCACCGGGAACAGGATGTTCTGTTCTACGGTCAGTTCCGGGATGAGGTTGAATGCCTGAAAGATAAAACCGATATTGCGGCGGCGGAAGATCGTCAGCTCCCGGTCTTTCATGGCAAAAACATCCTTGCCATCAATCAGCACCTTGCCGGAAGTCGGCGTATCCAGTCCGCCAATCAGATTGAGCAGGGTGCTTTTGCCAGAGCCGGATTCGCCAACGACCGCCACATATTCGCCTTTCGGCACTGAAAAACTAACATCTTTCAGCGCATGGACAGCGGTTTCTCCGCTGCCGTAGGTCTTGCAGAGATGGTTGACTTCTAATAGTTCCATAGTGTATCCCTCACTTTGCAGGTTCCTTCGATTCAGACGGATGATCTCTGTCTGTGCAGAAAAGGATAACACGTCAACCTTACTGCAAGCCTACACTCAGCCTACAATTTTGTAGGAATCGGAAAATTCAGAGTAAAGGTCGTGCCCTTTCCCAGCTCACTGTCTACTTCAATGGTGCCGTGATGGGCTTCCACAACGGCTTTTGCCAGCGGCAGACCCAGCCCGATGCCCTGTGTATCCTGTGAAAAGCGGCTGCGATAAAACCGTTTGAAGATATGGTACAAATCTTCCGGGTGGATGCCGCTGCCGTTGTCGCGCACTTTGATCTGAACCATGGACGGCAGTGCATTCCACTCTACCTGAATCGTATCTCCGCTCTTTGTGTGGTCAAGGGCATTCTTTACAAGATTGTCCACAGCTTCCTGCATCCAGTCACGGTCACACCAAAGTGTAACCGCCTCTGAGCCGGACAGAACAAGCTTTTTCTGTTCCTGCTCTGCACGATAGTGATACTGCCGCGCGATGTCCTGCACCATTTCAGCAACATTTTCGTTTTTCTTCTCCAAGACGACCGAACCGGCATCCAGCCGGGTGATTTTGAGCAGATTCTGCACCAGCGTTTCGATGCGGTCCAACTCCTGTTCGGACAGGTCTGCAAACTCTTTGACCTCCGACGGCGAAACAGCTTCGTCCTGAAGCAGACCGTTGTAGATATTCAACGCCGCCAGCGGTGTTTTGAGCTGGTGCGAAATATCTGCAATGGTATTTTTCAAAAAACGCTTCTCCCGCTGCTCGTTGTCTGCGTGTGCGCTCAGAACTGCCGCCAATGCATTAACGGAGTGAAACAGACGGTAAAATTCTCCCTCCCGGTCGCAGTCCAGTCGTGCATCCGGGTTGCCATCCAGACAGTTTTGGATTTGCTGGACTGCCTGTTCCAGAAGCGCGCTCTGCCTTTGGAAATAGCGAAAAAGCACGCCCCAGAGACAGCCGCCCAGAAGCAGAAAAACCAATAGTAACCCGAAAGAAAATACATGCGTCGTATGCCATACGATGCCCTGCGTGAGAGCCAATGCCACCGCCCAGACCGCCAGCACGGCTTGGAACAAATTTCGGATCTCCCGGTTTGCGAATACTTTCATACGGCACCTTTACCCATTCCATTTATAGCCCATGCCGCGGACAGTCAGCAACATCTGCGGTTTGCCGGGGTCGTCCTCGATCTTCATCCGCAGCCGCCGGATATACACTGTTAAGGCACTGCTGTCAATGTAATCCCCATCGCAGTCCCACAGTGCATCCAGAATTTGTTCCTTGGATAGCACGGCATTCGGATGCTGCATAAAGAAGCAGAGCAGCTTGTACTCTGCACCGGTCAGTTCCAGCAATACTCCGTTTTTGTATGCCTGCCCCTGCAACAATCGGACGGTGATGCCATTGGATTCCAGCACAGGTTCTCCTGCGCTGGACGCATTTGCACGGCGAAGCAGTGCATTGACCCGCGACAACAGGACACCCAGCTTGAACGGCTTGGTCAGGTAATCATCCCCGCCCAGTTCCAGTCCCATGATGATATTCATTTCCTCATCCGAAGCGGTCAGGAACAGAATCGGCACGTTGGATGTGCGCCGCACCTTCTGGCAGAAATCGAAGCCAGAGCCATCCGGCAGGGAAACATCCAGCACCAGCAGGTCATATTTTCTGTCTGACCACAACACCTCGGCTTCTGCCAGTGTCCGGGCTGTATCCAGTGCAAAGCCCTGTTTCTTGAATGCAAAAGTCAGCCCACTGATCAGGCTCAGATCATCTTCCAAAAGGAACAGTTTTCTCATGATTCCCTCTCTTTTCTGCGTTTTGTGTGTCCTACAGGTTCAAAAGCATTATAAGTTTTTTCTGCGAACATTACAATGTGCGAAATGGAAATCGTTTCTTGCCGTGTGTTAAATATAAGTCCTACTATCACCGCTTTACTGCAATAAAATTTGCAAAACCATCTTGACGTGCCCTGCAATCCATGATACCCTTTATCGCAAATCCCACCAATTTTGTAGAAAAGTACAGAACGGCGAGGATTTATTCCCCATGAAGATTTTTACCGCCCCGCAACACACCCGATCTATTTTGCCGCTTACTTCATCCGACAAAATCATCGCTGCGCTGCGTGGGCGGTATTTTTCTTTTTCACAAATAAAATCTTATGTAGTTGTTCAATCTTCCAAAATTTGTTTTTAGTTGTTGACCGCACAACCGCAAAGTGTTATTCTGATGCTTGAAAGAAGCAGGTTGTAGTGTCCGCACTGCGCCCGGCTTTCTTCATACTGTACCTTGAATCTTACATAAGCCGTCTGAACGAGATACTGCGCCATGACCTCACGCTTTCTGTGGGCGAGCCGGACAACGCCGCTGCAAAACAGGGGCAGGAACTGCGTTCGGTGTGAACGGTGACCATGAGCAGGGGCTTTGCCTTTTCACACGTTTTGCTCTGCAAAATTTTCAACGTGCATTGCGGTTCGACTTCTGAAATTTTCAGTGTTGCACGGAAAGGGCGAAAGCAAGTATCGACCTGTGGCCACAAATTTTCAATGCTTGAAAATGTTCTGTCACATGGTCTGCCACTTGTTGGGGAGTGCCTTCCCCAAACCCTGCTCTAGCTTCGCACCATTGGTGCGAATGCGGCGTGTCGCATTACATAGCCCTCTCCATCCCGGAGCGGGCATTTATCATTTTCACAGGAGGTCGAATATGGCTGAAATGAAAAGTCCGAACGTACACGCAAAGAAGAACCGCAATGACACGCCGCGAAAACGAAAGACACACATCATCAAAGTCAGGGTGACCGCAGAAGAAAAACTGCGGATCGCATACGCCTGCAAAGAACTCCACCTCACCCAGTCCGAACTCGTCCGCCGCGTCCTGTACGGCGTGAACGTCAAGCACACCGTTGTGGTGGCGCAGGGCGGCGAGGATGCACTGGCGGCGCTTGCCGCCTTGTCTGCCCAGTGCAGCAAGGTAGGCAGCAACCTCAACCAGCTTGCACGGCACTTCAACTCCGGCGGCAAAGACACCGAGCAGCTCCGGGCACAGATTCTGGAGGAACTGTCCGCACTCACGAACTTTCGGCTGAAAGCCGAAGAAACGGTTGGTGAACTGTATGGCAACCATCAAGCATTTGACCTCGAAAAACTCTAACTATGCCGCCGCCGAAAGCTATCTCACCTTTCAGCACAACGAATACACCGGTCTACCCATTCTGGACGAGAAGGGCAGACCCAAGCTGCGGGATTCGTACCTGCTCGACACTCTTGAGTGCGGCGAATCCTCGTTCGCTATGGCCTGCCTGATTGCCAATCGCAAGTACGGCAAGAACGGCGGGCGGGAGGACGTGAAGACCCACCATTATATCATCAGCTTCGACCCGAAGGACGCAGTAGAGAACGACCTGACCATGGAGCGGGCGCAAGCCCTTGGCTTGCAGTTCTGCAAGGACAACTTCCCCGGTCATCCCGCCATCGTCTGCACCCACCCGGACGGTCACAACAGTGCCGGGAACATCCACGTCCACATCGTCATCGGCAGCTTGCGCGTCCGCACCGTGGAACGGCAGCCCTTCATGGACAAGCCGTGCGACTGGGAAGCGGGCAAGAAGCACCGCTGCACTTCTGCCATGCTCCGGCACCTCCGTGTCGCAGTCATGGAGATGTGCGAGCAAGCCGACCTGAACCAGATCAACCTGCTGGAAGCCCAAGGCGACCATGTTTCGGAGCGGGAGTATTGGGCGCAGCGGCGCGGACAACGCCGCCTCGACCATGCCAACGCCAAACTTGCCGCCGAAGGGCAGCAGCCCACCCAGACCGTCTACCAGACCGAGCTGGATAAGCTGCGAAAGCAGATCTACGCTGTGCTGAACAAGACCACCACCTTCGAGGAATTTTCTGCATTGCTCATGCAGGAACACGGCATCGCCGTGAAGGAGAGCCGAGGCCGGTTGAGCTACTGCCCACCCGGCCGGACAAAGTTCATCACCGCCAAGAAACTGAGCAAGAAGCTGGAAAAGGAGCAGGTGCTGACCGCCCTCTCCCAGAACATCCAGCTTGCCGTCATCATCCAGCCCGCCTGCGAACAGAAGCCGGATAAGATCAGGAAACTGGTTGACATTCAGGCGAACGTTGCTGCAGGCAAGGGCATCGGCTATGAGCGTTGGGTGAAAAAGTTCAACCTCAAACGCTGGTCGCAGACCCTGTGTCTCCTGCAGGAGAAAAAGCTGCTCAGCGAAGATGCCCTGCACCAGCGCATTGCCGAACTGAAAACCCAGCACGACGATGCACTGGCGGTGGTCAAAGACTTGGATGCCCGCATGGTCTCCCTCAAGGAGCTGCGCGGGCATCTTGTGGTCTATCGGCAGTACAAGCCCCTTGCACAGAAGCTCCAGACGGTGCGGAACCCCGCCAAGTTCAAGGAGCAGCACCGTGCAGAGTTTGCCGTGTACGAGGTCGCTTGCGCCTATTTCAAGGCCAACGGTCTCAGGACGCTGCCGGACCTCAAAAAGCTGGATGCCGAATATCAGACCCTTTCCTCGGAGAAAAACGGGTTCTACACCCGCTACAAGAAAGCGCAGATCGAACTGCGTGAACTCCGCACCGCACAACAGAACGTGGAAGCCTTCTTCCGCAAGGAGGAGCGCAGCCACGCCGTACCGCAGCAGGAGGTCAAATGAACAACACTCTGACGGATCGATGTGTGAATAAACCCAACCTCACCCACGCCCCTCACCGGGCTTCGTCCTTTCGCCTGTACCCCGCCCATTGGGACGGAGGGTAGCACCTCTGTCTTTTCGGACGTAAAGAACGCCATCTCGACCCGGCAGGCAGCGGAGCTATACGGCTTCGCCGTAAACCGGAACGGCATGATGTGCTGTCCCTTCCACGGGGATAAACACCCCAGCATGAAGGTGGACAGCCGTTTCCACTGTTTCGCCTGTCAGGCAGATGGCGATGTGATCGATTTTGTCGGCAGACTTTTTCAACTTTCTCCCTATAAGGCTGTGGAAAAGTTGAAGAACGATTTCGGCATGGCACTTGCCGACGGCAAGGTGCGGCTTGCTCCCCGCAGACCGCCCACCGTCCGGCAGCAGCTGCTGGACTATTACCGCTGTCTGCAGCGTTGGCGGGTCCGATACGCACCGCAGTCACCCACAGAAGAACTTCACCCCTGCTTCCTTGAAGCGATAAAGAACCTTGACATCGTTGAATATTATCTGGACTGTTCGGTGCTCCCGGACCCGCAGACCGAAAACGAGCTACGGAAGTATTGGGAGGGATTGCATGAGCGACTGGAAAAAGAGGAACGACGATTGGCGTGATGAGGACGAACTGGAAGAAGAGGAAGAATGCGAATGCCCTTGGGTAGACAGCAAGGGCAAAGTGCGTGAAACCGCTTACTGCCAATACCTTTTAGAGAAACACCCCATGATGTGCCTGAAACAGAAGCTGTTCGACCAGAACGGCGAGGTAGACGAGGACGCACTGCTCTACGAAGTCCACAGCGACCTCCGTGACTTTGTGCTCGACAACCTTGCCAAGAAGGAAAAGCAGGTTCTGGACGCACTCCGTATCGAAACCTATACCCCTGAATGGAAACCCCAGCTTGACCGCATCCATCTCCAGAACGGAACCTACTTTCTGGACGAGCGGGGCTTTGTGCCGGAAAAGGAACTCTGCCTGAACCGGCTCCCCGTGGAATACCAGCCCGATGCCCCCGCACCGACCAAGTGGCTGGAATTTCTGGACGGTCTGCTCATCCCGGAGGATATTCTGACCTTGCAGGAATACCTTGGCTATCTCCTGATCCCGTCTACCAAGGCGCAGAAGATGCTGGTCATGACCGGCAAGGGCGGCGAAGGTAAGTCCCGCATCGGCTTGCTGCTGAAGAAGCTGTTCGGGGAAGCCTCTCACTCCGAATCCATCCTCCGCATCGAAACGAACCGCTTTGCCAGTGCAAATCTGGAGTATAAGCTGGTCATGGTCGATGACGATCTGAACATGGTGGCTTTGCCCGAAACACGGAACATCAAGTCCATCGTTACCGCTGAAGACCGTTTGTGCATCGAGCGGAAGAACAAGCAGGCTGTCCAAGGCCTGCTGTACGTTCGTTTCATCTGCTTCGGCAATGGCAACCTTGTGGCTGCTCACGATGACAGCGACGGCTTCTGGCGTAGACAGATCCTCATCACGGTGAAAGACCGTGACCCTGCCCGGGTGGATAACCCCTTCCTCATCGAAGAGCTGTCCGAGGAGCGTCCCGGCATTCTGCTGTGGATGCTGGAAGGTCTGCACCGTTTGCTGGCGAACCGCTATCAGTTCACCATCAGCGAGCGCTCCATCCAGAACCTCGAAGCAGCCATGGCGGATAGCGACAACCTGACCCAGTTCATGCAGGCCAGTGCGTATGTCCGCTTCAAGCCCGACACCGAGGAACGCTCCACCTACCTCTACCGCGCCTACACCAAGTGGTGCGAGGATAATCTGGAATCACCTGTTCCGCAAAAGAAGTTCAGCCAGTTCCTGCTGAAAAATGCAGGGAAGTACGGCCTGACCTTTTCCAAGCACATCGAGGGAAAGTATCGCGGCTTCCGGGGCGTATGCGTCCACCCCGCCTTTGCTGCGGCATAAAACACACGAAAAGTGAAATTTTCCCGCCCCACGCGCCCAAAATTAGAAGTTTTTACTTGTTATCGCTGTTTTCTCCGGGCGCGTATCTACCCTTTCCGGGCGGATACAGGGCGGCAGCACACCCTTCGGGGCGGGAGAGAAGGCAAGATGCGCCCCAAAAGGGCGCATACGATTCAGCCATGCGCCCTGTAAAATCAACACAGAAAGGTACTTTTGTGTGGTTTGGGGCGCGTAGGGCGCGTAAATTCAAGTTCTCGCACTTTTTTGGGCTGCTGCTTCGGGTCAGGAGCGGCAGGCCCTTACATATTTACCGGCCCACAGGGTGCAGCTCAACCGGAACTGCGCCGGGTCTGGAGAAGTGCAAAGGAGACATGCCTATGACGAATGTCCGCAAAAATTCCGCTAAACTGACCCGTGAGGACTTGAAAATCGCGCCCGAATCCCCTACAATGAAATTGTCCGAAACCCCTGCCGTAGAACCTTCTGACCAGACCAGCAAAACCGTCCGACACGCCCCGCTTGTCTACCGGGTGGAGGAGATCGCCCAACTGTTGGCGATCTCCAACCGTGCTGCGTACAATCTGTGCAACACCACGAAAGACTTCAAGGTGATCCGCCTCGGTACCAGCATCCGGGTAAGCAAGCAGAGCTTCGACGATTGGTTTGCAGCGGTCTGAGGGAGGGAACATCTATGGCATCTATTCTCAGGCGCGGAGATTCCTACTCCGTTCGTTTCAAATACAAAGACCATGCTGGCCGGATCTGTGAAGGCTGGGAGAGCTTCAAAACCAAGAAGGAAGCGCAAGACCGCAAGATCTCGGTAGAGAAAGAACTCTTGGACGGTACGTTCCTCATACCCGATGCAATGACGGTAGCGGAAATGCTGTACAAGTGGCTCCCCATCCAGTCCAGCAAGCACAAGTGGGCACCCAAAACCTACACCCACACGGTAGCCATGATTCAGAATCTTGTCGTGCCCTATCTTGGCAAGAAACAGATTCAGAAGGTTCAGACGTATGACCTTGAACAGTTCTACGCCACGCTGAGCCGGACACCGCGCGGGCTGTATAAGCAGGGTGTCAAGCAAACGCTCACCGACAAGCAGAAGCGGCAGTTTCTGACGGGTGCTTCCATCCGGGAAGTCCACGCCATGCTCAAGACTGCTTTTTCCTATGCCGTTGAGTGGGGCCTGCTCCTCAAGTCACCGATTCCGAGAGAAGCCCCGAAATCGACCTCGGAAGAACGTGCCATCTGGGACGAAAAGACCATGCTTGCTGCGTTGCAGACCATGACCGACCCTACGCTCCACCTTGCTGTTCATCTGAGCATGATTCTCTCGCTGCGTGTCGGAGAGATCCTTGGCTTGCAACCGGGAGACATCGACTTCGATGCAGCGGATGGACGTGGGACCATCACGGTCGGCAGGAGCTTACAGCGCACCGAAAAGGCTGCACTGGAAAAGACCGACCCGAATCAGATCTACCACATCTTCCCCGACCAGCGTGAGGGCAGCAGCTCCGCACTGGTGCTGAAGAAGCCGAAAACCAAGAAATCCAGCCGTACCCTTTATCTGACGAGACCCTTGAAAGAGGAACTGCTGGCTTGGCTGGAAAAGCTCCGGCAGGATGAGCTTGCCATGGATGGCAGGTATCGCAACTGCGGTCAGCTCTTCCGCCTGCCCAACGGTATGCCTGTTGCCCCGGAAGCCCTTTCTAAATGGTACCGCACTTGGCGTGCAGAGCACCCGGAGTTTGAGAAGATCGTGTTCCACGGTCTGCGCCACTCCAGTGCCACTTACCAGTTGATTGAATCCGGCGGCAACATCAAGGCCGTGCAGGGCAACACCGGTCACGCCACCACCGGCATCCTGATGGACACCTACGCCCACACGCAGGACAAGCCCCGGTTGGAGCTGGCTGAGAAGCTGGAAGCAGACTTCTATTCACAGGACATCGGCTCCCCCAAGTCCGGCTCTGTGCCGGTAAAAGAAAATCTGCCGGACAGCATCCAGATCACCCCGGAAGGGATGCTGAAAGTTGTCCGACAGATGAACCCCGAGCAGCGGCGTGAGTTCACTCGCCTGCTGTTCGCCTGAAAAAAGTATGGAAAAAACGCTCACGATGCACAGAATGCAGACAATGCAAGGAAAAACACGGCTTTCCCGCCGGTGTGCAAAAAGTGTGCAAAAGTGTGCAAAACCCCAGAAAATGAAAAATCCCACGAGGAATCTTGCGATTCTTCGTGGGATTTTGGTGCGCTCGAGGGAACTCGAATCCCTGGCCCTCTGATTAAAAGTCAGATGCTCTACCGGCTGAGCTACGAGCGCATACATTATAAAGCGCAGTATAACACGATACTGCCGAATAATATTACCATACTCCCGGGCAAAAAGCAAGCTTTCTGCACAAAAAACTTTCCCAAAGCCGTCATCGGGCAGATTTTGCCACGAACTGCCCCTTTACAAACCGGGCAAGAACCAGTACAATCAAAGCAGTTCATTACAAAACTGCAACCGACCTGCCGGGCGCACTTCCGCGCCGGGCAAGCCGATCCGATAGGAGGGCTTTTTCCATGAAAATTTCTCGACGGTCCGTACTTCGCTATTCCGGGCTGACGGCGGCGCTGCTGGCGCTCACCGGCTGCTCTGCAAGCCCCGGCAGTGCCATTCTGGGCGGTGACCTGCCCGACTGGATGAAGAGCCTGTTCTGCGGCTCGGCGGCATCCTCTTCCGCTTCTTCTGAGGCCGCTGCATCCTCTGTGGTCGCAGCCGGTGAGGCCGCAGCTGGTGAGGCAGCCGCCTCCTCGGCAGCGGCCAGCGAAGCCGCAAGCTCTGCGTTCAGCCTTCTGCCTGCCTACGACGCTGACCCTCTGACCGGCGAAGCCCGCAGGAGCACCGGCCGGATGGTGGGTGTGATGGTCAACAACATCGCCAACTCCGAAAGGCAGAACGCCCGCCCCCAGCGCGGCATCGGCTCGGCAGACCTGCTCATCGAGAGCAAGGTGGAGGGCGGCATCACCCGCCTGTGTGCCGTGTTCCGGGATGCGGACACCATCCCGGAGGTCGGGCCGCTGCGCTCCGGCCGCGACCAGTTCCTGCAGCTGCTCATGCCCCATCAGGCCCTCTATTACCACGATGGCGAGAGCATTTTCTGCACCCAGTTCATCAATGTATACGATTACTCCGGCCTGAACATCGGCGGCAAGAGTTACTTCAACACGCCGGTCCACCCCCACGTTGCCCACCGTGACAGCCGCGGCCGCAATGTAGCCTACGAACACACCGAGTTCACCTCCGGCAAGGAGATCAAACAGGCAGCCGGTAATGCCGGCATCGGCCTGACCTACGCCAACGAAACGCCTTTCTTCCACTTTGCCGACTACCGCACCGCGGCCTCCAACGACCTTCCCGGTGCCCCTGCGGCCAAAACCATCAGCATCACCCACTCCGAGAGCTACAGGACCCGCCTGACCTACAACAGCTGGGGCCGCAGCTACAAGCTGGAAATGTACAACCGCTCCAAAAAAGCCTATGAGAACACGGTGGACGAGCTGACCGGCAAGCAGCTGACCTTTGACAACGTGGTGGTCTGCTTTGCCGAGATCGCCGCCTATGCGGGCGATTCTCACGATGTCCAGTCGGTCAACTATGTGGCCGGTGGGCAGGCGTACCTCTTCACACGGGGCGGCGTGCAGGTGGGCCGCTGGGAGAAGCCGCATCCCACCCATCCGCTCAAGCTCTACACCGAAACCGGCGAGGAGATGACCCTGAACCGGGGCAGGACCTATCTGGCACTGGTGGACAATGATGAGTGGAGCAATTTCAGCTACTAAATCACCCGCCCTCCGGGGCAGAAGAGGGAAACCGATGAAACGCTTTTGGATGCGCGCTTTGCTCTGTTTTGCGCTCAGCGCCGCACTGCTGACAGGCTGTGCGCTCAGCCCCAGCTCCCAGCCCGCCGAAAGTCCCACTGACCCGCTCACCGGGCAGGAACTTGTCTGGCCAGGCCAGCGGCCGGTCGCCATCACCATTGACAACGCAGCCGCCAGCACCACCCAGTGGGGGCTTTCCACAGCCTCGCTGGTGCTGGAAGCCCTGACCGCACAGCAGCAGGCCACCAGGCTCTGCCTGGTCTACCCTGCCGTGGGGGCCGTGCCGCAGGTCGGGCCTGTTTCTGCCGGGCAGGATCTTTACTGGCGGCTGCTGGTGGGCCAGCAGGTACTGCCGGTGCAGCGGGGCGGCGGACAGTTTGACCAGAACTACCTTGATTACTACTCTCTGCGCGCAGTAGACGCACTGGAGGTGGGCACCAATGCCTTTTCCTGTGAGACCGACTGGCAGAATGTCCCGCTGTGGCATACCAGCGGTGCAGCACTTTCGGGTGTGCTGGGCAGCCTGAACATCTCCCCGGCCTTGACAGAATCCCGCGTCACGGACACCTCTTCCAGCAGCTCCGACAGCGAGAGCGGAGCCCTCCTCTCCGTGCCCAATCTGCTGCCTATGCAGGAAAACGGCAAGCTGCCCGATGCAGATGCTTCGGACGCCATGAGTGTCCGAGTCCAGTTTGATGCGCAGAACGCCACCGGCTTCACCTACGATGCCGACAGCAAAACCTACCGGATGCTCCACGCAGACGGCACACCGCAGCTGGATGCCAACAATGGCCAGCAGACAGATTTCGACAACCTGCTCATTCTGTTCAGTGCATCCACCCTGCGTGACGATGATGTGACGCTGGATTACGACCTAACCATGGGCGGCGGGGTCTGGCTCAACGAAGGCCACCTGTGGAACATCACCTGGACGCAGGGCAGCGAGACCACCTTCTTCCTGTATGATTCCAACGGCCGCCCCCTGACCCTGACGGCAGGCCGCAGCTATCTGGCGCTGGTGTCCAGCCTGACCGGACAGGAGCTCACCGTGCAGAACTCCACCGGGGAAAACCTGTTATAAGCAAAAGAGACAGTCCTGCAATCCAATGCAGAACCGTCTCTTTTTATGCTATGCTATTTACAGATCGACCACGCTGCCCACCTCGGCAAGGGTGGCAGGCACCGCACCCAGATGGACTTCATCGGCATCCCGGCGCACCACAAAATGGACGGTCTGGCCTGCGGCAAAGTCAGGCTGATAGATCAGCTCCAGCGTCTGCCAGTCCGCCGGGGTCTCGCAGAAGCAGTGGAGCATCGCCCCGCGCCCTGCGGAAAGATTCAGGGTAAAGGCAGAGGCATCTGCCGCATTCTCACCGTAGAGGGGAGCTGCAAAGCTGCCCACCCGCACCTGTCTGCCGTCACACAGGGCAGTCAGGCCGGTGCCCAGGCTGTACAGGGCATTCCTGCTGTCCAGCCCACGGCTCTGCAGGTAGCTGGCCCCCACAGCCAGCGGCCGGGCCGAGAGGTTCTCCACCGACAGATAGACCAGCGTGCTGTCCAGCTCCGGGGCCGGTGCATAGCCCAGCAGCTCCACTGCTGCTTTGCCGTCCAGCAGAGCAGGTTCGCCCTCATAGCAGGGGGCCAGAGCCGCGCCCGAAACACCGGTGAGCAGGGCGGCAGCCAGACTGACTGCGCCGGAACCGGCATATTTCAGGAACGAGCGGCGGGACAGGGATTGTGACATCGGGGATTCCTCCTAACGGGAAAATAAGTTCTCTTTATACAATAGTAAATTCCGGGCTTTCTGTCAAGAGATTTGCCCGGAATTTTACCTGTTCTTCCGCGGTTTTACGTGTTTTGGATATTTTCAGGGCGGCGCGGCAAAGATTCTTACTCAAATGCCTCGTTTTCCTCGGCTTCTGCCTGCCCGCGCAGGGTATCGGCGTAGCCAAAGGGCACGATGTCGATGGCCTCCACCAGACGGTCGCGCATCCAGAGCTGCACGTCGGTCTGGACGGTATAGCCGCAGCCGGGGTCGGCCATCCACTGTTCCGGGTGGCGGGAGGGCAGCGCGCGCTGACTCAGCATACTCATGATCACGCCGCCATGGGTCACGCAGGCAGCCTCGGTCACATCCATCCGGATCATATACTCAAACAGCTTGAGCAGGGTCTCGGCGCAGCGGGCGTGGAACTGCTCGGTGGGCTCTGCTCCCTCGGGCACAAAGCCGGAGCCAGGGGTGATCCACTTCTTGAAATCCTCTTCCTTGACCAGATCCTTCACGGGGCGGTTCTCAAACACACCGAAGCCCGCTTCCCGCAGGTCGTGCACTGTGAACTGGTGGCCTGCATTGGGGAACAGAATGTTCGCTGTCTCCACAGCGCGCACCAGCGGGGAGGAGAACACCGTGTCCACCTGCGGATACTCGAACCGCTCCTTCAGCTCCTTCAGCTGGGCGCGTCCCTCATCACACAGGGGGATGTCCGTACCGCTGCCGATGTACAGGCCCTGCAGATTACCGGCCGTCATGCCGTGGCGGATGAGATGAAGTTTGAACGTTTTCATGGAAAAACACCTCTATCTGGCAAAGAGTTCCTCTTTGCTGTAAAATTTCGCACCGGCAGTGGGCATCCTGCCCGGGCCGTGCGCCACAAAATATGCGTTGATTGTCTTTAGTTTAGCATAGATATGGTATCCGGGGCAAGCCTTTTGACAAAAATGACGAAAAACGACGAGAATTTCCGTCACTTTTCTTGCTTTACTTTTTGTTTTCCACTGTGTATAATCAACATGTTGTAAACCAAAACTCAAAGAAGTTCAATTTCCACTACTGAGGAGTCCAAAATCATGGAATTCAACCGTATCATCAAGCTGCTGCGCAAGGAGCGCGGCATCACCCAGAAGCAGGCCGCGGAGGACCTTGGGGTGTCCCAGGCACTGCTCTCCCACTACGAAAAGGGCATCCGCGAGTGCGGCCTGGACTTTGTTGTCCGGGTAGCGGATTACTATAATGTGTCCTGCGATTACCTGCTGGGCCGCTCGGCGGAGCGCAATGGCATGATGCTGAACGCCGATGACCTGCCCAACCCCGATAAGATGAAGGACAACGTCTACCACGGCAGCGTTCTGCCCACCATGAACAAAAAGCTGATCTCCAACAGCCTGAACGTGCTGTATGCCAAGATCGCCGAGTGCCACAGCAAGGCCCTGACCACCGAGGTCAGCACCTATCTGATGATGGCCGTGGCCAAGATGTTCCGCCTGCTCTATTCCGCCGAACCCCACAACGCCCAGAGCCTGTTCAGCGTGGAGGCCCGCCGCTGGCCCGGCTACTCTGATGCCGTGATGCGGATGAGCGAGAGCAATGTGGAGGACCTGCTGGCCGGTGAGGACCTGAACGGTGCCGAGGGCGTGAAAGACCCCTCCTGCCTTGCCATGACCACCGAGAGCCTGACCCGGGAATACCCGCTGTACACCCCCAGCCTGCTGAATCTGGTCAAGACCAGCGAGACCCATGTGCGCGGCCTGGACCCCAACCAGTGAGCTTCTGTGTGAAACTCCTGTTAATTCTGTGCCCAGGGCCTTGCAATTTCCGGTAAAAAATGCTATAAACGAATCAGTGAAGAAAAAGATTTCTGCCATTGATTAAGGAGGCAAGCTTTATGTCGAACAAGATTTCCCGCCGCACCTTCCTCAAGGTCACCGGTGCTTCTGCCGCTGCTCTGGGCGCTGCTGCTGTGCTGGGCGGCTGCCAGGCCGGCGACAACTCTTCCATCGAGGTCAAGGTCGGCGATAAGATCAGCAACTGGAACAATCTGGCGGTCCAGCTGACCAGTGTCTTTACTCTGGCAAGTGCCCCCGATGCCGAGGGCTATGAGTACATTGCCATGCTGATCACCTCTGCAAACCGTTCCAGCCGCGACACCTTTGCCATCGGCGCACAGAACATTCAGGAGATCGGCGAGGCCTATCCTCTGGATACCCCGGAGCAGATCGCAGCCAACACTGCCGGTTACTTCCACGCTCTGTCCGCTTCCACCACCGACTTCTCCTTCACCTGCGACGGTCAGGCAACCGAGGGCGGCGCTTATGTCCAGCTGTACGACAGCACCACCGAGAGCTTTACCACGGCCTCTGCCATTCCCCCGCAGGGTGCAGGCTACATTGAGCTGGTCTGCATGGTGCCCACCACCTGGCAGCAGATCGGTGTGACCTACACCCCGACCTTTGTTTCCGGCAAGACCCTGAACTTTACCATCAACGCCTCTGACCTGACCAAAGCCTGATCAAGCAGGACGAAATTTCGTATGATTTGCACGGCGGCGGTGGGAAAATTTCACAAAATATTTGTGAAAACCATTGACATTCGCCCCCGTTTCGCCTATTGTATAGGCAGAGCCTTTTGGCATTTTCGTGCGCTTTGCACATTATAAGGAGGAACGATTATGTCGTTAGCATTTTCTCGCCGCTCTTTCCTGAAATACTCCGCTGTTGCAGCTGTGGCCGTTGCGGGTGCCAGCCTCTTTACCGGTTGTGAGTCCACGGGCGACAGCTACAATCTGGTTCGTGATGGTGCCGGCACTCTGACCATTCTGCAGATCCAGACCGATCTGGGCACTTATTCTGATAAGGACAAGAAGTTCGTTCTAGATGCTCCCAAGGTGGGCGCTACCAGCTTTGTCTTCCCCCTGAAGATCACCAATGGCCGCACCAATGCGTTGCCCGTCAATCCCGGCAACTTCAAAGTCACATTCACCAGTGCGGATGGTAAGACCGTGAAGAAGTACATCGGCACCGATCTGGTTGTTGATAACTCCCTGCGTGAGACCAACCTGAAGAAGGGTTCCTCCGTCTCCGGCAATGTCACCGTCTCCGATCTGCCTTCGCTGGCCAAGGGCGATGTCGTGCTTCTGACCTATACACCCGATCCCGTTTACGCAGAGTATTCTGTAAACTGGAAGTTCGTTACCGTGGAGTAATGTCCCCTTTTCACTGCATCCCAAGCCGTCCGGGAAAGCCGGGCGGCTTTTTTGCGCCGTTGCATTGGCAAAGTATCTCAATTTTTCTTTAAATTTTCAGCAATTCTGTATCTTGTGCACACCCGCATTTTCTGATACCATAGGTTCATGGAAAAGAATGGGAGCGCAGCGGCAGGGGCCGCCGCGCTGTTTGTGTTTCCGCTCAAAAAGGCCATGGGCCGTAGTTTGACAGAACAGGAGTGTTGCAGTTATGATCAACATGGTAAAGCTTCCCACCAACAAGAGCAATCTGTTCCTGCGTGTGGCAAAGGGCCATTTCGCAACCAGCCACAGCCACATCAATTACTATATCGATGTCACCACCCAGAAGTCCCGCCTTTCCGAGGCAAAGGCCGTGGCAAAAGAGCTGGTGGCTGCCTACCAGCACAACACCATCGTGGATACCGTTCTCTGCCTGGACGGCACGCAGGTCATCGGCACCTGCCTTGCCAACGAGCTGACCAAGGACGGCTTTGCCAACATGAATGCCCACCAGACCATCTATGTCATCACCCCGGAGTACACCACCGGTAGCCAGATCATCCTGCGCGACAATCTAGCCCCCATGGTCAAGGGCAAGCATGTGCTGATCCTGGCTGCTTCCATCACCACCGGCTACACCGTGCAGGCTGCGATCGAGGCGATCAACTACTACGGCGGCACTGTGGCGGGCCTGAGCGCCATCTTCGCCACCGCCACCGAGTGCCTGGGCATCCCGGTCACCTCTATTTTTGACCCCTCCAACCTGCCCGATTACGCCAGCTTCGATTCCCGCGAGTGCCCCATGTGCAAGGCGGGCCAGCATATCGATGCACTGGTCAATAGCTTCGGCTATTCGGCGCTGTAAGCCTCCTTGCCCGATCCGTTTCATCCACTTCCCGCAGACACAAAGACCCGGCTGTCATCGGCAGCCGGGTCTTTTCCTTATTCTGCTTTTTTCGGGAACACAAACGGGTCGTGCAGGTAGACCAGCACGAGGTACGCCGCCATGAAGCACCAGATGATGGGCTCACAGAGGATGACGGCGTTATAGGCAAACTTCGGGATGAAGAAGAGCACGAACACCACCTTGCCCACCAGCTCAATGACACTGGAGAAGAGGGGCAGGACCTTCTGCCCCAGGCTCTGCAGGGCGTAGCGGGTGGCCAGCAGAACACCCAGCACCGAGTAGAAGGGCGCGTTCCAGAGCAGATACCGTGCGCCGTTTTCCAGCACCACAGACTCGCTGGAGCCGGAGATGAGCCGCACCATCCACTCCGCGCCCAGCTGCATCAGAAAGATTGCCAGCACGGCCACCACCACGCTGTACAGGGCGATCTCCTTCATGCCCTTGCGGACACGTTCCGGCTGGTTTGCGCCGCAGTTCTGGGAAACAAACGTAGAGCATGCCGATGCCATGGCCATGACCGGCATGCTGGTAAAGGAGAACAGCTTCCGGGCGGCGGTGTGACCGGCAATGACCAGCGTGCCCAGCCCGTTGATGCCATACTGCAGCACCACCGAGCCAGCCGAGACGATGCTGCTCATCAGGCCCATGGAGATGCTCTGGCTGAACAGCTCCCAGTAAAGGTGGCTGCCCACCCTGAAATGCTGTTTTTCCGGAAGCAGGATCTTCACTCTGAGGAAGATGTACAGGATGCAGAGCACCACCGAAACGCCCTGCGAGATGACCGTTGCCACAGCCGCTCCCTGCACGCCCATGCCCATCCTTGCAATGAACAGGAGATCCAGCACCACATTCAGGCCCGAGGAGATGAGCAGGAACACCAGCGGCATCACGCTGTTGCCAATGGCGCGCAGCAGGCCCGCGCAGAGGTTATAGGCGAACATGACCAGCACGCCCAGATCGATGGTCAAAATGTAGCGGTACGCATCGTCCAGGATCTCCGCCGGGGTGTCCAGCATGAGGAGCAGCGGGTGCAGGCCCAGCACACCCGCCAGCGTAATGCAGAGGGAAGCCACCAGACCGATGACCAGTGAGCCTGCCACGGTCTTTTTGAGCAGATCGTGATCCTGCGCCCCGTAGGAGCGCGCTGCAACGATTGCAAGGCCGTTGCCGATACCAAGGCCAAAGCCAACCAGAAGCTCGTAGATCGAGCCGCAGGAGCCAATGGCGGCAAGGGCGGTATCGCCCAGCACATTGCCCACGATCATGGTGTCCACGGTGTTATAGAGCTGCTGGAACAGGTTGGAGATGAAGATAGGCAGCATGAACAACAGCAGGTTTTTGAAAATGGGCCCGTGCATCAGGTCCACATTCATGCTGAAGGGGGATTTTTTCGCAGTTTGGGTCATAAGGTTCCTCACAGTTTACGGAAAACAACCCTCCCCGGCATTGCGCAGCAAAAACGGAGAGGGTTGTGCTTTATTTTTCTTTTACAGCTCCTGGGTCTCAAAGCCGTGGCCGGTCAGCACCTCCACGCTGGTGAAACCAGCTGCCTTGATGGCGGCGGCAGCTTCCTCAAAACCGAAGGTCAGGCTGGAAACATCGTGGGAGTCGGAGGTGATGATGACCTTGCCGCCCATCTTGTTCCACTCCTCCAGCATCCATGCACTGGGGTAGAAGTCCTTGCGGTAGCCGCGGTAAACGCCGCCGGTGTTCACTTCCAGCAGGCAGTTGTGCTCTTTGGCTGCGCTCAGGGCTTTGAGGGCAGCGGCCCGGTAGCGGGGAGCCTCTTCATCAAAGAACTCACCCTCGCCGTTCAGCTTCTTGATGAGGTCGATGTGGGCCAGAATGTCCGGTCCCTTGGCGGCAACCTTCTCCACCTCTGCAAAGTAAGCCTCCACCGCGGCCAGCGGGTCACCGTCGAAATCATCAAAGATGCAGTCGTGCAGATCCTGCGGGCGGAAGTCGATCTCGTAGTACTTGCCGGTGTTCTTGCCGTACAGGTGATGGGCCGCACCGATCCAGTAATCGTAGTTCTCGGGCTTGTCCTCGCTCAGGCTGTCCCACTCGATGCCGCAGAGGATGTCCACCTTGCCCTTATACTCTGCCTTGAGCTTTGCAATGGTGGCCTTGTACTGGGCGGTGCGGCTGGGGCTCATGCAGTACTCACGGTCCCGCTGAGTATAGCTATGGCCGGAGAAGCCCAGGGTCGTCAGGCCCTGTGCACAGGCGGCACTGGCCATTTCCTGCAAGGTATTTTTGCCATCGCACATCGTCGAGTGGCAATGAACACTGGACTTCTTATAATCTGCCATAACTAAATCACTGCATCCTTTCCTGTTTGACCTTGTGGTCAATGACGTGTCGTTTTTCCAGCTCACGGGTGATCTCTTCCACCGTGATGCCTGCCTGCACCATCAGCACCAGCACATGGTAAGCCAGGTCGCTGATCTCATAGATGGTCTCGGCCTTGTCCTCTTTTTCTCCCGCAATGATGACCTCGGTGCACTCCTCACCCACCTTTTTCAGGATCTTCTCCTTGCCCTTCTCGAACAGGTAGGTGGTGTAGCTGCCTTCCTGGGGATGATCCCTGCGGCCCTGGATGAGTTCGTAAAGCCCCTGCCAGCTGAACTGCTTGAGCTCCGGCGAGACATACACTTCGTTGAAGAAGCAGCTCTCGGCACCGGTATGGCAGGCAGGGCCATCCTTGACCACCTCCACCACCAGTGCGTCCTTGTCGCAGTCTGCAGTGATGGACACCACATGCTGGACATTGCCGCTGGTATCACCCTTGCGCCAGATTTCCTGACGGCTCCGGCTCCAGAACACCGTACGCCCCTCGGCAATGGTCAGTGCCAGCGTCTCGGCGTTCATGTAGGCAAGGGTGAGCACCTCTTTGGTGTAGTGATCCTGCACGATGGCAGGAATGAGGCCCTTTTCATCAAATTTCAGTTCCATGGTCCATACTCCCTCCCCAAAGGGGATACTTACAGTTTATCCTAAAGTTGCCCGAAACGCAAGAGCTTACAGCCGCATTTCGACACCATTTTCATTCAGATAGGTTTTCAGATCGTGGATGGTCAGCAGTTTCTGGTGGAAAATGCCCGCCGCAAGGCCAGCGTCGATGCCCTTGTGGTGGAACAGCTCAAGGAAATCTTCCTTTTTGCCCGCGCCGCCGCTGGCGATGATGGGCACATTCACCCGGGCAGCGACCGCGTCCAGCATCTCGAGATCGAAGCCGGTGCGGACACCATCGGTGTCAATGCTGTTCAGGCAGATCTCCCCCGCGCCATGCGCCACGCACCAGCTGATCCACTCCAGCGCGTCCCGGCCGGTATCCTCGCGCCCACCCTTGGCGAACACCCGGAACTGGCCGTTCACCCGCTTCACGTCCGCCGAGAGTACCACGCACTGGTCGCCGTATTTCTGGGCCGCCGCCGGGATGAGGCCGGGGTCCCGCAGAGCGCCCGAGTTGACGCTGACCTTATCGGCGCCGCATTTCAGCACCCGGTCAAAATCCTCCAGCGTGTTGATGCCGCCGCCTACGGTCAGCGGGATGAAGATCTCGCTTGCCACCCGGGTCAGGATATCGGTGAACAGAGCACGGCCCTCAAAGCTGGCGGTGATATCGTAGAACACCAGCTCGTCGGCACCGGCAGCGTTGTACATCCGGGCCATCTCCACCGGGTCGGCCACATCCCGGATGCCCTCAAAGTTCGTGCCCTTGACCACCCGGCCATTCCGGACATCCAGACAGGGAATGATGCGTTTTGTGATCATTTTCGTTCCCCTCCGTTTAATTCTGCACTAGTTCTACACAACGTTTCAGATTCAGCGCGCCGGTATACAGGCTTTTGCCCAGGATCGCGGCAGCGGTGCCCATCTTTTTCAGCTCCAACAGCTCGGCTTCCGACGAGATGCCGCCGCTGGCCGTGAAGGCCACGCCCGGCACCTCTGCCGCCAGCTGGCGGTACAGCGCCAGATTCGTGCCCTGCATGGCACCATCACAGGCAATGTCGGTGTAGATGATGGCCGTGCATCCGGCATCTGCCAGCCGCCTGCAGAAGTCCACACCCTTTTCGGCGCTGACCTCCTTCCACCCGTGGATGGCAACAAATCCATCTTTGGCATCCACCCCCACGGCGATCCGTTCGCCGTAGCGTTTCAGCATCCGGGCCGTGAAATCAAAATCCGTCACAGCCACACTGCCCAGGATGCAGCGATCCACGCCAAGAGAAAGGTATTTTTCAATGCGCTCCTCCGTGCGGATGCCGCCGCCCACCTCAATGTACAAGCCCCCCTGCTCTGCCAGCGCGGCAATGGATCCGTAGTTGGAAAGGGTGCCGTCCTTTGCACCGTCCAGATCCACAACGTGGAGATACCTGGCCCCGGCCTCCACAAACTGCCGGGCCTGTGCGCAGGGGTCCTCCCCGTAAACGGTCATACGGTCATAATCTCCCTGCGTCAGGCGGACAACTTTGCCGCCCCGCAAGTCAATGGCTGGGAATAGATTCATAGTTTCTCCTTTAGCGGCCTTACCCTCTCCGTCTTTGCTTCGCAAAGCCGCCAGGCTTTGACTGAGAGGGCGAGCCAGTTTACAATTCTGCAAACGCTCTCAAAATGCGCAGCCCCGTCTCCCCGCTCTTTTCGGGGTGGAACTGGGTGCCGTACACCCTGCCCGCCCTGACCACGCCGGTCACGGGGATGGAGTAATCGCTGACAGCAAGTGTACTCTCGGTACAATTTTTGCCGTAGTAGCTGTGGACGTAATAGACATACTCGCCCTCACGGATGTATCGGAAAAGCGGGTCATCCCGTACGATGTGCAGGGCGTTCCAGCCGATCTGCGGTACCTTGAGGGATTTGTCTTTCAGGTCAGGCTCCAGCGGGCAGACCTCACCTTTGACAAAGCCCAGGCCCCCATGCTCACCGTACTCATAGCTTTTTTCAAAGAGCAGCTGCATTCCCAGGCAGATGCCCAGCAGGGGCTTTTGCGCCACCTGCTCCCGGATGACCGGCACCAGACCGGTGGCCGAGAGCTTGTCCATGGCATCGCCAAAGGCCCCCACCCCCGGCAGGACGAGCCGGTCGGCCTTGCGGATGGTCTGTGCATCGGCGGTCACAACGGCCTCCAGCCCCAGATGCGTCAGGCTGGAGCGCAGGCTGAACAGGTTGCCCACGCCGTAATCGATGATCGCGATCATACCAGCAGTCCTTTCGTGGAGGGGATCTCGTCCCGGTGGGCGGCATCAATGGCGACTGCCGCAGCCAGCGCGTGGCCTGCCCCCTTGAAGCAGGCTTCGAGAATGTGGTGGGTATTTTCCCCTGCAAATTGTACAAAGTGGAGCGTAGCGGGCACATTGCGGGCAAAGCCCAGCCAGAACTCCGAGGCGCATTCCACATCGAAATCGCCCACCTTTTCGGTCTTGCAGTGGACATCCCAGTTCAGGGTGCACCGGCCCGAAAGGTCTACCGCGCAGAGCACCAGCGCCTCATCCATGGGCAGGTAGAAGCTGCCATACCGCTGGATGCCCCGCATCTCGCCCAGCGCCCGGGCAAAGGCCTGCCCCAGTGCAATGCCGATATCCTCAGCCGTGTGGTGGTAATCCACCTCCACATCCCCGTGGCAGGTGAGCACCAGGTCAAACCGGCCATGGCGGGCAAACAGCTCCAGCATGTGGTTCAGGAACCCACAGCCGGTGTCCACCTCATAGCGGCCCGCACCGTCCAGATTCAGGGTCAGCTCGATCTGGGTCTCGTTGGTGTTGCGTTCCAGTGTCACTTCCCGCATGGGTCATTCCTCCATTATTTTGTCAAGGGTGTTCAGGAAGATCTGCATCTGCTCCGGCGTGCCGATCGTGATGCGCAGCCAGTTTTCAATGCGTGGGGCATCAAAGTGGCGCACCAGAACGCCCTTTTCCTTCAACTTCCGGTACAATTCGCCGCCGTTTTTCTCTTGGGTAGAGGCAAACAGGAAGTTGGAGCGGCTGTCCAGCACCGCAAAGCCCCGGGCTTCCAGCTGCTGTTTTGTCCATGTGCGGATGTCCACGATGGCGGCACGGGTCTTTTCAAAATAAACGGTATCTTCCAGCGCGGCCTGCCCTGCTTTCAAGGTCAGGCGGTTGATGTTATAGGGGTTCAGGCTGAACTTGACCCGGTTCAGGTCCGCGATGAGGCTGGCGCTGCCCATGGCAAGGCCCAGCCGCGCTCCTGCCAGCTGGCGGGATTTCGAGAAGGTCTGCACCACCAGCAGGTTGTCGTACCGGTCAATGAGCGGCACGCAGCTCTCGCCGCCAAAGTCCACATAGGCCTCATCCACAATGACCACATTGTCAGGGTTCGCTTTCAGGATGCCCTCGATGGCACTGCGGGGCAGGGCCAAGCCGGTGGGGGCGTTGGGGTTTGCGATGACGATGGTCTCGTTCAGGCCGTAGTAATCGGCGGGGTCAAGGGTGAAATTCTCCTTCAGCGGGATGATATGGCTTGGGATGTGCATCAGCCCGCACCAGACGCTGTAACAGCCATAGGTGATGTCGGCATAGGCCAAGGGGTGGGTCTCGTCGCAGAAGGCCCGCAGGGCAAAGAAAAGGTTCTCGTCACTGCCATTGCCGGGCATGATCTGATCCGGCTGCAGGCCAAAGTGCGCCGCCGCCGTTTTCAGCAGGTCGGTGCAGGCAGGGTCGGAGTAGAGACGGAGCTTTTCCACCTCATGCTCGCTCACCGCCGCCACCACCGCCGGGCTGGGCCGATAGGGGCTTTCATTGGTGTTCAGCTTGATGTATTGCTGGTCCTGCGGCTGCTCCCCTGGGGTGTAGGGGGTGACTGTTTCAAGTTTCGGAGAGAGATATTTACTCATAGCAATTTCCTCACTGTCAGCGTCCTCGCCCTCTCAGGCGCTTCGCGCCAGCTCCCCCAAAGGGGGAGCCTCTGGCGGTTTTCCGTAACCTTGCGGGAAATTGCCAAAGCCTCTCCCTTTGGGAGAGGTGGCATTGCAAAGCAATGACGGAGAGGGCGAGCCGCCTTTAGTCCTCTTCATATCTTATCGTCACACTCTTCGCATGGGCGTGCAGGCCCTCGCGCTCGGCAAAATCGGCAATGCGGGGTGCCACCTCGCCCAGCGCCTCGCGGGTGTAGTAGAGAAAGCTGGACTTCTTCACAAAGTCGTCCACACCCAGCGGGCTGGAGAAGCGGGCCGTGCCGCTGGTGGGCAGGGTGTGGTTGGGGCCTGCAAAGTAATCGCCCAGGGCCTCGGGCACATTGCGGCCCAGGAAGATGCTGCCCGCGTTTTTGATCTCGTTCAGCACGCCGAAGGGGTCCTCCACGCAGACCTCCAGATGCTCCGGCGCAATGATGTTGCAGGCCTCAATGGCCTTGTGCAGGTCGGTGCAGACGATGATCTTCCCGTTGTCGTCCACGCTGGCGCGGGCAATGGCGGCACGGGGCAGCTGGGGGATCTGCACCTCCAGCTCTGCCTGCACGGCCCTGGCCAGCGCCGGACTGTCAGTGACAAGAACAGGGCTGGCCAGCTTGTCGTGCTCGGCCTGGCTCAGCAGATCTGCCGCCACCCAGGCGGGGTTGCAGCCGCCGTCGGCCAGCACCAGGATCTCGCTGGGGCCGGCGATCATATCAATGCCCACCTTGCCGAACACTTTCCGCTTGGCGGTGGCAACGTAGATGTTGCCGGGGCCGACGATCTTGTCCACCGCCGGGATGCTCTGGGTGCCGTAGGCCAGCGCGGCCACGGCCTGTGCACCGCCGGTCTTGAAGATCTTGGTCACACCGGCGGTGGCGGCGGCGGCAAGGATGACCGGATTCACCCGACCGTCCTTTCCGGCGGGGGTGGTCATCACGATCTCTGACACGCCCGCGACCTTGGCCGGGATGACATCCATCAGCACGGTGGAGGGATAGGCCGCCGTGCCGCCGGGCACATATACGCCCGCCTTTTCAATGGGGGTATATTTCTGGCCCAGCACGATGCCGGGCTTCTCGTTGATCACAAAGTTCTTGTGCACCTGCTGGCGGTGGAAGCTCTCAATGTTGGCGGCAGCCTCCCGCAGGGTCTCAAGGAAATAGGGGTCCATATTGGCAAAGGCCTCATCGATCTCCGCCTGCGTCACCTGCAGGTCGTCGATCTTTGCCCCGTCAAATTTCAGCGCGTACTCCTTCAGCGCCTCATCGCCCCGGGCACGGACCTCGGCAATGATGCCGTCCACCACATCCTCCACGTTTTTTTCCGCGCGGATATCCCGGTTCAGGATCTCCTCGGGCCTGAGCTCATCAAAATTATACAGCTTGATCATTTTGTTTCCTCCTGCAAGGTCTTGCGCAGCGCTTCCAGCATGGCATCCATCTCGTTGTGCTTGAACTGGTAGCTGGCCTTATTGGCAATGAACCGGGCCGAGATGGGCATGAATTCGGTGACCACCCGCAGGCCGTTCTCCCGCAGGGTGGTGCCGGTCTCCACGATATCCACAATGACATCGGAAAGGCCCAGAATGGGAGCCAGCTCAATGGAGCCGTTCAGCTTGATGATATCGATATCCCGCCCGATGGACGCATAGTAGCTCTTTGCAATGTTGACGAATTTGGTCGCCACCCGCACCGGGCGGCTGGGATCATCCTTGTAATCCGCCGGGGCAGCCACGCACATCCGGCACCTGCCAAGGCCGGTATCCAGCAGCTCGTAGGCATCGGCAGAGGCTTCGGTGAGGATATCCTTGCCCACGATGCCCACATCTGCCGCGCCGTGCTCAACGTAGATAGCCACATCGCTGGGCTTTACAAGGAAGTAGCGGATGCCCGCTGCAGGGTTCTCCACCACCAGCTTTCGGGTGGCGTTGTAGTCCTCGGTGCAGCCGTAGCCGATGCGGGTCAGCAGGTCATACATCCTGTCGCCCAGACGGCCCTTGGGCAGGGCCACATTCAGCATGACCCGGCCCGCGCTGTTCCTCTGCACCGGCGGGGTGGGGGCGCTCAGGCGGTCGAGCTCGTCCAGATAGACCGCAAAGCCGATGGCCCCGGCCCCGGGGGTGAACTTCTGCATCAGCAGGTCGTAGCGGCCGCCCTTGAGCAGGGGCCGCGGCAGGCCCTGCAGGTAGCCCTGAAAGACCAGCCCGTTGTAGTATTCCATCTCACCGGCAAGGCTCAGGTCAAGGCGGACCGCCCCGCCGGAGGCCTCCAGCGTTTTGGCCAGTGCCCGCAGCTCGGCGGCGGCAGCGCGCATCCGGTCGTTGCGGCAGGCACTCTCTGCCTTTGCCAGCGTCTCCTCGCAGCTGCCGGAAAGCTCCAGCAGGCCGGTCAGGGCAGCGGCCCCGGCGGCATCCACCCCGGCGGCCTGCGCGGCGCGGCGCAGCTCGTGCGCATTCTTTTCCCGCAGCTTTTCCAGCAGGCCGGGGCGGGCATTTTCCGGCACGCCCAGTGCGTCGAACAGGCCGAACAGATAGCCCATGTGGCTGACTTCCAGCACCCACGCGGCCCCCAGCTGGGCCAGGCTCTGCGCCGCCAGCCGGACCGCCTGCTGCACCTGTGCCTCCCCCACCGCGCCCAGCATCTCAAGGCCCATCTGGGAGATCTCCTGGAAAGTGTGGCTCTCTGCTGAGGGACGGTAGACGTTCTCATGGTAGTAATACCGCAGGGTCTCGCCGGGGGCGGGCTGGGCCGTCTTGGCAATGGACAGGGTCACGTCCGGCTTGAGCGCCAGCAGACGGCCATCCAGGTCGGTGAAGGTGATGACCTGCTCTGAGGACAAAAAGCTCCGGTTCTCCTGATAAAGCCCGTACTCCTCAAAGCGGCCCATGTGATATTTGCGGCAGCCCGCCGCCTCATACAGCGCCCGCAGCGCAAAGGAGGCCCGCTCCTTGGGCTGCAAACTGTCCAGACTGAATTCCATCTCGATCTCCTCGTTCCCTCTCTGCGTATTTCCCACTTCTTTTGTTTATTTTACTTTATCAAGATAAAGTTGTAAAGTATGAAAGTGACAGCTTTTCAGCCCTATCTTACCGTTTTTCTGTGCGTTTGTACAGAAAGGCGAAATCATTTCACCCCAGCACCAAAACAGATGATGGAGAGCGAAAACCGGGGATAAAAAAAGGCCGGGCCAGTCTCCTGCATTGGAAACCGACCCGGCATCTTTCTTATTTTGCAAGCTTCAGATTCTGCGGCTCTTTGGGTGTGAACACAAGCTTCAGGTCCATTCCCATTCCGTCTGCCAGACGCTTCAGCAGCTTCAAAGATGGGTTGCGTGTTCCATTTTCCAGCTTGCTGATATCCGCCTGATTGATGCCGGTGCGTTCGGCCAGCTCCTTCTGGGTCAGGTTCTGAGAAATGCGTGCATCTGCCATCGCCCGGATGATGTCCATTTCCGGCTGGTTCTCTTCCCACTCCTTGCGGAACTCCTCATTTTTCAGCTGTTCATTCAAATACAGATCCAGTGTTTTCATCTGATTCACCCTCTCTTTCCAAAAAATCTTTCCGATACTGTTTTGCCCGTTCAATTTCACTCTTGGGTGTTTTCTGGGTCTTTTTGATAAAGCCGTTCGTCAGAATGATCCTTCCCCCATAATAGAAGAAATACATGACCCGCGAAATATCCGTTCCAACTTTTCCGCGGATCTCAAAAATCCCATCATCCAGATGCTTGCTGTATGGCTCCCTCAGACGGTTTCCCTGTTCCTGTAAAACCTTCAGGGTCATTACCAGCTTGCTCCGCATTTTGATATCCAGTTCATCCAAAAAATCTTCCGCAGGGCGCTGGCCATCTCTTGTTTCATAAAATTCCACCACGAACGGTCCCATTTCAAAATCCTCCCTACACTTTTCCCCTTTCAGTATATGGCAGATATGCCATATTGTCAAGTGCAAAAAGGCCGCCGCCCATTCGAAAACAGGCAGCGGCCATACAGCTCGATTCTTTCTTTTAGCCCAGCAGCGCCAGCACACCGGCCTTGGGGCGGGCACCCACAGCCTGATTCACAAGCTTGCCGTCGCGGAACACCAGCAGGGTGGGGATGCTCATCACGCCGAACTGAGAGGCCAGCTCGGGCTGTTCATCCACATTGACCTTGCCCACCTTGACATCGGTGCGCTCCTCGGCCACCTCGTCCACGATGGGGCTCAGCATCCGGCAGGGGCCGCACCAGGTGGCCCAGAAGTCCAGCAGAACAGGCTTTGTGCTGTGCAGCACCTCGGCTTCAAAATTTTCTTTGGTAATGGTAACAACAGCCATATCGGTTCCCTCCATTTTTTATCCGCACCCTCTGCGGGGGCGGTCAGTTCCCTCAAAAGAAGGAGTGATTCTTACTTATGGCTCTAGTATACCCCAAACGACAGGATTTTTCCAGAAACAATCTGTGAACAAAAAAGGCGGCGGCCCGCCCGCTTGGGGAGAGCCGCCGCCCTGTGTTGTTCTTTGGAGTTCTCCGGGCTGTCTGGTCAGAACGATCAGGCCGTGACCCAGGCGATTGCGGTAACGGGCCACCAGCCGGTCAGGTTCAGAGCGGTGTAAACGCCAACGATCGCATTGCCGATGGACTTACCCATGTAATCAGCAGCGGCATTGATGCCCTTTGCTGCCAGATCGGTGATATTCTCGCCGTTCTTCTTGTTGTTCTTGATCCAGGTACGGGTCTGATCCAGACCCCAGATCAGGTTTGCAACAGAAATGACTGCGCCAATCGTCCAACCCACAGCAAACGGAGCGGTAAAACCGTCGCCGCCGCTGGTATAGGTCATTTCTTCTTCGTTCATCACGTTGTAGTTCGCGGGCAGCATGAGCTTCTTTTCCATAATAATACTCCTTTACAAAAGCATTTATTGCACGGTGCATCGTACACCGCAAGTTACAGAAAACAGACCCGATATCCCACTATCCCGGCTTACAGGATCAGCAGAACAGCGCTCAGGGGAGCCAGAGCCACCACCATGGTGCTGGAAACGGCATCCCGGACAAAGTTGGCTGCGGACTTGGACATATCCTCACTGACAGCATCTGCGGCACGGCCCAGAACGGTGAAGAGGTTGCCCTCACGGTTGCTCTTCTTGTTCAGCCAGTCCTTGGAAGCGGAAATGCCCCAGATATAGCTGGCACCCAGCACCACAGCACCCACGACCGTAGCGGCAGTGGTTGCAAAGCCGCCAATATCGGAACCGCCCTGGGTATAGGTCATCTCTTCTTCGGAAAGCACTGCGTATTCAGCAGGCAGATTCATGTTCTTGTTCATAGGTCTCATACTCCTTTTTTGAGCAGCTTGAACCGATGGTGTTCTTTCCCAATTTACCATCTGGTTTCCAGCCTTATATTACTACATCACACAGTTTCATGCAATGGATTTTGTGAAAAACCATCAAAAATCGGAAAGTCGCATGAAAAAACAAACGAAAGTTTGGTGAAAAGCACTGCAATAATTTCCCACTCAGCCTGCCACGCCTGCACGGTAGAGATACGGGTCGGTGGTAAAGCTGGCATAACTGTACAGCACAAGGATCTGGTCGTAGTCGTTGGCCGCAATGAGCTGGTCCAGCCCATAGTTATAGTTGCGGAAATCCACCACGTCGATGGCCGCATAGTTGGCTGTCAGGTAGGGCACAAAGCTGTTGGCATAGCTATCCTTGATGACCAGGATCTTTCCCTCGCCGTCACCCTTCACCCGGCTCAGGCCGTTGTTGCCGTGCAGGAACATGGCGTACTTATCATACACCTCCAGCTTGTCCAGATCGTACAGGCCGGTGGTGGTGCCCTCGGTGGGCTGGCCCGGGCCGGTGACGTTCCAGATCGTCAGGCTGTTCTGCAGGTCGTACCAGGTAATGGTGTCGGGTTCTGCGTTCCAGGTGCGGGTCTTGGAGTAGTGAGTGCCGTAGAAATCCTCACAGGTCTCGGCCGTATGGGCATCCCGGTCAAAGGGGGTCAGGCCCAGCGTCTCACAGAACTGCTGGTAGGCGTAGTAGGCCCCCAGCGTCGTCCAGTGGTGGTCGGTGCGGTAGTAGAGGTATTCCCCTTTGTGCTCCGTCAGGGCGGGCAGGACATCAATAAACCGCCCGTAGGCCTCCCCCTGTGCGGCAACGCCTTCCAGAATGCCCTTCTCATCGATCTGAGGTGCCCCCGCCGGGACATTCTCAGGGTAGACCACCGAGGCCGACGGCACCAGCATGAGGTTCACCCTGCCCGGGTAGCGCTGGGCAAGGCTCTGGACGGCGGCAAGGTTCTTGGCCATCCCCTTTTCCTCATTTTTCAGGATGCTGTAATGCCGGGCGAACATCATGTGCTCCCGGCCCAGCAGGATGCCGCCGCTCTGGGTCTTTTGGAAGAGGGTGGTCTCCGCCGCGCTCTGCAGGCTGATCCACTGGTCGCGGCCAAACACCTGATCCTTGACGTATCGGGTGTAGCTGGTGAAGTAGTTGTTCAACCCGTCGGCGGAAACAGCGGTCAGTCTGGGCCGCTGGGTCAGGGTGGTGTTTTCCAGTTCACTGTATGCGCGGTCGGGCGTGGCCATATCCAGCACGAACAGCCCGATAAAGAACAGCCCGAAGGCCACCAGCACCGGATACTGGAACAGAGAGGGAGTTTTCTTTGTATGCTTGTCCATTCAGGTCCCCTCCTCAGAAGTTGAAATACAGGAACGGGCTGTTGGTGCTGCCCACCACATACGCCGTGGAGAGCACCAGCAGCACCAGCACCGCAGCCACACGGGTCACGGTGTGTTTGCGCAGGGCGTTCCAGAGCTTCTCAATGAGCGGGGTGCAGCACAGGATGCTGACCGCCAGCAGCACGCCGTAGTTGCGCAGGAAGTAGACCGGAGATGCACCGCCCGAGGGGAGGAAGAGCTTGCGGAACAGCAGCCCGAAGCCCACCCCGGCCTCGTTGCCCACAAACATGGCCCAGCCCACCACCACAAGGAACATGGTGTAGATGTGGGGCCAGATCCTGCCTTTTTCCAGATACTTGAGCAGGAACAGCTTTTCAAGGGCCAGCAAAACAAAGTAGTACAGGCCCCAGCAGATAAAGTTCCAGTCTGCACCGTGCCAGATGCCGGTGAGCAGCTCCACCACGAACAGGTTGAGGATCTGCCGCTTCAGGCCCTTGCGGTTGCCGCCCAGCGGGATATAGACATACTCGCGGAACCAGCCGGAAAGGGTCATGTGCCAGCGCCGCCAGAACTCGGTGATGGAACGGGAGATATAGGGGAAGTTGAAGTTCTGGGGGAAATCGAAGCCCAACATCTTGCCCATGCCGATGGCCATCAGGGAGTAACCGGAAAAATCAAAGTAGAGCTGGAGCGAATAGGCGATGACACCCAGCCAGACCAGCGGCGTGGACGCATTGGCAAGGCCCACAAAAGTGGTGGAAGGGCTGTCGGCAATGCCGATGATATCCGTCCAGAGCGCGCCGACAGCATCCGCCAGCAGGACCTTTTTTGCCAGACCGAAGGTGAACAGGGTCATGCCTTCCTCGATCTGCTGCAAGCTGTAACGATGCTTGTAAACGTGCAGCTGGGCCGAGACATCCCGATACTTGACGATGGGGCCCGCGATGAGCTGGGGGAACATGACAACATAAGCGCCGAAGTCGATGATGTTGTGCTCAGTCTTTACCTCCCGGCGGTAGACATCAATGGTGTAGGAAAGGGTCTGGAAGGTATAAAAGCTGATGCCCAGCGGCAGGACGCTGATGCCCTGAATGGCCGCAAATCCGGTGCCCAGCAGGCTGTTGATGCTGCGCAGGACAAAGTTTGCGTACTTGAAGTAGAACAGCATCCCCAGGCTGGCTGCAAGGGCGACCAGCAGCAGCACCTTGCGCACGCCGGGCTTTGCGTCAAACGCTTCCAACCCCAGGCCGCAGAGATAGTTGATGAGGATCAGGGCCAGCATGACCGGGAAGAACCGGACCTCACCCCAGCAGTAGAACACCAGGCTGCACACAAAGAGCACCGTATTCTTGAGCTTTGCGGGCGCAAGGTAATACAGCGCCAGCGTAATGGGAAGAAACCGGAACAGAAAGATGATGGTGCTGAAAACCAAGGCTTCGACCTCCTTTTAAAAAAAGAGCTGCTGCAAATGCCCTCTCACACTCGCTGCGCTCGTCAGCTCTCCCTTTGGGAGAGGCGGCAGTGCGGAGCATTGACGGAGAGGGCCTGCAGCAGCCCCATTCAGTTTTATTTTACTCTCCCAGTGCGCTGTCCACCGCGCTGTCCAGATCGGCAGTGCACTCGTTGGAAGCGATGACCATGACCACGGTGTTGTCCTTGAAGGCGATCACGGCGTTCTCCACATTTTCCTGGGCCTGTGCGAACTCAGCGTAGTTGCCGTAGAACGCCACCTGATCCTGCTGGTAAGCAGTCAGCTGGTTTGCAACCTCCTCAGCCTTGCCGTCAGCAGCTTCCAC
Source organism: Faecalibacterium sp. DFI.5.82 (assembly GCF_029076575.1). NCBI lineage: Bacteria > Bacillati > Bacillota > Clostridia > Eubacteriales > Oscillospiraceae > Faecalibacterium > Faecalibacterium sp. DFI.5.82. Next base: position 68,428 of record NZ_JARFIS010000005.1, read on the forward strand.
GACCAGCACCATACCGGCATCGCCGTTGTCGTTGCTCTTCACGCCCTTGTAGCTCACCACATCCTCAGCGGGCAGGTTGAAATCGTACTCAATGTTCATGGCAGCGATCTCAAACTGGTTGGAGATGGGGTTGGCATCCAGCAGGGTCTCGAACGGTGCGTTCAGGGCATCGGTGCTGTTGTCCTCGCCCAGCGAGATGCTGGAGGCCTGGCTCAGCACAGTGGAGGCAGGCTCAGAGGATGCGGCAGAAGAAGCGGTAGAACCGGAAGAAGAACCGCAGCCGGCCAGCAGAGCACAGCTCAGGGCCAGAGAAGCAGCGGTCAGAATGATTTTAGCACGAAGTTTCATGGATTATTCCCTCTTTTATCTGTTTTACACCGGTTCGCCCACGCGGAAGAGTTTCCGACAACGAACCATTGCTATCTTACCATATCAAAGCCCGAATTGCAAACGGCAGGCAGAAGATTTTACGGTTTCTTCACCAGTGCTTTGCCGCTCAGCCCGCGATCTGCTGCAGGGCGACGATATAGTCCTCAAAGCACAGGCCGCTGGCGTTGATCTTTGCGGCATTTTCCACGCCCACATAGCGCCAGTGCCAGGGCTCGTAGGTGATCTCGGTCTTCTCCTCGGCCCCCTTGGGGTAGCGCAGGATGAACCCATACTCCCCGGCGTGCTGGCAGAGCCAGCGGAAGGCAGCCGTGTTCTCAAAGCCCTCGTCCAGGCCGGTGTGCTCGGGGCTGTTCAGGTCTGCAGCCAGGCCGCAGTTGTGCTCAGAATAGCCCGGCGGGTTGACGATGGCAGCAGCCATTTCCTTCGCTTTTGCATCGTCATAGCCCTGCTGCTTATAATAGTTGGTCTTTTTCTCGTAGAGATTGGTCTGGTAGGACACGCTGCGGTAGCCGCTCTGCATCCAAACGGTCACGTTCTCCGCAGCAGCAGCCTTCTGCAGCTCCAGAAAGGCATTGCAGGCCACGGTCTGCAGGGTCTTGTTCACTGCGGTCTTGGAGCCGCACTCGGCGGTCTCAAAGGTGTAGTTTTCCGGCATCTTATTGGTGTGGTTCACAAGGATCATCAGCGGGTCGGCCAGCATGACCTTCGCCTCGGCGGCGGTCAGGCCCAGCAGGTTGTCCCGGCTCTCCACGCTCTCGGCGGCGGCTCCGCTCGCGGCACTGCTCTCCGCCTTGCTGCTCGGCGCAGCCGACGGCAGACTGCTGGCCGCACTATTGGCGGCGCTCCCGGCGGCATCTGCCGTGGGCACCGGGGCCTTGCGGTGGGAAAGCAGGAAGGACACACCGCCCACGGCCACGCAGACCACAAGGGTCAGCCCGGCGATGCGGCGGATGGCGCGGTTGCGTCGCCGCCGCCGGATCTCTGCCCGGGTCAGGCGGCGGCGGTGGATGGGTTGCTGCTGATTCATAAGAGACCTTCTTTCTCGGTTCGTTTTCTGTATATTATGTTTCTCCGGGGGCATCCTAAGCCCGAGGTGACAGCCATGAAGATGACAGCGGAAGAATACGCGCGGCGGGTGAAACAGGTCGGCCCCCGCTCCCCTCTGGGCTCCGACTGCCTGTGGGCCTTCTGCGTGGGCGGCGGCATCTGCCTGCTGGGCGAGGTGCTGCGCGGGTGGTATCTTGGCATGGGGCTGGAAACCCAGCTTGCCGGTACCCTGACCAGCTGCACCCTCATCGTGCTGTCGGCCCTGCTGACCACGCTGGGGCTCTACCAGAAGCTTGCCGCCAAAGCCGGGGCAGGCTCGCTGGTGCCCATCACGGGCTTTGCCAACGCCGTGGTTAGCGCCGCCATCGAGTTCAAGCCCGAGGGCAGGGTCTGCGGCACCGGAGCCAAGATGTTCACCATTGCAGGGCCGGTCATCGTGTACGGCACGCTGGCCGCTGTGGTCTACGGTGGGGTGCTCTGGCTGCTGGGCGGCTGACCACTCTGTCTACAATACGCCTGCCGGGATGCAAAAATTGCAGTTTTCCGGCAGAGCGGATGGAGCAGAATATCGCACGAGCGCTATTATAGCACAAATCCCAAAGAAAAACAGCCCTGAAAGGGGGATTTTTTCATGGCGACCCGCCGGGGTGACACCCTGATCTTTCCAAAACCGCCTGTCATCGCTGCACACGCCTGCATCGGCGGCAAAAAGGAGGGCGAAAGCCCGCTGGCGGCAGAGTTCGATGAGCTGCACAGTGACAACCGCCTCGGGCAGGCCAGCTGGGAGGCCGCTGAAACGCAGCTGCAATTGCAGGCGGCACGGCTCTGCCTGAAAAAAGCCCACGCCACCGAAAAGGATGTGAGCCTCCTGCTGGCCGGAGACCTGCAGGCCCAGTGCACGGCTTCGGGCTATGCGGCCCGGGCGCTGGGCCTGCCCTTTGCGGGGCTGTTCGGGGCCTGCAGCACCATGGCCGAGGCGCTGGGTGTTGGGGCCTGCCTGTGCAGCGCCGGAATGGCAGACGGCCTGCTGGCCATGACCTCCAGCCACTTCTGCACCGCCGAGCGGCAGTTCCGCACCCCGCTTTCCTACGGAGCCGTGCGCACCCCCACCGCCCAATGGACTGCCACGGCGGCAGGGGCCTGCCTGCTCCGCCCCGCCGGGCAGGGGGTCGGCATCCGGGCCGTGACCTTTGGCCGGGTGCAGGATCTGGGCATCCGGGACATCAACAACATGGGGGCCGCCATGGCTCCGGCTGCGGCGGCAACGCTCCTGCGCTACCTCACCGATACCAACACCCAGCCGCAGGAGTTCGATGCCATCTGCACCGGCGACCTGGGCCATGTGGGCAGTCAGCTGTTCCGGGAGCTGCTGGCCGCCGAGGGCCTGCTCCTCAAGAACCATGTGGACTGCGGTTCCCTCCTCTATGATGCCGAGGGCCAGTCGGTGCACAGCGGCGCTTCTGGGCCGGGGTGCTGTGCAGCAGTGCTCTGCGGGCATCTCCTGCCCCGGCTGGAGCGGCGGGGGCAGCGCCGGGTGCTCTTTCTGGCAACAGGCGCGCTGATGAGCCAGACCACCTTTTTGCAGAAGGAGAGCATCCCCGCCATCTCGCACCTGGTGGAGCTTGCTGCCCCGGAGGAACAGAACGGAGGAAACACATGAACTATTTCTGGGCATTCGTTACAGGCGGGGCCATCTGCGTGGTGGGCCAGCTCTTTCTCGACCTGACCGCCCTGACCCCCGCCCGCATCCTGACAGGCTATGTGGTGGCAGGCGTGGTGCTTTCGGCCCTTGGGTGGTATGCGCCGCTGGCCGAGTTTGCAGGCTGCGGTGCCACCGTTCCCCTGCTGGGCTTCGGGCATCTGCTTGCCAAAGGCGTGCGCACCGCCCTTGCCGAAGAGGGAGCCATCGGCATCCTGACCGGCGGGCTGACCGCCGCGGCTGCAGGCATCACCACCAGCCTTGTCTGCGGCGTGGTCTGTTCGCTGGTGGGCCGCAGCCACGACCAGAACTGAAGCAGAACTCTTCCTGGGACGATACTCTTTTTTCGTGTATCGTCCTTTTCTGCGCCCATTCGCGTCCTCTGCATGGTATACTTTTCCAGAAAAGGAGATGATAGTCATGTGCGAGACTCTTGCAACGATCTTATGGGAGGGCTGGACTGCCCTCGTGCTCTGCGCGGCGGCGGTGTTCCTGCCCGGCAGCGAGGCCCTTACATATCCCGCCGTGCTCTGGCCCGGGCTGGTGCTGGCGGCTGCTGTGCCTGCAGGCTGGGCGTTCTGGGCGCTGGCAGAGCAGCCCGCGCCCCTGCCCCCGGAACAGCTGCTGGAAAAACAAAAACCCCCGTATCGGGTTCCCGATACAGAGGTTTTGTTCGTCAGTCGATCACTTGATCTGTCGTAAATCAGGCGTTCTTGTTTGCACGCTTGGCCATACGGCTGATCTTGCGAGAAGCGGTGTTCTTCTTGATGACACCCTTAGCGCGAGCCTTGTCGATCGCGGAAACAGCAGCCAGGACAGTTGCGTCCTTGTCAGCGGCTTTAGCATCGATGGCAGCGTCTGCCTTCTTGACGACTGTTTTCAGGTTGGTCTTAATGGCCTTGTTGTGAGCCTGCTCTGCAGCAGCCTGCACGACGCGGTCCTTCTGAGATTTGATGTTAGGCATTCGTTCCACCTCCTTGGCTACCTATAACAGCGCACCTTATGATACCATATTTGCCGTACCAGCGCAAGCCTTTTTTGAATTTTTGTTTAGAATTTTTTCATTTTCCCATACTTCTGGTACCGTTTGGGCGGGAAAAGCGCCCAAATACGGAAATTCAGACGGATGGGGGATGCAAAATGCGGGAAACTGACCTTGCCGATGAACTGTTCGGTCAGCCGGGCAAAACTGCCCTGCCCGCCGGGGTGCGCGTGGCAACGGCCCGTCAGGGCGGCGTGACGATCACCCGGGTAGAGATCGCGCGGGAGGGGCTGGCGCGGCCGCGGGGCCGGTATGTGACGCTGGAGGTCCCCAGCGTGAGCCTGCTGGACGAGCGGGACAGCGCCGTGATCGAAGCCGCCGCCGCAGAGCTGCGGCCCCTGCTGCCGCCCGAAGGCCCGGTGCTGGTGCTGGGGGTGGGCAACCGCCGGGTCACGGCGGATGCTCTGGGTCCCCGCACGGTGCAGAAGGTGTTCGTGACCATGGGGCCGCGCACCGTACCGGTGCAGGGCATCCGGCCGGTGGCGGCTGTGGCTCCGGGGGTATCGGCGGCCACGGGCCTGAGTTTACAGCAGCTGGCCGGGGCGCTGGTGCGGGAGCTGCACCCCGCCGCCCTGCTCTGTGTGGACAGCCTTTGCTCTGCTGAGCCGGAGCGGCTGGGCCGAACGCTCCAGTTTTCAGACACCGGGCTCCACCCGGCCCAGCCCGACCACTCCCGGCATCTGGATGCCGCCCGGCTGGGTGTGCCTGTCCTTGCGGCGGGCATCCCCACCCTGATGCAGGCCGAGGAGGGCCGGGATCTGGTCGTCACGCCCCGGGATCTGGACGGAGTCATCGCCCACGGCGCGGCCCTGCTGGGGGCTGCCATCAACCGGGCCCTGCAGCCAAAGCTGAGTGTGGCGCAGCTGTGCTGGCTGGTGGGGTAACCCTCTCGGTCTCGCCTTCGCTCGCCTGCTCCCCTGATAGGGGCCAGTTTTATGCTGCTGCCGGCCTGCTGCTCCTACTGGGAGAGGCAGCAATCCGTTCGCATTGACGGAGCGGTTCTCTCATATCTATTTTGCAGAAGGGGGTGAGGTTCCATGCGCAGGCGGGAAATGGCAGGGTGCGGGCATCCCCTGCCTTTTGCAGCGGCGGCAGGCCTTGCACTGGGGCTGGCACTGTTTGCGCACCAGCTGCTCCTCACGCTGGCAGCAGTGGTCATCGGGCCGCTGCCAGCCGTGCAGACCGCCCTTTACCTGAGCCGGAAAGACCTCTCCGAGAATGCCTCACAGGCCGTGAGCGAATCTGCGCAGGAAACACAGGCAGAGCCCGCACAGGAGGCTCCCGCCCTGCCTGCCGGTGACATTGAAGCCTACCTTGTCCCGCTGGAAGGCGATGAGGCCCGCCCGGAGGGAGCCGGTGCCATCCTGGAAAAGAACTATCCGCAGGGCAGCGGGGAGAAATACATTCCCTGCGGCAGCGGCAGCATCAAGAACAACACCAACGTCTCCAACACAGATGTCGCCGCCGAGATCACCAGCCCGCTCCCCTTTGCGGTGGAGTGGAACAGCCCCGACCCGCAGATCCTCATCATGCACACCCATGCCACTGAGGACTACCGGCTCTCAGCAGGGCTGTGGTACCGCCCGGGGGACGGCTCCCGCACCACCGACCGGGACCTCAACATGTGCGCTGTGGGCCGGGTGATGGCGGACACCCTCAACGCCGCCGGGCTCAATACCCTGCACGATGAGACCCTGAACGATTACCCCAGCTACACCGGCAGCTACGCCAACAGCCGCGCGGTGGTGCAGCAATACTTATCGCAGTATCCCAGCATCAAGATCGTGCTGGATGTCCACCGGGATGCCATCGAGACTGAGAACGGCTCCCGCATGGCCCCGGTGTGCACCGTCAACGGGCGGCAGGCGGCGCAGGTGATGATCATCTGCGGGTGCGACAACGGCACCACGGTCAGCCTGCCCAACTACCGGCTCAACCTCCGCTTTGCCGCCGCCTGGGAAACCGCCATGGAGGGCCTGTACCCCGGCTTCACCCGCCCGGTCCTGTTCAGCTACCGGTTCTACAATCAGGATCTGACCCCCGGCAGCCTGCTCATAGAGATCGGCGGACACGGCAACAACCTGAACGAGGCCCTCTATGCCGGGCAGCTGGCGGCCAATGGGCTGATCCAGGCAATCAAAAATGCCGCTGGCTGACCAGCGGCATTTTTGATTGTTTATTCGTATACGATGCAGCCCAGGATCTGCTTGCCCAGCCGAACGATCTTCTCGTTCTGCTCCCGCACGGCATCGGTGCGGGTGACCGTGCAGTCGGCAGCCAGCACAATGGCATCGGCAGCCACCACATGGGGCACGGTGGCAGCGGCCTTGAGGATGCTCTCGGCGGCGGTCACGCTCTGGCCGCGCAGGGGTTCCGTGGCCTGCAGGGCAGCGGCCAGTGCTTCCAGCTGGTCCGCAGGCAGATCGCCTGTAACCAGAATATTCTTCGCCTCCGGGGCGCGGCTGCGGATGGTCTGAGCCATCAGGCAGAGCATCTCAGCGTCCGCGCTGCCATCGGGGCGGCCCTCCATCTGATAGAGCTTTGCATCCAGCTTTCCGGCTTTCTTGGTGCGGTCGCTGGCCAGCGCGCCCAGCACAGGCAGGCCGGTGGAACGGTTCAGCTCGCTGGCCGAGTAGACCATGCCGTCCAGCAGGAACTTGACCACGACCACGCCGCAGGCAAGCACACCGCCCAGCAGGAAGCCAATAAGCAGGTACTTTGCCACCGAGGAGGCAGCGCCGCCGTCCAGTGCGGGCTCCTCCGCACTCTCCCAAGTACTCTTAGCAGAAGCCAGATTGTCATCCAGCGCCTGACGGGCACTCTGCAGTTCCACCAGCTGGCTCTGCAGATTCTGAACATCTTCATCGCTCGTCTGCTGCAGCGCACGCAGTTCCGTGGAGACCCCCTGTGTCACACTCTGATCAATCACGCGTACACTGTGGCTGCACACAGCAGCTGCCGCTTTATCATGGATCAGATCCAGACGACCCAGCAGCGCGTTCAGAATTTTCTCTGCGGTCTGCTGATCTGCAGCATACGCCTGCAAGGTCATCACGCCGTTATACTCGCCACTGTCGTTCTGGGAAAGTTCTGCCGTGACCACGCCCTTCAGGTAGCGCACATCCACCCCTACGGCATCAGCGGCAGCATTCATGGAGTCACCGCTGACCAGCTGTTTCTGATATACAGCCAGCAACGCACCGGTCGGGTCAACATTCTGATACGCAGAACCCGGCTGGATTTTGTAGCCGCTGTCAATATAAAGGTCAGCCTGCGCCGTCCAGACATTATAAACGTCCAGATTTTTTAGCAGCGACTTTTCTGCATAGTCCTGTGCCTGTTTCAGTGCTTCCTGCACACTAGACTGCGCATCCTCGTTGCTCTTCGCCGTCAGCTCGTACTGCTGCACAGCAAACTCATAATCCTTCTCTTTCTGCTGATACTCAGCCAGAGCCTCTTCATAAGCAACCTGATCTTCTGCCGAAACAGCGCCGCCGCGCAGGATTTTTACCCCGGCAAGGCCGCCAGCGATCACAGCACAGACAACCGCGGTCAGCAGGATGGGCTTGAGCTTGTGCAGAAGGGTCACCATGAGCGCGACGAGGTCGATCTCTTCCTCATCCTGTGCGCCGGTGGGGTAAGTGGTTTGATTTTCGTTCATGCTCTACTCCTCAGGACAAAGCCAATCTTCATGTTTGTTCCGTTTTGTGCAATGCACATATTATAACAGAATAAATAATAGCATTCTTTCCGTCAGAATTCAACCGTTTTTCCACAAAAAGCCGATTGACAAACCGGTGCTGCTGTGCTATTTTTAGAATCACTGAAAAGCAAAGATCGGGAAAAGTAACGCATTCCGGACGCTACAGAGAGCGCGGCAGCAGCTGAGAGCCGCGTGCGGGCCAGTGCGCGAACGAACACCCGGGAGCTGCAAACTGAACACGGCATTCCGCCGCCAGTAGGTGCGCCGCAAAGCCCAGCGTTACCAGGGCAGCGCTTATTGGAGCGCGCGAGCGACCGGACACTTCCGGTAATTCAGGTGGCACCGCGGACATTACAAGACAGCTTGTTCGCCCTGAAAATTCAGGGCAAAGCTGTCTTTTTATTTTTATATCGGAGGAAAGAAAGATGGAACGTACTGAGATCGTCTCGCTGTACAAGAACACTCCCGCCGACGGCACGGTGGTCACCGTGTGCGGCTGGGCCAAGAACATCCGTGATTCCAAGAACATCGGCTTCATCGCCCTGTCGGACGGCGGCTGCTTCAAGACCCTGCAGGTCGTGCTGGAGGCAGGCAAGCTGGCAAACTACGAGGAGGTCATCCACACCGGCCTGTACAGCAGCCTGCGCATCGTAGGCCGCATTGTCCTGACCCCGCAGGCAAAGCAGCCCTTTGAGCTGAACGCCGACAGCGTGGAGATCCTGGGCGACTGCCCCGCAGACGAGTACCCCCTGCAGAAGAAGAAGATGAGCATGGAGTATCTGCGCACCATGCCCACCCTGCGCCCCCGCACCAACACCTTCAACGCCGCATTCCGCGTGCGCAGCGTGGCTGCCTACGCCATCCACAAGTTCTTCCAGGAGAACGGCTTCATCTACTCCCACTCTCCCCTGCTGACCGCTTCCGACTGCGAGGGTGCCGGTGAGATGTTCCAGGTCACCACGCTGGACCTGCAGAATGTGCCAAAGAACGAGGACGGCACCGTGGATTACAGCCAGGACTTCTTTGAGAAGCCCGTCAACCTGACCGTTTCCGGCCAGCTGGAGGCCGAGGCCATGGCCATGGCCTTTGGCAAGGTGTACACCTTCGGCCCCACCTTCCGTGCGGAGAAAAGCTTTACCACCCGCCACGCCGCCGAGTTCTGGATGATCGAGCCTGAGATGGCCTTCTGCGATCTGAAGGGCTACATGGACACCGCCGAGGCCATGACCAAGTTCGTCATCCGCTACGTGCTGGACAACTGCCCCGATGAGATGGCCTTCTTCAACCAGTTCATCGACAAGGGCTTGATCGAGCGCCTGGAGCTGGTGGCAAACAGCGAGTTCGGCCGCATCACCTACACTGAGGCCATTGAGATCCTGAAGAAGAACAACAAGAAGTTCCAGTTCCCCGTGGAGTGGGGCGTGGATATCCAGACCGAGCACGAGCGCTACCTGACCGAGGTCGTGTTCAAGAAGCCCGTCTTTGTCACCGATTACCCCAAGGAGATCAAGAGCTTCTACATGAAGATGAACGCGGACGGCAAGACCGTGGCCGCAGCTGATATGCTGGTGCCCGGCATCGGCGAGCTGATCGGCGGCAGCCAGCGCGAGGAGAACTACGACAAGTTGGTGGCCCGCATGGACGAGCTGGGCATGGACAAGACCAACTACGAGTGGTACCTGAACCTGCGCAAGTTCGGCGGCGTGGAGCACGCCGGTTACGGCCTGGGCTTCGAGCGGATGATCATGTACCTCACGGGCATCCAGAACATCCGTGACGTGCTGCCCTTCCCCCGCACCGCTTACGGTTTCTAAGGATTAAATTCAACCCTCTCAGTCAAAGCCTGTCGGCTTTGCCAGCTCCCCCGAAGGGGGAGCCTATTGCGGCTCTTGGATAAAGGCAGCATAGCCTCTCCCCTCGGGAGAGGTGGCATTGCGGAGCAATGACGGAGAGGGTTGTTTTCAACAAGGAGATAAATACAAGTGGAAAATATCGCTCCTGCCCTGTTGGACTGGTTCTACGCCAACCGCCGCATCCTCCCCTTCCGGGAGGACCCCACGCCCTACCATGTCTGGCTGAGCGAGATCATGCTGCAGCAGACCCGGGTCTCGGCGGCGCTGCCCTACTACGAGCGCTTCCTTGCCGCCCTGCCGGATATCCCCGCGCTGGCCGGATGTGAGGAGGAAAAGCTGCACAAGCTGTGGGAGGGGCTGGGTTATTACAGCCGGGTGCGCAATTTGCAGAAGGCAGCGAAGATCGTCTGCGCCCAGTACGGCGGGCAGCTGCCTGCCGATTACAACGCCCTGCTGGCCCTGCCCGGCATCGGAGAGTACACGGCGGGGGCCATTGCCTCCATCAGTTTCGGTCTCCCGGTTCCCGCCGTGGACGGCAACGTTCTGCGGGTGTTTGCCCGGCTCTACAACGACCCCCGGCTGGTCACCGACCCGCAGGTGAAGCGGGAGTTCACGGCACGGGTCATGGAACACCAGCCGCCCGCAAAAGCCGGAGACTACAATCAGGCCCTGATGGAGCTGGGCGCGCTGGTCTGCCTGCCCAACGGCGCACCTCTGTGTGAGCAGTGCCCGCTGGGCACGCTCTGCCGGGCCCGGGCCGCAGGCACCGCCCTCTCCCTGCCCCAGAAAACGCCCCCCAAGGCCCGGCGCATCACACCGGTCACGGTGGCGCTGGTGCTGAACGAGGGCCGGGTGCTGCTCCAGCAGCGGCCGGCCAAGGGCCTGCTGGCCGGGCTGTGGCAGCCGGTGCTGTGGGAGGATACCACCCTTACCGCCGCAGAGACCGCCGCCCGCCTTGCTGCCTTGGGGCTGGACTGCACAGGGGCACATTTCACGCCCCTGCCTGCTGCCAAGCACATTTTCACCCACATCGAATGGCACCAGAGCGGCTATTTTCTCCCTGTGCCGGAGCAGCCCGCCCCCGCAGGCTGCGTCTGGGCCGGAAAGGAGCAGCTGGAGGCCGCGTACACCCTGCCCGGTGCCTTCAAGGTCTACAAAAAGCTGCTGCTGACCAAATTGCTGTGATTGCCCGGATTGATGAAATTTCTGCATTTCGGATTGTAATTTTTTGCTTTTCCGGGTATAATAGCCTTATCAAAATGAACTCCGGTTCCATGAACCACCGTTCCCCACCAGAAAAGGAGTGTGTCCTATGAAGAAATCCTGTCTGATCGCTGTTATCGCCACGCTGGCCGCTGTGGCCGGTGCGCTGGCCGCCGTGGCTGTCTATCTGCACCGCCGTGAGAAGGAGCTGGACGAGTACGAGCGTCTGCTGTTTGGCGAGGATAAGGCTGAGACCGTTGAGCCTGCCGCAGAGCAGCCCGCAGAAGATCCTTCTGCCGAGGATGCCGCAGAATAAACCAAACACCGAAAAACGCACCCGGCTTGTCCCTGCAAGCTGTGGTGCGCTTTTTTATACGCCGCATTGATTAATCAACCTCTCAGTCCCCGCTCCGGCGCGGCCAGCTCCCCTGGCAGGGGAGCCAAGTGCAGGGATGCGGCTTTGTAACAGGAGTACATATCCATGAAACGATTTTTGTTGTGGGTCGTTGGTGTCATTCTGGGCGTTGCCGTGCTGCTGGGCGCGGTGATGACCGTGAGCTATTCCTTTACCGGCAAGGGTTCCCGCCCGGCGGCAGACACGCAGTTCGGCGGGCAGGCGCTGGAAGTGAACGGCTCCTGCTGGCAGGTACCGTTGCTGGGCGGCGTGTTCGATAAGGTGTTCACCAGCCCCGAAACGCTCACCGTGCAGAAACTGGGCGTGCTGTATGACGCACACCCGGCCCTCGCCCTGCCCGATTGGGCCAGCTACACCACCCTGACCATCGAGACCGACATCGGCAGCATCGTGTTTGCGGGGTCAGCCTCTCAGTACGAGGACTTTCTCTTCCCTGCCAACGGGGATTACAAGGCAAAGCTGACGGTCTGGCGGCTGCCACAGGATTATCTCGCCACCCAGTTTGAGGGCGGTTCCACCGGTGCCATCCGCAAGAACCTGGGCGTAGAGCACCCGGCCAAGCCCACGGGCTGGTACAGCTACTCCTTCCGGTTCACCCTGCAGGCCAGCGCGGAGGTCGCCCTTTCCACCGAGCGGCTGGAGCAGGGCGGTGTGGCGGCGCTTTCCATCACCGGCCTGACCGGCGAGACCGCCCCCACCGTGGAGACCGACCTGGGCAGCGTTCAGTGTGTCCGGCTGGGCAGCGGCTGGCGCGCCTACATCCCCGCCGCCTACAACGCTTCGGCGGGCGGGCACACGGTCAACGTTACCGTCAACGGCGAGACCTTTGCCCGGACGCTGACCGTTCTGCCCAAGGATTTCGGCACCGTGGAGGTGGAGCCGGAACCTGCATCCACCGAGGCCGCCAACGCCGAGTTCCGGAACAACATCTGGCCTCTGTACGAGCAGCCCGTGCGGGAAAAGCTCTGGGCCGGTGCCTTCCTCTGCCCGGCAGAAAACTACATGACGCTGGTGGATTTCGGTCAGGTCAAGGTGACCGGCGGCCAGCAGGGCAGCCGATCCAACTCCACCCGGCTCTACACCATCCCCGGTGAGCCCTGCCGCGCCCCTGCAGGCGGCGTAGTGGTCTTTGCAGGCGATCTGGCTCTCACCGGCAGCACCGTGGTCATCGACCACGGCTGCGGCGTGCGCAGTTATCTGTATGGCCTGCAGGAGCTCTCCGTGACCCGCGGCCAGACTGTGGAGCGGGGGCAGGCTGTCGGCGTGCTGGGCGAGGAGCTGACCATGGACTTCAAGCTCGGCAGCAAGAGCGTGAACCCCTGGCCCCTGTTCCAGACCAGCGGTGGGTTATTCTGGCAGGAGAAGGGCTGATCCTGCAAAAAATTTGCAGAAACCTGTAACGCTTTCTCCTTTTCTGCGTTATTGGGGTGAAAGGCCATGAAAAAGGAGGGCAAAAGACGATGAAAACGAATTGTGATATCATCCGTGACCTGCTGCCGCTGTATGCGGAGCACATCACCAGCGAGGCCACCAATGCACTGGTAGAGGAGCATCTGGCCGAATGTGAAGCCTGCCGCGCCGAGCTGGAACAGATGGAGCAACCGGTGCCGGTGCGGCCGGAAGCGCAGCCGGATGCGCCCCTGCGCAGGATCAGGGCCGCCCTGCAAAGAAGGAGCATCCGCGCAGCAATCGGCACAGTGCTGGCAGCCCTGTGCGCTCTGGCACTGATATTCTGGATGGGCACTGCCCGCGTCCCGGCCACCACAGAGCAGGCTCAGTTCTGGACCTACAACCGCAAAGAGAATGGTGCAGACATCTGCATTCTGGAAGCGCAGGGCGAGGGGGTCTGGCTGGATATGGAGGACACCTTCAGCTGGGGCAAGCCGCAGATCACTGTGCGGGCCATGCGCTACCGCTTTCCGGGTGTGCATCGGGTACTGACAGCTCTGGTGGGTTCTGATCGATTCTCTGTATGGGTCATGGTATCTCCTACCCAGCTGCTGACCGTAGACTGCGCAGACCAAACCCTGTACTACCGCGATGGACAGCAGGTAGACCGCTACATCGTGCAGGAAAACCCGGACGGTACCTTCGACTACGCCTACGGCACCGACCAGGAATATGGCACCGACTATAAGAAGGGCTGAGCCTATGGACATCGACAGCATTTACCGGCTCTACTTCCGGGATGTGTTTCTGTTCCTGCAGGGCCTGACCCACAACGAGGCACTGGCCGAGGAGCTGACGCAGGAGACTTTCTTCAAGGCACTGGACGGCCTAAAAGACTACGACGACCGGCAGGATGTACGGGCGTGGCTGTTCACGGTGGCCCGCAACGCCTATTATTCCCACTGCCGCCGGACAAAGCGCACTGCCCCGCTGGAAGATGCCGAAACCGCCCCCGCCGCCACTCCGGACATTGCCCAGCTGCTGGTCGATCAGGATGCGGCATTCACTGTACATCAGTGCCTGCACACGCTGGACGAGCCTTACAAAGAGGTGTTCAGCCTCCGGGTATTCGGCGAGCTGCCCTTTGAGCGCATCGGGCTGATCTTCGGCCACAATGCCGCATGGGCCCGGGTGACCTACTACCGGGCCAAGACCCAGCTGCAAAAGATGCTTTCCTCTTCCACCTGACATTTCCTATCACAGCAGAACACCCCCGGCCAAAAGGCGCGGGGGTGTTCTTTTTGTGCGCAGGAGCGCAACAAACAAAAACGGCTCTGCCGAAGCAGAGCCGTAAAGATACATCTGAAACAAATCAGCGCTTGGAGAACTGGGGTGCACGACGTGCAGCCTTCAGACCGTACTTCTTACGCTCCTTCATACGAGGATCACGGGTCAGGAAGCCAGCCTTCTTCAGAACAGAACGATTCTCATCGCTCTGCTGCAGCAGGGCGCGGGACAGGCCGTGGCGGATAGCGCCAGCCTGGCCGGAAACACCGCCGCCGGAAACGCGGACGACGACATCGTACTTGCCCTCCAGGCCCAGCAGAACCAGCGGAGAACGGACGATCAGCTTCAGGGTCTCCAGACCGAAGTAGTTGTCGATATCACGATCGTTGATGGTGATCTTGCCGGTGCCGGTGTAAACGCGAACGCGGGCAACGGAATCCTTACGACGACCAGTGCCGTAGAAATAAGGTTTGGTTTCGTACATGTTCGATTGCCTCCTTCTTAGAACTCGATCTTCTCGGGCTTCTGAGCTGCGTGAGCGTGCTCGGCACCCTGGTAGCAGTGCAGACGGGTCAGAGCCTTAGCACCGATGGTGTTGGAAGGGATCATGCCCTTGATAGCGTAGGTCATAGCCAGGTCGCTGTTCTCAGCCATCAGCTTGCTGTACTGGACCTTCTTCAGGCCGCCAATGTACTTGCTGTGGGTGATGTGGAACTTCTGCTCAGCCTTCTTGCCGGTCAGAACTGCCTTGTCGCAGTTGACGACAACGACGTAATCGCCGCAATCGACATTGGGGGTGTAGTTGACCTTCTGCTTGCCGCGCAGCAGAACAGCGGCCTCAGCAGCGACGTGACCCAGGCTCTTGCCGGTTGCGTCGAGCAGATACCACTTGCGCTCGACTTCAGCGGGCTTTACGAGAGTAGTGCTCATATCTATTTCCTCCTGATAAGTGTTTGGTACGATTCAGGCGCCTTTGGGGCGCGAGTGTCAGTATACAACACAAAAAAGCGCCTGTCAACATCTTTTTGCGATTTTTTCAGTGGAAATTTTTATATCTCTCAAAATCTCTTGAATCCTCTTGAAATCTCGTGTTTTCTAAAATTGCATTTTCAAAAAGTTTTTCAGCCTCCGGGGGGCAAATTTGTCCCGGCGGCGCTACAATTTTGCCGCCGAGTGTGTTATACTATATAAGATATTGTATAAAGGAGATTTTTTCCATGCCGAAAGACATTCACACGCAGGATTCCTCCCAGCAGCGGGCCTCCAGGCTGCTGCTCGCCATGGGCGTGATCGTGCTTTTGGGTGCGCTGGCCTACTTTGGGCTGACGCTGGCCGTCAACCGCCGCACTCCTGCCAACCCCGACACCCACTTTGATGCGGAGAATGGCATCTCGGTGGATTACGAAAGTGCCGTCTGGCCCGTCTGTCAGATGACCGAGGATGCTGCGCTGGGCCATGCGCTGCAGCTGGCTTCCGGTGAGGACAGTGCCAACGCCAACTATCAGGTGGTGCTGTTCCAGCGGGAAGACAAAGCCACTTACGAAGATTTCATCGGCCAGTCGGAAGCCGACCTGAAAGCAGCCTACGGTGTCATCAGCCCCCGCAAGGTCAAGCTGCAGGTGGAGGGTGCCACTGTCACTGCCGTGCGCTGTGATATCCAGGCCTACTACGCCGTGCTGGCCACCATCGAATACGACAGCGGCGATGTGGTCTATGTCTCCGGCCTGACCAAGCTGGCCTCCATCAGCGATATCGTCAATCTGGTGGAAAGCGTGAGCCTGACATGAGCGATCCACACGCCATGCAGCGGCTCTGCGGCCTGATGCGTAAGGCCGTGCAGGATTACGAGATGATCTCCCCCGGTGATAAGATCATGGTGGGCGTTTCGGGCGGCAAGGACAGCGTGGCTCTGACCATCGGGTTGGCCCAGCTGCGCCGGTACCTCGGCTTTGATTATGAGGTCGTGGCCGTTACCCTTGACCCGCAGTTTGACCACCAGGCTGTGGATTACAGCCCGCTGGCGGCGCTGTTCGCCCGGTATGGGGTCCCCTACGAGGTGCGCCGCACCGAGATCGGCCCCATCGTGTTTGAATACCGGCAGGAAAAGAACCCCTGTTCCCTCTGCGCCAGGCTGCGCCGGGGCGCGCTGCACACGGCGGCGCAGGAGCTTGGCTGCAATAAAGTGGCACTGGGCCACCACCTCGATGATGCTGTCGAGACCTTTTACATGAATCTCTGGCGGGAGGGCCGCATTGGCTGCTTCTCCCCGGTCACCCAGCTGGACCGCCGGGGCCTGACCCTGATCCGCCCCATGCTGCTGGCCACCGAACACGAGGTGCGCTGTGCGGTAAAGGAGGAGGACTTTCCCATCGTCAAGAGCCGCTGCCCCGCCGACGGTGTGACCGTGCGGGAGCAGACCAAGGATTTTGTCCGGGAGCGCTGCCGCACCGACCACGCCTTCCGGCAGAAAACGCTCCATGCTCTGCAGGAGAGCGGCATCGACGGCTGGCGGCCGGTCCATACAGGACGCACATCCAATCCATCCCCAAAGGAGGGAATGCATCATGCAGATGCAGAACTTTGAAAAACACGTCTGGGCTGAGATCGATCTCGATGCCCTGCGGGCCAACTTCCGCACCGTAAAGCAGCGGGCAGGCAGCCTGCCCCTGTGTGCCGTGGTCAAGGCCGACAGCTACGGCCACGGTGCCGTCCAGTGCGCCCGGGTCTTTGCGCAGGAGGGTGCTTCCTGGCTGGCTGTCAGCTGCCTGGCCGAGGCCCTGCAGCTGCGCAGGAGCGGCCAGACCCTGCCCATCCTCATTCTGGGTCATGTGCAGCCCACATACGCTGCCGCCCTCATCCGGGACGATATCACCGCGGCCTGCTATTCTCTGCCCCAGGCCCAAGCCCTGAGCGAGGCCGCACAGGCCGTCGGGGGCCGGGTCAAAGTGCATCTGGCTGTGGATACCGGCATGGGCCGCATCGGCTTTGCTCTGCGCACCGATTTTGATGCCGCCATTGCCGAGGCCATCGCCGCCTGCACCCTGCCCGGCCTGGAAATGACCGGCCTGTTCCAGCACTTCTCGGTGGCCGATGACACCGCTGAGGAAAACATTGCCTACACCGCCGAGCAGCACCGGCTCTTTGTGCAGGCCTGCAGCGCCCTGACGGCAGCCGGGCACGAGCCCGGCATCGTCCACTGCGACAACTCGGCCGGTGTGATGCTCCACCCGGACTGGCCCGAGGGCCTGCCCCGGGCACACTGCATGGCCCGCCCCGGCATCATCCTGTACGGCTTTGACCCCAGCGATGAAGTCCGCTTCGGGCTGTTCCGCCCGGTGATGAAGCTCAAGACCGTGGTCAGCATGGTCAAGGTACTGCAGCCGGGCCAGTCCACCAGCTATGGCCGCCGGTTCACAGCAGAGCGGCCCACGCCGGTGGCCACCCTCTGCACCGGCTACGCCGATGGCTACCCCCGCCAGCTCAGCTGCGGCAAGGGCATCGTGGAGATCCACGGCACGCCCTGCCCGGTGCTGGGCCGGGTCTGTATGGATCAGATGATGGTGGATGTCTCTGCTGTGCCGGGTACGGTGCAGGAGGGTGACGAAGCCATCCTGTGGGGCGGCACTGTCAGCGACAGTGCGGAGGACATTGCCCGCAAGACCGATACCATCACCTACGAGGTGCTCTGCGGCGTTTCCCGCCGGGTGCCCCGTGTTTATCTGGAACACGGCACGACCGCTGCCGTGGAGGACTGGATCCTGAACGACTAACACACTCTCCCGGAGGAATTACATGGCAAGAGACAACATCCGAAATTTCTGCATCATTGCACACATCGACCACGGCAAGTCCACCCTGTCGGACCGCATTCTGGAGCTGACCAAGAGCGTGGACGAGCGCATCATGGAGGATCAGATCCTCGATAACATGGACATCGAGCGGGAGCGCGGCATCACCATCAAGGCCCGCGCCGTTACCCTGAACTACACTGCCAAGGACGGCAAGACCTACGAGTTCAACCTCATCGACACCCCGGGCCACGTGGACTTTGCCTACGAGGTCAGCCGCAGTCTGGCCGCCTGTGAGGGTGCCATTCTGGTGGTGGATGCCACCCAGGGTGTGGAGGCCCAGACGCTGGCCAACACCTACATGGCGCTGGAGCACGATCTGGAGCTGGTGCCCATCCTGAACAAGATTGACCTGCCCAGCGCCCACCCGGACGAGGTGGCCCAGGAGGTGGAGGATGTGATCGGCCTGCCCTGCATGGATGCGCCCCGCGTCTCCGCCAAGACCGGCCTGAACGTCGATCAGGTGCTGGAGCGGGTGGTCAGCGATATTCCCGCCCCCACCGGCGACCCGGACGCTCCCCTCAAGGCCCTGATCTTTGACAGCATCTACGACAGCTACAAGGGCGTTATCGTCTACATCCGCGTGTTCGAGGGCACCGTCAAGCCCGGCGACACCATCAAGATGATGGCCACCGGAGCAGAGTTCACGCTGGTAGAGGTGGGCCACATGGGTGCCACCAGCCTGACCCCCTGCAGCCAGCTGCAGGCCGGCGAGGTCGGCTACCTGACCGCCAGCATCAAGACCGTGCAGGACACCCGCGTGGGCGATACCGTCACACTGGCAGACCGCCCCACCTCCGAGGCCCTGCCCGGCTACCGCCAGGTCAAGCCCATGGTGTTCTGCGGCATCTACCCCGCCGACGGTGCCAAGTACCCCGACCTGAAGGACGCGCTGGAAAAGCTGCAGCTGAACGACGCTTCCCTGACCTTTGAGCTCGAGACCAGTGCCGCGCTGGGCTTTGGCTTCCGCTGCGGCTTCCTGGGCCTGCTCCACATGGAGATCATCACCGAGCGTCTCGAGCGGGAGTTCGATCTGGATATCATCACCACGACCCCCAGCGTCCGCTACCGCCTGACCATGACAGACGGCACTGTGGAGATGATCGACAACCCGTCCAGCTACCCGGACCCCTCCAACATCGTCAAGCAGGAGGAGCCCTTTGTGGATGTCCACCTCTACACCCCCAACGATTACGTGGGTGCCCTGATGGATCTGTGCCAGCAGAAGCGCGGCGTGCTCATCGACATGAAGTATCTGGACGATGTCCGCGTGGACCTGCACTACGCCCTGCCTCTGGGCGAGATCGTCTACGACTTCTTCGATGCCATCAAGAGCCGTAGCCGCGGTTACGCCAGCTACGACTACGAGTTCAAAGAGTACCGCGAGAGCGATCTGGTCAAGCTGGACTTCCTGCTGAACGGCGACCCTGTGGATGCACTCTCCATGATCGTGTTCCGGGACAACGCCTACGCCAAGGGCCGCCGCATCTGCGAAAAGCTGCGGGACAACATTCCCCGCACCCTGTTCGAGATCCCGGTGCAGGCCGCCATCGGCGGCAAGATCATCGCCCGCGAGACCGTCAAGGCCATGCGCAAGGACGTGCTGGCCAAGTGCTACGGCGGCGATATCTCCCGCAAGAAGAAGCTGCTGGAAAAGCAGAAGGAGGGCAAGAAGAAGATGCGCCAGCTCGGCAGCGTCTCCCTGCCCAGTGAGGCCTTTACCGCCGTGTTGAAGCTGGACAGCACGGATGATTAAATAAAGATGTCAAACGTCCCCCTGCGCCGTTCAAACCACGAACGGCGCAGGGGGACGTTTCATATCCCGATATTTTCAGTTCAGGCCCTTGAACCAGTTCAGGCTGTCCTTGATGCCGTGCATGGAGTCCTGAATGATCCGGCCATAGATGTAGATACTGTATGCCGCCGCAACGACCTGCACAAAGGCCTTGCCGCACTCGATGCCAAAAGCCAGATAAGGCTTTGCCTTCTGCCAGTAGGGGCGGATCTGATCCTTCAGCTCCCCCACCCAGGCAGGAGCGCCGCCGGAAATCTGCTCCAGCTCCTCAGCAGGAATAACGGTGCACTGCGCCGGAAATTTTAAGTTCTGCTGCATGTCCGCTCCTCTCAAAGTGCCAGGCTTGCCAGCAGCACCAGAACCACGCTTCCGGCTGCCAGCCCCATCGTTGTAAGAAGGGTGTTTGGGTCTACCTCTTTCTCCTCCACCACTTCCGCACTGCCGCCATTGGCCGACCAGTGGGCATAGACGGTGGTATCCGCACCAAACGCCGTATCGTTGGCTTTGACCTGCACATCAATGGGAA
This sequence comes from Faecalibacterium sp. DFI.5.82, assembly GCF_029076575.1. Lineage (NCBI taxonomy): Bacteria > Bacillati > Bacillota > Clostridia > Eubacteriales > Oscillospiraceae > Faecalibacterium > Faecalibacterium sp. DFI.5.82. The sequence goes on from NZ_JARFIS010000005.1 coordinate 88,625, forward strand.
AACCGGTGACATCATCCGTACCGGTGGTGTACCAGCCATCGAAGGTATAGCCCTCCATGGTGGCGGTGGGCAGGCTCGTCAGCTGGCCGTCGGCATTGGTGCGCTCCGCGGCAGAGGTACAGATACCGCCGTTGGCATCAAAATAGACGATGACCTTTGCCGCAAAAGCGGTGGGGGTACACAGGCAGACCGCCAGCACACAGGCCAGCCCCGCCAGCATCCGTTTGAACTTCTTCATCCTGCGCTCTCTTTCCGGCTCAGCGTCAGACGCTGTAGCCCTGTGCCTTGATGACATCCACCACCTGAGAAACGTACTTCTGGCAGGTGTCGTGGTCAGGGGCCTCCACCATCACACGGACCACCGGCTCGGTGCCGGACTCCCGGACAAGGATGCGGCCGGTATCGCCCAGTGCCTCAGCCACCGCCTTGACAGCGGTCTGCACGGCGGCATCGTCCTGCGCGGCCTTCTTATCGGTCACACGGACGTTCTCCAGCACCTGCGGGTAGATCTTCAGCGGAGCGGCCAGAGCACTCAGAGGCTTCTTCTTGGCCAGCATGACCTCCATCATCTTCAGGCTGGTCAGGATGCCGTCACCGGTGCTGGCGTACTTGGAGAAGATGATGTGGCCGCTCTGCTCACCGCCGATGCGGCAGCCGTTCTTGGCCATATACTCGTAGACATACTTGTCACCCACGGCAGTCTTGGCGTAGCCGATGCCCTGCTCGTCAAAGGCCTTGTACAGGCCAAAGTTGGACATGACTGTGGTGACAACGGTGTTGGTCAGCAGCTTGCCGCGCTCCTTCATGTAGCAGCCGTAGATGTACAGGATGTGGTCACCGGTAATCACATTGCCCTTTTCATCCACGCAGAGGCAGCGGTCTGCATCGCCGTCATAGGCAAAGCCCACGTCCAGACCCTTTTCCACCACAAACTTCTGCAGACCCTCGATGTGGGTGGAGCCTGCGTTCAGGTTGATGTTCAGGCCGTTGGGCTGGTTGTTGATGACATAGGTGTCTGCGCCCAGCGCATCGAACACGCTCTTGGCAATGTTCCAGCTGGCACCGTTGGCGCAGTCCAGACCCACCTTGATGCCCTTGAAGGAGTAGATACCCAGGCTGATCAGGTAGCCCATGTAGCGGTTGCGGCCTGCCACGTAGTCCACGGTGCAGCCGATATGCTCCCGGTGGGCAAAGGGCAGCTCCGGCCAGTCCTGATCAAAGACATGGAGCTTGCCGTCGATGTAGTCCTCCACCAGCAGCAGGGTCTCCTCCGGCATCTTTTCGCCGTAGCAGTCGATCAGCTTGATGCCGTTGTCGTAGAACGGGTTATGGCTGGCGGAGATCATAATGCCGCAGTCAAAATCATCCACACGGGCAATGTAGGCCACACTGGGGGTGGTGGTGACGTGGAGCAGGTAGGCATCTGCGCCGGAAGCGGTCAGGCCCGCCACCAGGCTGTACTCGAACATATAGCTGGAGCGGCGGGTGTCCTTGCCAATGACGATGCGGGCAGGCTCGTTGTTGCCGCTGCGCTCCCGCAGTGCATTATAATACCAGCCCAGAAAACGGCCCACCTTGTAGGCGTGGTCGGCGGTCAGGTTCACACCGGCCTCGCCACGGAAGCCGTCGGTGCCAAAATATTTTCCCATAGTCCTCTTCTCCTTCTATTGCAACGTTACGTTTTCTCTTATCCCTGAGAGCGCTCTCTCCTTGCTCTTACTCTTTATAATAGCATAAAACCGGAAAAGAATCCATGGGTTTGGGCATTCTGTGCAGCCCACCCCCGGAACAACAGCTCTTTTTTCAGCCTTTACTGCATCTTTAGGAAAAGTATGGTATACTTTTTATCTGGAGTAGAATAGATATGGAGGGATCCCCATGAAGCAGAAGACCCGCTGGCACGACGCGCTGGTCCTGGCCGCTGTGCTGTGCGCCGCCTTTCTCATCGTGACCGGCACACAGCAGATCACCGGCCGGATCGATGGCGTTGCATCGATGGTGTTTGTTCTGGCAGTTTTTTTGACCTCGATCTATACGGATGGTTATGTGTGGGGCGTGGTGGCTTCCCTGATCGGCGTGCTGGCCGTGAATTTTGCGTTCCGCTCCCCTTACTTTGCCTTCAACTTCACCCTGCCGGAAAACCTGTTCTCGGGCATGGCGATGCTGGTGGTGTCCATTATGACCAGCACCCTGACCACCCGCATCAAAAAGCAGGAACAGCTGCGGATGGAGAGCGAGACCGAAAAGATGCGGGCCACCCTGCTGCGGGCCGTCTCCCACGATCTGCGCACGCCCCTTACTTCCATTTACGGGGCCTGTTCCACGGTCATTGAAAATTATGACAGTCTGGAAAAAGAGCAAAAATTAAAACTTCTTGGCGAAGCCTGTTCCGATGCCCAGTGGCTGAACCGGATGGTGGAGAACCTGCTGTCCGTCACCCGCTTTGACGGCGGGCAGGTAGCCGTGCAAAAGACCCCCACCGTGCTGGACGAGCTGATCGACACCGTGCTGGTGCGGTTCCAGAAGCGCTACCCCAAGGTGCCCGTTACCACCTACCTGCCCGACAGCTTCATCGTGATCCCCATGGACTCGATGCTGATCTCGCAGGTGCTGACGAACCTTTTGGAAAATGCCGCCGTCCACGCCGAGGGGATGACCCAGCTGACCCTGCGGGTGTTCACGCTGGGCAGCCGGGCGGTGTTTGAAGTATCGGACAACGGCTGCGGCATTCCGAAGGAGCGCCTGCGCACCCTGTTCACCGGTGTGCTGCCCGCCGATGCCGCGGCCGACAGCGGCAAGCACGGCATGGGCATCGGCCTTTCGGTCTGTGCCGCCATCGTCAAGGCACACGGCGGCGAGATCCAGGCCGAGAGCAAGGTGGGCGAGGGCACCAGCATCCGCTTCTGGCTGGAGACCGAATCGATTGAGACGGAGGAAAACGAAGATGAGCAATAACAAATTCAAGGTTCTGGTCGTGGAAGATGAGGCCAACATCTGCAGCTTTATTGAGACGCTGCTGGAGACCAACGGCTATCAGGCCCTTGTTGCCAACACCTGCGCCATGGGCCAGACCCTGTTCACCTCCCACAATCCGGACCTTATCATCCTGGATCTGGGCCTGCCTGACCGGGACGGTCTGGAGCTCATCCGTTTTGTGCGGCAGAAGTTCCTGACCCCCATCGTCGTGCTCTCGGCCCGCACCACCGAGCAGGACAAGATCGAGGCGCTGGATCTGGGAGCCAACGATTACATCACCAAACCCTTTGGCACCGGCGAGCTGCTGGCCCGGGTGCGCGCCGCCCTGCGCACCAACCGCTTCGGCGTGCTGGGCGGAATGCCCGGCGGCGTGTTCCGGGCACAGGGGCTTGAGATCAACTACGAGCGCCGCAAGGTCTTTGTGGACGGTGCCGAGATCAAGCTGACCCAGACCGAATATAACATCGTGGCCTTCCTCTCGGAACATGCAGGCCGGGTGATGACCTATGCCGCCATCGTGCGGGCCATCTGGGGCGATACCGACTGCGGCAGCACCAAAAAGCTGCAGGTCAACATGGCAAACATCCGCAAAAAGCTGGGCAGCGTGCCCGGCCGCAACACCTATATTCTGAACGAACTGGGCGTGGGATACCGGATGATCGACGAGGACACCGATGCCAGGCCCGAAAGCTGAGGACTGCGTATGCTTCCTGCACTGATCATTTTTCTGCTGACCTATCTTCTGATGCTGGCCCTGCCGCAGTACCGGCCTTTTGCCGCGCTGGGCGGGGCCGCTCTGTTTCTGGCTCTGGGCGCGGCGGGCCTGTGGGACTTCACCCTGATGGATGCCGCCCGGGCTGTGGACTTCAATGTCCTGCTGATGATGGCGGGCACCATGGGCACGGTCTCCCTCTTCATTGAGAGCAGGATGCCCGCCCGGCTGGCCGAGCTGCTCATCGTGCGGGTGCCCAATGTGAAATGGGCCGTGTGTATGCTGGCCCTTTTTGCCGGGGTCATCAGCGCCTTTGTGGACAATGTTGCCACAGTGCTCATGGTGGCCCCGGTGGGCCTTGCCATTGCCCGCAAGCTCAAGATCTCCCCCGTGCCCGTCCTCATCTCCATTGCGGTCTCCTCCAACCTGCAGGGAGCTGCCACCCTTGTGGGCGACACCACCAGCATCCTGCTGGGCGGCTTTGCGGGGATGAACTTCTTCCATTTCTTCTGGATGGAGGGCAGGCCCGGCATCTTCTTCGGGGTGGAGCTGGGGGCGCTGGCCTCTCTGGGCGTGCTGCTGTTCACCTTCCGGCACGAGACCCAGCCCATCTCGGCCACGGTGGAGACCGAGGTCACCGACACCGTTCCCTCCGCCCTGATGCTGCTGACGGTGGGCCTGCTCATCGCGGCCTCCTTCCTGCCCCAGCCTGCGGGCGGTCTGCCGCTGGCGCTCTATGGCCTGCGCAGCGGTTTGATCTGTGCAGGGGTCTGCCTGTTCGGCATCCTGCGCGCCTGCCTGCGCCGCCGCTCATTCGCGCCGTTCCGGCTGGCGGCCCGGGAGCTGGACTGTGACACCCTGCTGCTGTTGTTCGGGCTGTTCATCCTGATCGAGGGCATCCGCAAGGCCGGGGTCATCGATGCCGCCGCCCAGCTGTTCTACACCCTCTCCGGTGATGATCCCTTCCGGCTCTATACCCTGCTGGTGTTCGTCTCGGTGGGCCTTTCTGCCTTCATCGACAACATCCCCTATGTGGCCACCATGCTGCCGGTGGTGCAGGGCATTGCCGGGCTGATGAACGGCGGTGCAGGCTTCCCGCCCGAGCTGTTTTATTTCGGCCTGCTCACGGGTGCAACTCTGGGCGGCAACCTGACCCCCATTGGCGCTTCGGCCAACATTGCAGCCATCGGCATCCTGCGCAAGCAGGGTGAGCAGGTGCGCACCCGTGATTTTCTGCGCATCGGCATCCCGTTCACACTGGCAGCCGTCCTGACGGGCTATGTGTATCTCTGGCTGGTGTGGGGCGCGTAAGTGCTGCCATGGCCGTGCGAGTGCCGGCCGCCTGCAAATTCGATCCTGCTGAGCCGAAGGCCTGCGTGCCAAAGCAGAAGCAAAAAACGCGCCGTGTCCAACGACACAGCGCGTTTTTGTTGTTTATTCCAACCCGATCTGCTGGGCGTATTCTTCCAGCAGCTCCCGTTCCAGGAAGGGGGTTTTCACGCCCTCACGGTCGCGGTAGGTCTCGTGGCCCTTGCCGATGACGGCGATCAGGTCGCCCTCCTGGGCGTGATCCACGGCGTAGTGGAGCGCGTCCAGACGGTCAGGGATCTCCACAAACTTGGCATCGGGGTTGCCCTTGTTCATGCCCACCCGGATATCGGCGAGGATGTCCTCGATCTTCTCAAAGCGGTTGTTGTCCTCGGTCAGGATGGAGAAATCCGCCATTTTGGCACAGGTCTCGCCCATGCCGTAGCGGCGCAGCTTGGAGCGGTTGCCGCCGCAGCCGAACACCACCACCAGCCGGTGGGGGTGATAAGCCCGCAGGGTGGTGAGCAGGCTCTCGGTGGAGACCTCGTTGTGGGCGTAGTCCAGCAGGATGGTAAACTTTTTGCTGATGGGCACCAGCTCCACGCGGCCCTTGACCACGCACTTGCCCAGACCCTCATGGATGGCGGCATCGGGCAGGCCCAGCACCTTGCCCACGGCCAGGGCAGCCAGCGCGTTGTAGACGCTGAACTCGCCGGGCATGTTCACCCTGACATCCATATTGTCTCTGCCGGAAACGTGGAACGCCACGCCAAGAAAATCGTGGGTGCGCAGCAGCTCACAGCCCTCGGCGCGGTAGTCGGCCTTTTCACTGCGGCCATAGGTCACCAGCTTGCAGGTGTGGCCTTCCAGCAGGGCTTCGGTGTTCTCGTCATCGATGTTCACCACGCCCACATCACACCGCCGGAAGAGCTGCCCCTTCCAGCTGCGGTACTCCTCAAAGGTCTTGTGCTCACCGGGGCCGATGTGGTCGGGGGAAAGGTTGGTGAACACGCCGATATCATAGTGCACCCCCGCCACACGGTCCATCATCAGGCCCTGGCTGGACACCTCCATCAGGGCCACATCGCAGCCTGCGTCCAGAAACTGGCGGAAGGTCTTTTGCAGCTCGTAGCTCTCAGGGGTGGTGTTGGCGGTCTCCTGATGACGGCCCATGAAATAGATGCCGTTGGTGCCGATCATGCCGACCTTTTTCCCGGCAGCTTCCAGCACGCTCTTGATCATGTGGGTGGTGGTGGTCTTGCCCTTGGTACCGGTCACGCCGATCATGGTCATCTGGCGGGAGGGGTTGCCAAAGAGGTTGCCGCTCATCAGCGCCATGGCATAGCGGCTGCTCTCCACCTTGACCACGGTCACACCGGGCATGGCAGAAAGGTCGATGTCATGCTGGATGACCAGCACGCTCACGCCCTTGGCGGCGCAGTCCGCGGCAAACTCGTGGCTGTCACGCTGGGTGCCCACGATGCAGACAAAGGCAAGGCCCGGGGCCGCCTTCCGGCTGTCGTAGATGATGTCCTGCACTTCGGTATCCAGGCTGCCCTGCACCAGCGTAAAGGGCACACCTTCCAGTAATTGTTCCAGCTTCATAACATTACACGCTCCTCATTGGGTCGTTTGGGTTTGGTTTGCATCGCCCGCCGCCGGGGTCGTTCCTTCGTCGGGAGTCGGCTGTGCCGTCGGTCCGGCCTCGGGCTCTGCCGGGGCCGCGGCGGTATCCGTTGGTGTTTCGGCAGCGGCATCTGCAGCGGCTTCGCCCTCTGCCGGGGCGGTGTCGTCTGTGGCCGTGCCTTCTGCCGTCTCACCGGTCACACCTTCTTCGGCGGGTGTTTCCTCCACCGGTTCAGGCAAGATGTAGCCGGAGGGCAGCTCCGGCTCGCCCTGTGCAAAGGTAAACTTGCGGGTGCTGGACATGCTGATATGGGTGAAGTCCAGCTTTCCGGTGTCGGTTGCGGCACAGCCCTTGCCGTCCTCATTCAGCAGGACGTGCTTTGCCAGCTTGAGCTTATATTCCAGCTCGTTCAGGGTGCCCAGCCAGACGCTGATGCGGTCCTGATAGAGGAAGGCCATCTCGTCCACATCCGCAAACTCGATGCGGGTCACGTCGGCGCTCATGCCTGCGGCATCCAGTGCGGCCAGCAGGGTGTTCAGGCTTTCCAGCCGCTGGTCCGCCTCCTCCTCAACAGTGCCGGAGGCGCTGCTGTCGGCGGCGCTGTCCGGGGTGCTGTCAGCCTTGGGCTCCGCCGCAAAGGTCAGCTGTTCGCCGGGCTCGGCAGAGACCGGTTCGCCGCCGTACAGGGTGGGCAGACCGGCAGGCTGGGCAGAATCCTTTTCCAGGATCTTCAGGCCGCCCGAGAGGGTCAGCCAGCCGGAGGAGGTCTGCATGGCCCAGGCAGGCTGGGCTTCTGTTACCCGCACCACCACGGTGCCGGGGTAATCCCGCTCCACCCGGATATCCTCCAGCATGGGGAACACCTTTTCCAGCGCGGCGGCTTTGCTGCCGGGGTCAAAGCTGAAGATATTCTCTTCCGGATGGACATCCAGCGCCTGCAGGATCTGGTCGCTGGTATAGCCGCCGGCCTCCTGCACCACACCGTCTGCTGTCTGCACCTGAATGGAGCTGATCTTGAACAGCATCGTCACGGTGAGGTAGACTCCCGCGCCGATGACGCAGAGCAGCATGACAAGGGCCGTGAGCCGCCGCATGAGCCTGCGCCGCCGGATGGCGGCCCGGGTCAGCTTCCGCTTTTTCCTGCCCTCCCGCCGGACGGGGTCACGCCGGGCGTTCTGCCCCTGCACCGGCCGCATCCGCTGGCCGCTGCGGCTCTGGGCGTTCTGCGGGCGGCGCTGGGCGTTCCGGTTCTGGCCGCCAGACGGGCGGCGGTTCCGCTGATTGCCCCCGGAGGTGCGCCGCTGGCCGCTCTGCCCGCTGCGGGGGCGCTGTGCGCCGCTCTGGCTGCTCCGCCCGCCGGTGGGAAAGGTGATGCTGTTATCCGGGTAGGAGCCGTAGTTCACCGTGCGCTCCGTATACCGGCTGGGGCGGGGCGCATCGGGATCATAATTGGGGTTCGTGATGGGGTGGCCGCCGGAGGAATATCCTGCGTACCCGCTGTACCCCAGGTCACTGCCAGCACCCGCGCTGCTGCGGCGCTGGGTGCTCTGCCCGCCGCGCCGGTCATCCCGGGCCTGATCGTAGGCCCGGCGGCGCTTGCGGTTCCGGCTGTTCCGGTCATTCTGCGGCATCCGGCTGCACCTCCTTTCCTCTGTTTTTTCCTTCCGTTACGGGGTCTTGACCAGCTTGAGCAGGGCATCCGCAATGCGGTCCAGGCTGTCGTCCACCGACAGGCTCCGGGCATTGCGGCCCATCTCAGCCAGCTTGCCGGGCTGGGCCAGCATCCCGGAAACGGTCTGCACCAGCTTTTCGCCGGTCAGGTCTTTTTCCTCAATGACCACAGCGGCACCGGCCTTCTGCAGCTCCATGGCGTTGTAATACTGGTGGTTCTCTGCCACGTTGGGGCTGGGGATGAGCACGGCGGCACGGCCCACAGCCTCCAGCTCGGCCAGTGTCAGGGCACCGGCGCGGCTGATGACAAGGTCCGCTGCAGCCAGCAGCTCGGGCATATTGTTGATGTATTCCTTCACCACAAGGCTCTCGCCGGGGGCAAAGCCCTTTTCCTTTTCCAGATCCTGAAACAGCTGCACGCCGTACTGGCCGGTGGCATGGAGATGGAGGACGGGCTTGTGGTTTTTCTGCTCCCATGCGCAGAGGTCGGCCACCACCTCGTTCACGCGGCGGGCACCCAGACTGCCGCCGAAGGAGAGGATCACGGTGCGGTCGCCCGCGCCCAGTTCGGCACGGATGGCTTCCCGGTTCTTCGCCTGGGTGAACACCTCAGGCCGGACGGGATTGCCCACCACGATGGTCTTTTCGGGTGCGCCCAGCTTTTCCACGGCGGCGGGCACGGCGGCGAACACGATGTCCACATCCGGGGCCAGCAGCTTGTTGGTCACGCCGGGAAAAGCGTTCTGCTCATGCAGGGCGGTCTTGATGCCCTGTCTGGCGGCGCAGCGCACCACCGGGCCGGACACATAGCCGCCGCAGCCAATGACCAGGTCGGGCTGGATGTCCTTCATCATCTTTTTGGCCTTGGGGCCGGAGAGTGCCAGATTCCACAGGGTAATGAGATTCCGCTTGATATTGTTCAGGCTCAGCTTCCGCTGAAAGCCGGTGATCTCGATGTGATGGAAGGGATAGCCCGCCTGTGTGACCAGACGGTACTCCATACCCTCTTTCCGGCCCGCAAAATGGATCTCGGCGGTGGGGTCGGCCTTTTTGATGGCTCCCGCAATGGCCAGAGCCGGGTTGATATGGCCGGCAGTGCCGCCGGCTGCAATGAGTACACGCATCTTGGTTCCTCCTTACTGTTCTGTCTGCGTTCTGCGCGCGGTATCCAGCACAATGGTCTTTGCCTTGCACTGGCGCTCCCGCTCGGCGTGGGCTTCCTCCCGTTCCAGACGGGCCCGTTCGCCGTTGCGTCCGATATTGACCATAACGCCCATCTCGGCCAGCAGCAGGATCAGACTGGTGCCGCCGGAGGAGAAGAAGGGCAGCGAAATGCCGGTGTTGGGCAGGGTGTTGGTGACAACGGCGATGTTGCAGAACACCTGCCAGGCGATCTGCGCCATGATGCCGATGCCCACCAGCGTGCAGAACCGGTTTTCGGCATGGAAGGCGATCCAGAAGCCCTGCACCAGAAAGAGGACGAACAGCACGATGACGATCACCGCGCCGACGAAGCCCAGTTCCTCGCACACGACACTGAAGATAAAGTCGTTGGTGCTCTCCGGCAGCCAGAGCTGCTTTTCGATGCTGTTGCCAAGGCCCAGCCCCGTGGCACCGCCTGAGCCAATGGCGTACAGGCTCTGCTTGGTCTGGCTGGTCATCCGGTCAAGATCCTGCGTCCAGCCGTCCAGACGGCTCTGCAGGTAGTCGATGGAGTCCACATGCTTCAGCAAAGTCTCCAGCAGGAACAGTGCGGCACCGGCGCAGCCCCAGGTAATGATGCCGCCGCTGCCGCCCAGCAGCAGGATGGTGCCCACGATGGCCGTGGTCAGCAGGATGCCCGACATATGGGGTTCCAGCACCAGCAGGATCAGGACAGGCACCAGCCACAGGATGGGCCGGATGAGCTCCACCACGATGCTGTGGTGGACCCACTTGCGCAGGGGCACCTCGCCGAATTTGATCTGCGGGGTCCTGGCGGCGATGTCTGCCGTGAGCAGGATCATCTCAAACTTTGCCACCTCGGAGGCCTGTAAGGTCAGGCCTCCGAAGCTGATCCACCGGCGGCAGCCGTTGATGGGGCTGCTGAACAGCACCAGCACCAGCAGGATCAGGCAGACAACATAGCCCAGCTTGACCATTCTGCGCAGGAAACGGTGGTCAAAATAGGAGAACAGGAACATCATGCCCAGGCCCAGCACCGTGCAGAGCAGCTGGGATTTGATGTAATGGAAGCTGTCCCCAAAGCGGAGATAGCCCGTGGTATAGCTTGCACTGAACAGCATGACCAGCCCGAACACCATGATGATGGCCAGGGTCGCCATCCAGTTGAGCAGGATGGGCGGCCAGGGGCCGGGATCCCGCTGAAAGACGGAAAACGGCTCTGCTTTTTTTCTGCGGAGTGTTGCCAAACTGCACCCCTCCTTAACTGATTTTTGCCAGCTGAACGGTCAGCGCCACGCCCAGCATGGCAATGACACAAAAGGTATAAAAGATCTGTTCCGCGCTCTGGCCCCGCAGCTCCAGCCAACGGTGGAGCGGTGCCGAGCGGAACAGCTGCCTGCGGCCCCGGCTGGCCTTGCAGACCAGGATCTGCAGAGCCACCATTCCGCCCTCCAGCCAGAAGGGCAGGGCCAGCGGCAGGGTAAGGTCAGGCCAGCCGATGCACAGGGGCACGCACCCCAGCATCCCGGCCAGAAACAGGCTGCCCACGCTGCCCAGCCGCAGCTTTGCGGGAGGGAAGTTCCAGAGCAGGAATGCCATCAGGGCACCGGCCAGCGCAGCGGGCAGAACGCCCAGCGGGAACCAGCCCAGCAGGGTCATCACCCCCATCAGGCCCAGCATGGCCGCAAAGGATGTACCGCAGACGATGCCGTCCATGCCATCGGCAATGCGGGCACACTCGGCCAGTGCGACCAGCAGTCCTTCCCACAGCAGCGGGGCGGCAATGCCCAGATCGACATAGCCCACACCCGGCAGGGTGATCCCGGCTGCAAGGCAGCCTTTGGCTCCCAGCAGCACCAGCACCACGGCACCGGCAGCGGCTTCCAGCCCAAGGCGGGTGTGCCGCCGCAGGCCCAGCACAGAACGGCTGCGGATGCGGGCCAGATCCTCCAGCAGACCCACGCCGCCAAAGAGCAAAGCTCCCAGCAGCGCTGTGAGCAGCCGGACCGAGAACAGGTTCTCGGCCCCCAGCAGCTCAGGCTGAGCCACACAGGCGGCTGTCCAGCCCACGCCCACAGCAGCCAGCACCCCCACCATCAGGCAGAGCCCGCCCATGGTGGGAGCCTGCGGCGGGCGCTCCGGCTCGGCATCCGGCGCTTCCTGCTTGGGTGATGGTGCCTGCCGGGCCTTGGGCTCATCCCAGCGTCCCTGGAACGCCCGCAGCAGCGGCACCATCAGATTCCCGAGCGCCGCCGTGAGGAAGAACCCCAGCGTTGAGGCGGCGATCAAGGCGAAACGAATCATAGCTCGATGTTACTCCTTGTAAAAGATCTCCAGCACTTTTTCCAGTGCCATGCCGCGGCTGGCCTTGACCAGCAGGGCATCGCCGGGCTGCATTTTGTTCAGCAGGGTCTCGGCGGCCTGGGCGTAGGTGTCGGCATGGAGGGTGGGCAGCCCCTTGGCAGCAGCCACCACGGCAATGCGCTTGGCCTGCTCGCCATAGGTGACGAGGTAGTCCACCTTGTTCTCCACGGCCTGACGGCCCACCTCCTCGTGAGCGGCGCGGCTGATATCGCCCAGCTCCAGCATATCGCCCAGCAGGGCAAAGCGGCGCTTGCAGGGATATTCCCTGAACATGGCCAGCGCGGCCTTCATGCTGTCGGGGTTGGCGTTGTAACAATCCTCAATGACATCCACACCTCTGACGTGCACCACCTTCTGGCGCATTCCGGTCTGCTCAAAGTCGGCCAGACCGGCAATGACCCGGCGGGCATTCAGCCCCAGACGGGTGGCGGCGCAGTAGGCAGCCAGTGCGTTGGCCACGTTGTGCCGGCCCATGGCGGGGATCTTTACGAGGAAAGTCCCCTCCTCGTGATCCTCCAGCACAAAGCTCATACCCTTTTCATCCTGCTGGATGGACAGGGCACAGACATCAGCGTTCTCATCGCCCAGGCTGAACCAGACCGGACGGACATGGTCGGGCAGGACGGCCTTGCGCAGGAAGGGGTCGTCCCCGTTCAGCACCAGCGGAGCACCCTCCGGCAGACCGGCGCAGATCTCCAGCTTTGCCTTGCAGATGTTCTCCTGACTGCCCAGATTGCCGATGTGGGACACCCCGATGCAGGTGATGATGCCCACATCCGGGCGGGCACACTTGCTCAGGCGCTCGATCTCCCCGGCGTGGCTCATTCCCATCTCCACCACGGCGTACTGGGTCTCCTTGCCGATGCGGAACATGGTGCGGGGCAGGCCCAGCTCATTGTTCTGGTTGCCCTCGGTCTTGATGGTACTGCCAAAGCCTGCAATGGCGGCGTAGGTCATCTGCTTGGTGGTGGTCTTGCCCACGCTGCCGGTCACACCCACCACTTTGGGGTGGAACTGGCTGCGATAATTGGCACCCAGCACCATCATGGCGTGGTAGCTGTCCGGGCAGATCACACTCTTCTCCTCCGGCACGCCTTCCACGGGGTGGTTCAGCACCACGCAGAGCGCGCCGTTTTCCAGCGCCTTGGCGGCAAAATCATGGCCGTCGAATTTTTCGCCCGGAAACGCCACAAAGATGCACCCGGGGCAGACCTCACGGCTGTCGGTGGTCACCAGCGTGACCGGGGTCTCGCACTGGGCCAGCGCGTTGACCGCCAGGCCCTCCAACAGGATGTTTGCTGCAATTGCTTCCATACTCTCATTCCCCTTTATCCACAGATCAGATGTACGATGGTTCCCTGCTGGACGCTGGAGCCGGGTGCCTCACTCTGGCTCTGGACCGTGCCGGAGCCTTCGACTGTGCAGTTGAACCCTGCGGCGTTCAGCATCTGCCGGGCAAAGTCCGCGCTCTTGCCGGTCACGTCCGGCACCTCGGCGTGCTTGCCCTCATAGGTATCGGTATACAGATAAACAGTGGTGCCGTAGGGCACCTCTGCCCCCGCGCGGGGGTACTGGTAGGTAACAAGGGCGGCGGTCTGGTCGGATTCGCTCTCAGCCAGCTGATGCTTCAAACCCTTGATGTTCAGCTGCACCTGCGCGTTGCTCCACTCCTTGCCCGTCAGGTTGGGCACCTTGACGGTGGTGCCGCTGCGGTCCACGCCATCGGTGGCAATGCCCAGATAGGGCGCGATCTCACTGATGATGTTGCCCACCACAGGGGCAGCCAGAATGGACGAATAGTCGGTGCGGGCATTGTTGGGGTCGTCCAGCATGACATAGACCAGGATCTCCGGGTCGTTGGCGGGCAGGACAGCCGCAAAGGATGCCACCTTCTTGTAGTCGCCGTCGGCGCGGCGGTCCATGTTCAGCTGCTCGGTGGTGCCGGTCTTGCCGCCGATGCGGTAGCCTGCAACGTAGGCGTTGCCGCCGCCGCCCTGGGTGCCGTCGCCCACCTCAAACTCCATGATCTGGCGGATGGTCTCGCTGGCGCTCTCGCTGATGACCTGACGGCGGATGTTGGTGCCGATCTCCTGCACCACATTGCCGTTCTGGTCCGTGATCTTATCCACCACATGGGGGGTGACCAGATAGCCGCCGTTGACTGCCGCCGAGATGGCGGTGCACACCTGCAGCGGGGTCACGGCCATGGCCTGACCGAAGGCGGAGGAGGCCAGCTCCACCTCGCCCAGACGGCTCTTGCTGTAATACTGCATGAAGCTGGTCTCATTGGGCAGGTCCACACCGGTGCGCTCGGTAAAGCCGAAGGCATCAAAGTAATCATAGAACAGGCTGGAGCCCACACGCTGGCCCAGCTGGATGAAGTAGATGTTGCAGCTGTTGCGCAGGGCCTCGGCCAGATTCTGGGCCCCGTGCGTCTTTCTGCCGGCGCAGTGGTAGGTCTGCTTTGCCACACTGTACGCGCCGGAGCAGTTCAGGGTGGTGTAATAGGTCGCCTTGCCGCTGTCCACACCCATGGCGGCGGTGATGACCTTGAACACGCTTCCGGGGTAGTACAGCTCGGTGATGGTCTTGTTCTTCCACTGGATATCCCGGTAGGTGCCGGTGTAGTCGGCCTCCGCATCCGCGATCTTCTGGCCGTTCTCGTCCCTCAGGTAGTTGCCGTTCTCATCTTTTTTGTAGATGGTGTACAGCTCCGGCTCGGCCTGCACCTGCTCCGTCAGGTAGGCCAGATTGGCGCTGAAATCCTGCGGGTCATTGGGATCAAAGTCCGGCTTGGAGGCCATGGCAAGGATGGCACCGGTCTTGACATTCATCACAATGGCGCAGCCGCGGTTCTCAACGGTGTTGGCCGCCACGGCCTCGTTCAGGTAGCGCTCCACCACCTCCTGAATGTTCACATCCAGCGAGAGCACCAGATTGGAGCCGTCCTTGGCGGCGTAGGTGGTGGCGTTTTCATCGGCAATGGCGTTGCCGTAGGCGTTGCGCAGGGTGATGGTGCGGCCATTCACACCGGCCAGCGTGGACTCATAGGAGTTTTCCAGACCGTACACGCCCTGACCATCCGCATTGCAGAAACCCAGCACGGCGGCGGCAAAGCGGCCGTAGGGGTAATCCCGCTGGAAGCCCTTGGAGGCCGACACCGACACCCGCCCCTTGCGGACAGTGGGGGTGCCGTCGTCGCTCTCCTGCTGGCCCAGGCCCAGCTTGGCCAGGATCTTTTCCAGTGCACCGGCGGATTTTCCGCTCTTGCTGTGGGCCTTGTTGTAGGTCTTGACGTATTCCTCAATGGAGAGCTTGATGGCGTTGTTGACCTTGGTGGCCAGCACCTGATAGGAGCTTTCGTTTTGGGAGAGGGCATCGCAGACCGCCTGATACTGGGTCTGGTACTCTGCCGAAGTGGTGTCCACGCTGTCCAGACTCTCGCCATCGCCCGAAAGCAGGCGCAGGGTGATCTGGGTGCAGACCTCCTTCATGGCGGCCTCATCGATGGTGCGGGTCTCCGCCTTGGTATCCTGATCGGTGGTGGTGGTATACAGGGCCGTGCTGTAAGAGGGGTCGGCCCAGATGGTCCAGACCACGCTGGTGGAAGCCAGCGTGATGCCGCTGGTGTCGTAGATCTCACCGCGGGTGGCCTGAATGGTGCTGTCCAGCAGCTGCTGCTCGGCGGCGTACTGGCGGTAGGTGGCACCGTCGCGGATCTGAATCTTGTACAGGCTGTAGATCACGGTCAGCGCGGCGACCACCACAAGAAGCACGGCGGCACCAAAGCTGATATGACGCAGCCGGGCACTGAGCCGTGCGTGCGGGTCCGCACTGCGGCGGCGGGCACTGTTCTTTTTGGGATTGGAGGATGGTGTTTGCATTGCGTACTCCCGAAGAAAACCGAAAAAGCGTGCGCTGCCGCACGCTTTTCGTTGTTTGGTTTATTTTGCCGTTCTGACAGAGGCAAGAATGGTCATTGCCCCATCGTGGAGCAGATCCGACCACTGCCGCACAGCGGATGCCTTGCGCACCAGAACGCTGCCCTCATCCAGCCGGATGTAGGTGATCTGGCTCTGGTCGATCTTCATCAGCCCCAAGCGGGTGGCGGTCTCCTCAACACTTGTGATGTTGGTGCGGCTGTTCAGGGCACTGTTGTAGTATGTATACTGGCTCTGCTCGCTCACAAGCTCTGCCTTGGCGCTCTGGATCTGAGAGTTCAGCTCCACCAGCTGTGCCTCGCTCCACAGCAGGCTTACCGCAAAGCCCACCAGCAAAGCCGCGCCCACCAGCTGCAGCGCGTGCTGCATGGCGGCCCGCACGGGGTTCAGCCGCTTTTTGCCGCCCTTTTCTACCCGCAGCGGGACTTTGGGCTGTGCCTGCGGCGCTCTTCTGCGCCGAACCTCTGTCATATCGTATGCTGCCTGACCCATGGTGATCTCCTCCTCACATCTCCGGGGCTTTGCCGCCCTCAGATCTTTTCCAAAACCCGCAGGTGGGCCGAGCGGCTGCGCCGGTTCTCTTCCAGCTCCTGCGTGTTGGCTTCAATGGGTTTGCGTGTGATCAGCTTTGCCTTGGCCTTGCCGCCGCAGACGCACACCGGGAACTCCGGCGGGCAGGTGCAGGCGGTGGACCAGCGGCGGAACTTGTTTTTGACCAGCCGGTCCTCCAGCGAGTGGAAGGTGATCACGCAAAGTCTTCCCCCCGGTGCGAGATGCGCAAAAATGGTGTCCAGCCCCTCTTCCAGTGCGTCCAGCTCATGGTTTACCGCAATGCGCAGTGCCTGGAAGGTGCGGCGGGAGGGGTTTTTGTTTTTCCGGCGCTCCGCCGGGGGCATGGCGCTGGCCACGATATCCGCCAGCTGCAATGTCGTTTCAATGGGGGCAGTTTCCCGGGCTTCCACAATCCTGCCCGCGATCTGCCAGGCGAAGGGCTCCTCGCCGTAATCCCGCAGGATGCGGGCCAGCTCCTCCCGGCTCTCGCTGTTCACGAGATCGGCGGCCGTCTCACCCTCCTGGCTCATCCGCATGTCCAGCGGGGCATCTGCCCGGTAGGAAAAGCCCCGGGCCGCGTCATCCAGCTGATGGCTGGACACGCCCAGATCCAGCAGCGCGCCGTTGATCGTTTCAATGCCCAGCTGCTCCAGAGCTTGTCCGGCATAGCGGAAGTTGATCTGCACCACGGTGGCAGGCAGGCCCGCCAGCCGGGCCCGGGCCGTCTGCACGGCATCGGGGTCCTGATCCAGCGAGATGAGCCTGCCGCCCTGCTCGCCGTTCAGCCGCAGGGCGATCTGGCGGGAGTGCCCCGCGCCGCCCGCCGTGCCGTCCAGATAGGTGCCCGCCGGGTCGATCTTCAGGCCGTCCAGGCACTCGTTCAGCAGCACCGGGACATGCTCAAACGAGGCCGGGTCAAAGGGCTGTGCTGTTTTTTCTGTGTCCATGTTCCCAGCCTCCTTTCAAAACTCAGATAAGATCCTGCATCTGCCGCCCTTTTCTGCCCGGAGCTGCTGCCCGGGAAAGCGGCCTGCGGCCTGCCGGGAGTTTGTGGCCCGGTCAGCCTTGAGGATACAATTTTATTGTAACAAAACAGGCCCCTGATTGCAAGAGTTTCCCTTTTGTTTTTTCTCTCAAAATGTACCAAAAAAAGCCCCTGCAAGCCGTCGTTTTTGCTTGCAGGGGCCGGAAGCTCTCACCGGGAAAATTCACATTCCCGCATCAGAGCTGTTTCCTGGGGCTCTGGCGCAGGTTTGCACGGACATTTTTGACCTGTGCGGCGTTCTCCGCCATCGTCTCTTCCGTGGTCTTGAGCATATTATCACAGTAGTCGGTCACGGTCTGGCGGACAGTGCGGGCCTCGGTCTGAGCGGCGGAGACGATCTCTCCGGCGCGCTGCTGGGCCGCCTTGACGATCTCGGCCTCGCTCACCAGCACACGGGCGCGCTCCTCGGCCTTTTTTACAATGGCCTGCGCCTGTGCGTTGGCCGATTCGATGAGCTGGGCACGGTCGCTGACAATGGACTGGGCCTGCCGCAGCTCCACAGGCAGGTTCTGGCGGATCTCGTCCAGATAATCCCGGATCTGCTCCACATCCACGATGCGCTTGCCGCCCGAAAGAGGCATTCCGGCGCTCTCCTCCAGCGTATCCTCAATGGTATCCAAAAGCTCGTTTACGTTCATTCCGCATCTCCCTCTCCGGTGCTCTGCCGGGGCTTACCATACTTCCACAGCAGGACTTTGCCGTATTTATACTGTTTTTTCAGGGTCATGCCGCCCACCTCGGCAGGCAGCACCAGGCCGGTCTCACTCTCGCAGATCACGATGCCGCCCGGAGCCAGGCATTTGTCCACGCCGGGCAAGATCTTTTCCAGCGTTCCGGTGTGGAAGGGCGGGTCCAGCAGCACGATGTCGAACTGCTCATGGCAGGCGGAGAGATACCGTGCTGCCTCGCCGATGTTGACCCGGCTGCGGTCAAACACGCCGCAGTTCTTGCAGTTCTTCATCACGATGTTCACGGCCTCCCGGTTCTCGTCCAGGAACACGCACCGGGCCGCACCCCGGCTCAGGGCCTCGATGCCCAGCTGGCCGCTGCCTGCGTAGAGGTCGAGCACCCGGGCACCGGGCAGGTCGAACTGGACGATGCTGAACATGGCCTCCTTGACCTGATCCATCGTCGGGCGGGTGATCTCGGTGCCGGGCAGGGCTTCCAGCCTGCGGCCCCGTGCTTCTCCTGCAATAACGCGCATGTATCTGCCTCCTTCTCCCGCTGTCCGGGCCCCCTGCCCGGCCAGCAGCTGTTTCGTGTTTTCGTATCTCCATATTATCGTCAAAACGCAACTCTTTGTCAAGGGCGCGCGTTGCACTCAGGGTGCAATTGTGCTAAAATCAGGGCAAAGCGCCCCATGTGCGGCGCGTTTTGCCAAAAAAGGAGAGTATCTGCTTATGAAAGTCCTGCTCATCAACGGCAGCCCCCACGAGAAGGGCTGCACCTATACCGCCCTGTCCCTGATCGCCGGGGAGCTGAACGCCAGCGGCATCGAGACCGAGATCCTGAACGTCGGCACAAAGCCGGTGGGCGGCTGCATCGGCTGCGGCGGCTGTGCCGCCGGTAAGGGCTGCGTGTTCGGCGGCGTGGTCAACGAGGCCATCGAAAAGGCCAAGACTGCCGATGCCTTTGTGTTCGGCACACCTGTCCACTATGCGTCCGCCTCCGGCAACATGACCAGCTTCATGGATCGTCTGGCCTACGCGGGCGGCAAGTATCTGGCCTACAAGCCTGCCGCCATCTGCGCTTCGGCCCGCCGCGCCGGCACCACCACCACGCTGGACCAGCTGGTGAAGTACCCCGAGTTCTTCCACATGCCGCTGGTCAGCGGTTCCTACTGGCCCATGGTTCACGGCTCCAAGCCCGAGCAGGTGCTGGAGGATGAAGAGGGCTGCGCCGTGATGCGGGAGCTGGGCCGGAACATGGCCTGGCTGCTCAAGTGCATCGAACTGGGCAAGGCAAACGGCATCACCCACCCCGAAAATCCCCGCCGCCCCATGACCAATTTCATCCGCTGAGTTTCATGTCACCCCCGCCTGCCCGGCGGGGGCTTTTTTGATTTTAACAGCTTTTTCTGCAAAAACGGAAAAAATAAGGGAGCGAGTGCTTTTTTCGTTCACAACTTTGTGGTAGCATAAGGGCAAGAATTTTTTTGTGCAGAGCGATGGAGACAGGCTATGGAACACTACGATTGGAACGACGGCTGGCTGTTTGCCCCCACCTTTGATCCCGCCATCGTCCGCCCCGAATGCACCGGGGTGGAGCTGGAGCCGGTGCGCTTGCCCCACACGGTCAAAACGCTGCCCTACAACTATTGCAACGAGAACGAATACCAGCGGGTGTCCGGCTACCGGCGGGAGTTTTTTGCGCCCAAAGAGTGGCAGGGCCGCACGGTGCTGCTGACCTTTGGAGCCGTGGCCCACGATGCCACCGTGTTCTGCAACGGGCGGCGGGTGTTCCACCACGGGTGCGGCTACACCGCCTTTACTGTGGACCTGACCGAATCGCTGCTGCTGGGCCAAAAAAATGTGGTGGCTGTCCGGTGCGACAGCCGGGAGGACCTGAACATTCCTCCCTTCGGCGGGCAGATCGATTTTCTGACCTACGGCGGCATCTACCGGGCCGTCAGTCTGGACGTGAAGGAGCCCGCCTACCTGCGCGACATCTTCATCGAGGCGCAGGCCGAGGGCGATTTCCGCATCTATTCCTCCACAGTGGGCGAGACCATCGGCTGCACCCTGCAGGCCGAGATCCGCAGCCCCGCCGGGAGCAGAGCCCTGTACAGCGGTGAGCTCAGCCTGCCCATTGTGGGCACCCTGAACGGCGTGCACCCCTGGAGCGTGGAGCACCCCTTCCTCTATACCCTGACCGTCCGGCTCATCCGGCCCGGCACCAGCGGCCTGCCCGACCGGGTGCTGGACGAAAAGAGCACCCGGTTCGGCTTCCGCACCATCCAGTTCGTGGCCGGGGGCTTTTATCTGAACGGCCAGCGGGTGGAGCTGCGGGGCCTGAACCGGCATCAGAGCTACGCCTATCAGGGCTATGCCATGCCGGACAGCATTCAACAGCTGGATGCCCAATTGTTGAAAAAGCAGCTGGGCTGCAATGCAGTGCGCACCAGCCACTACCCCCAGAGCCCGGCTTTTCTGGATGCCTGCGATGAGCTGGGCCTGCTGGTGTTCGTGGAGATGCCCGGCTGGCAGCACATCGGGGATGAAGCCTGGCAGGCCCAGGCATTGCAGAACTGCCGCGAGATGGTCTGCCAGTGCCGCAACCACCCCAGCGTGTTCCTGTGGGGCGTGCGGGTGAACGGCAGTTCCGACAACGAGACCTTTTACAAGCGCACCAACGAAGCCGTCCATCGGCTGGACCCCACCCGCCCCACCGGCGGCGTGCGGATTGCCCGCAAGAGCCAGCTGCTCGAGGATGTTTACGCCTACAACGATTACTCCTACTCCGGCCGGGGCCCGGGCTGCGAGCCCCGGTCTGCCGTTACGCCTGACCTGCGCAAGGGTTACCTCATCAGCGAGTTCGGGGGCCAGCAGTTCCCGGCCAAAGCCTTTGACGACGAACCGCACCGGCTGGCACAGGCTCTGCGCCACGCCGCCGTCCTCAACGATGCCATTGCCCAGCAGGGCGTGGCCGGTGCCCTTGGCTGGTGCATGGCCGATTACAACACCCACCGCGAGTTCGGCAGCGGCGACCGCATCTGCTACCACGGCGTGACGGACCTGTTCCGCAACCCGAAGCTCTCTGCCGCCGTCTACGCAAGCCAGAAAACGCCCCGCTCCCCTTCGGACGTGGTGTTCGAGGTCTCTTCCAGCATGGCGCTGGGCGACCACCCCGGCGGCTTTGCCGGGGCCTGCTGGGTGTTCACCAACGCCGAGAGCGTCCGCCTCTACCGGGGCAACGATTTCATTGCCGAGTTCACCCCCGACCGCCGGGGCCGCTTTGCCGCCCTGCCCCACCCGCCCATCGAGATCCAGGATTTCGTCGGCTCCCTGCTGGAAAAGTATGAGGGCCTTGACCAGAGCACGGCCCCGCAGGTGGCGGCCATCCTCAACGAGATGCGCCGGGACGCTCTGAACCTTTCGCCTCTCTCCCGGGCGCGGATGCTCTCCCTGCGGCTGAGCGCAAACGACCTGCTCCGGATGTACTACAAATACATCGGCGTGCTGGGCGGGCCGTCCAGCGTTTACCGGTTTGAGGCAGTCTGGCACGGGCGCACCGTCCGCACCGTGGTCAAGGAGCCGGTGCAGTCGGTCCGGCTGGAATGCGTGGTGCACAACCCCATCCTGACCGACGGCCCCACCTGGGACTGCGCGGCGGTCAGCCTGCGGGCCATCGACCAGAACGGCAACCTGTTGCCCTACTGCGGCGAAGCCGTTCAGCTCAGCGTGGAAGGCCCGGTAAAGATCCTGGGCCCGTCCATCGTCCCCCTGCGGGGCGGCATGGCGGGCACCTACCTTGCCACCACCGGTGAAGCAGGCCGTGCCGTGCTGCACTGCCGGATGGAGGGCGCGCTGGATGTGGAGGCCGCCCTGACCGTGCGCAAGCGCTCCGGTGCAGAGAATGCCAATTAAATTTCGTCCTTTCATGGTAGATTTGCAATCTGTTCAAAGTTTTATCATGGTTGGCTGATATTCTATTGTTGTGAACAATCAAACGCCCTCTCCGTCCATGCGTCCGCGTGGCTGAGAGGGTTATTCTTGAGGACAAAGGACCGGAAATCTATGAGAGAGAAACTTCGTCAGTTTATGATCGGCCGCTATGGCACCGATGGCCTGAACCAATTCCTGAGCATTGCCTCGCTGGTGCTGCTCCTCATCGCCATCATCAGCCGGGTCAACCTGTTCACCTATCTGGGCGCGGCCCTGCTGATCTTCTGCTACTACCGCACCTTCAGCCGGAACATCTCCAAGCGCACCGAGGAGAACTACAAGTTCTACACCCTGAAGGACCGGGTGGACAACAAGTTCAAAGGCTGGAAAGAGCAGTGGGCCAACCGCAGGGTCTATCACTACTACCGCTGCCCCCAGTGCCGCCAGAAGCTGCGCGTGCCCCGCGGCCGCGGCCGCATCCAGATCTCCTGCCCCCGCTGCGGCACCCAGTTCATCAAGAAGAGCTGAGCCATGTTCGGATATGTTATCCCGAATCAGGCCGCACTCAGCCCGGAGGCACAGGCGCGGTACCGCGCGGCCTACTGCGGGCTCTGCCGCCGCATTGGCGCGCTGCACGGCACCCGGGGGCGGCTGACCCTGAGCTATGACCTGACCTTTCTGGATCTGCTGCTGTGCAGCCTGTATGAGGGCGAAAGCGCCTGTGCGACAGGCTGTGACCACTGCCCCATCCACCCCATCCGGAAGGTGGAGTGGCGTTCCAGCGGCCCCACCGATTACTGCGCGGACCTGAGCGTGGCTTTGCACTACTACAACGCGCAGGACAAGTGGAACGATGACCACAGCCTGCTGGGCCTGGGCTTTGAAAAGCTGCTTGCTGCCCCCACGCAGCAGGCCGCCGCCCGCTGGCCCCGCCAGTGCAGCGCCATCCGCACCTGTCTGGATCGGCTGGCCCGGTACGAAGCCGAGGGCAGCGAGGATCTGGATGCCGTTTCCGGCTGCTTTGGGGAACTGATGGCCGAGCTGTTCGATTACAGGCAGGACCACTGGTCGCCGGAGCTGCGCAGCATCGGCTTCAATCTGGGCAAGTATATCTACCTGCTGGATGCCTACGACGACTTGGCCCGGGACGAGCGCAAGGGCGCATACAATCCCCTGCGCACCCTGAGCAGAGAGCCCGGGTACGAGGAAGAGATGCGGGAGATCTTTGAGCTGCTGCTGGCCAACTGCGCCCGCAGCTTTGAGCGCCTGCCCTGTGTGGAGGACGTTGACCTTCTGCGCAACATCCTGTATTCGGGCGTGTGGCTCAAATATCACTGCAAAAATGCAAAAAAGAAGGACAAAACCGCCTGATCCCGGCGGTTTTCCTTGATTTTTCCGTTCCAGTCCTGTACACTAAAGATTGCTTGTGCGGCACAATGGCCGCACAGATGGTAATAGAGACGTGAGGAAGTAGACCGATGAGAGACCCCTATGAGGTTCTGGGCATCCAGCGCGGTGCCAGTGAAGACGAGATCAAAAAGGCTTACCGTGCCAAGTGCAAGCGCTGGCACCCTGACCTGAACCCCAACGACCCCACCGCCGAAGAGCACTTCAAGGAGGTGCAGGCGGCATACGATGCCATCACCAAGGGCGAGACCGGCCCCCAGATGGGCGGCGGCTACGGCGGTGCCTACGGCCAGCAGAGCGGCCCCTCCTACGGCGGCTATCAGCAGGGGTACCAGCAGAACGGTTACTCCAACGGGGATTTCGGAGACTTCGGCTTCGGTTATGACCCCTTCGGGTTCGGGTTTGGCTTTGGCGGCAATTATCAGCAGCAGCGCGGCCCCGGCTACAACGGTGCAGACACGCCTGAGA
The DNA here is from genome assembly GCF_029076575.1 of Faecalibacterium sp. DFI.5.82. NCBI lineage: Bacteria > Bacillati > Bacillota > Clostridia > Eubacteriales > Oscillospiraceae > Faecalibacterium > Faecalibacterium sp. DFI.5.82. The sequence goes on from NZ_JARFIS010000005.1 coordinate 112,464, forward strand.
TGCAGGCCGCACGCAACTTCATCGTCAACCAGCGCTACCCCGAGGCCCGCCGCGTGCTGGACGGCATCACCGTGCGCACCGCCCGGTGGTACTATCTCTCCTCGCTGGCCAATCAGGGCCTGGGCAACAGCATCGATGCCCTGCAGGATGCCCGCCGCGCCGCCCAGATGGAGCCCGGCAACACCGAGTACCAGATGAACCTGCGCAATCTGCAGGACCCGGGCCGCACCTACCGCACCCAGACCACCTACGCCCAGCCCGGCGGCCTGATGCGCTGGTGCTGGAGCATGATCCTGCTCAACCTGCTGTGCAACTGCTGCTGTGGCGGCGGCTGGGGCTGGCGGTTCCGGATGTAAGCACAAAAATGATATAAGGACAATTAAAAAATCCCTCCCTGCCGGCGTGGCAGGGAGGGATTTTTGCTGTTTGATTACTGGATCACAATGGTCCGGCTGATCTCGCTGCTGGAGTAGTTTCCGGCGGCCTTGGCCGTCTGGACATACTCGCCGGGTTCGGTGGGGAACCCGCTCTGGGTCGTACCCAGGAAATCGAAGAGACCGCTCTTCTTTTTATAGGTGTAGGTCACCTTGCCGCCCTCGACCACCTGGCCGTCGCTTTCGACCACTGCGGTGACGTTGTAGTTCTGGGCTTCCGCCGCAGTCATACTGGCGGGGAGCTCCTGTGCCCAGTAGACACGCACCCCCGCACTCTTGGGCTTGATGCGGAAGAACGCCATACCGGCGGTGTTCACATCACCGGATTCCAGCGCCACAGCGCCGCCCACATAGTTGCCGGCTTCCGTGGGCTGCTCGTCCAGATAGATGCGGCTGAACACGCCCTCGGGCAGATATTTGCGGATGAGCTCCAGCGACAGCTTCATGCCGGTGGAGACATCCTTCAGCGTGGGGATGTAGAATTTCAGGACATCCATCACAGAGACCACTTCATCAGCCACCCGCAGCAGCACGCTCACGTCGTTGCCATCGATCAGCTGCTTGATGTAGGCGTAGATGTTGAACTCCTCTTCCTGCTCAGGGTTCGCCGACATCTTTTTCGGCAGGGGGATCATTTTGAGCAGGGTGCGGATCTTGCCCGAAAGAATCAGGGTCACATAGCCCTGCGCTTCGCCGCTGGTGCCCATCACCACGCCGATATACTGGGTATCTGCCGGGGTGGTCTGGACGCTCAGGGTAAAGGGGGAGCCATAGGTCAAGTCCCCGTCTGCGGTCAGGCGGATCGAGACAACGCTGTTGTTCTCATCCACGCCTGCGGTGGTCAGGTCAGGCAGTTCGCTGCCCGCCGAAGCCGCCAGCGCCGGTGTGGCCGCCGCACTCAGGGCGAACACTGCCGCCAGCAGCAATGAGATCAGCCGTTTGGTTTTCATCAGCCAAAGACCTCCTTTTATATAGGTTCTTGTATCATGCAAAAATAAGGGTGCGTGGAACACACAGCACAGTGTTCCCGCACCCTCATTTTACCGCATTGTACCGTACAGGTCAATAACGGGATTCAAGTTAAATTTTGCTCAGCTGCGGGCCCTGGGCGGTATCTTTGACAGCCCAGCCCATCTCGGTGAGCTGCGCACGGATGGCATCCGCAGCGGCCCAGTCCTTGGCCTTCTTGGCGGCGGCACGCTTTTCCACCAGCTCCGTCACCTCGGCGGGCACCTCGTCCTTCTTGCGGTTATACATCAGGCCCAGCACGCCGGTGATCTCATCGAACGCCTTGGCGGCAGCCTCCAGCGCAGCCTTGGAGGAGGCAGCGGACAGGGTGTTGATCTCCTTGACCAGATCGAACACGGCAGCCAGCGCATCGGGGGTGTTCAGGTCATCGTCCATGGCCTTGCAGAACTTGGCGCGGGCCTCGTCGGCCTTGGCAGTCAGGGTCTCATCGGTGCCGAACGCGGTCTTGCTCAGGGCAAAATCGAGGTTCTCGCGGCAGGTGTAAAGGCGCTCCAGGCTGTTCTTGCAGCTCTCGATGAGGTCCACGGTGTAGTTCAGGGGCATCCGGTAGCCTGCGGTCAGCATGAAGTAGCGGATGGGCTCGTAGCCGTAGAGGTCTGCCACATCGCGGACAGTGAAGAAGTTGTGCAGGCTCTTGGACATCTTCTGGTTATCCACGTTGATGAAGCCGTTGTGCATCCAGTAGTGGGCAAACTCGCAGCCGTTGGCGCACTCGCTCTGGGCGATCTCGTTCTCGTGGTGGGGGAAGATCAGATCCTGACCGCCGCAGTGCAGGTCGATGGTCTTGCCCAGATGGGTACGGCTCATGGCACTGCACTCGATATGCCAGCCGGGGCGGCCCATGCCATAGGGGCTTTCCCAGGCGGGCTCGCCGGGCTTGGCAGCCTTCCAGACGGCGAAGTCAGCGGGGTCTTCCTTCAGGTCATCCTCCATCTGGCTGCGCAGCTCACGGTTGCCGCTCTCCAGATCGTCCAGCTTGAGGTGGCTCAGCTTGCCGTACTCCGGGTCACTCTTGACGCGGAAGTAGACATCCCCGTTCTTGGCAACGTAGGCGTGGCCGGAATCGATCAGGTCCTTGACGATGTCCAGGATCTGCTGGATGTGCTCCGTTGCACGGGGCTGGACGGTGGGCTTTTTGCAGTTCAGACCGGCGGCATCCTTGAGGTACTCGGCCTCAAAGCGCTGGGCCACTTCCTTCATGGAGGTGCCCTCCTCCTGGCCCTTCTTGATGAGCTTATCATCAATATCGGTGATGTTGGAGACATAGATGACCTTGTTGCCGCGGTATTCCAGATAGCGGCGCAGGGTATCGAACACGATCAGCGGGCGGGCGTTGCCGATGTGGATATAGTTGTAAACGGTGGGGCCGCAGACATAGATGCGGTATTCGCCGGGCACCTGCGGCACAAACTCTTCCTTCTGGCGGGTCAGGGTGTTGAAAATCTGCATAAGAACTCTCCTTCTTGTAGGGCAAACAAAAGCCGCAGCAGAACCTCTCAGTCTCGCTTCGCTGACTTACGAAAACAGAGAAGTAAAAAAGCCCCCGATGTGATACAATCTCCCATATCACATCGAAGGCGGTTTTCAAAATCGCGGTTCCACTTCTGTTTGTCGCTCAAAGCCGATAACGGCGGCTGCCGCGCCGCGATACTCCCCAGCAGGTTTCCCGCGGCGTGCTGTCCGGGCGCACTTCACACATGCTGCTGCAAACAGGCTCCCAGCCAACGGCCCGTTCTCTCTGTCCAGCTCACCTTTGCGCTACTCTGCCCGGGTATACGCATTTTTCCTGATACATCTGTATTATAGCTGGGCCGGGGGGAGAAGTCAAGCAGAACGCAGGCACTGGCATTTCAGAAGCCCCCTGCCCCGATTCAATCGATCTCGTGCTTTTTACAGAAGTGCTTACTGGCAAAGTACATTCCCGCCCAGATGGCGATGGCAAGCACGAGGTAGAACGGGTTCTTCATGGCAGACACCAGCGACTGTCCGAAAAGGGCCATCATGGCCACCATCACGCCCTTGCCCAGCAGCATGGTGACAAGGTAGCGCTTCTCGTCAAAATCAGAGATGCCAAAGGCAAAGTGCATAAAGGACGAGGGCGTAAAGGGCAGGAGCGACAGCATGAACAGGGACGCGGTGTCGAACCGGCTGACCCATTGCTCCGCCTTTTGCAGCTTAGCCGAGCGGCGGGCAAATTTCCAGAAAAAACGCTTGACGACACGCCGCCAGAGCAGGAACATCACAGTGCCGCCCAGCATCACCCCGGCCCAGCTGTACACAAAGCCCAGAAGCCCGCCGTGGGCCGCAACATTCAGCGCCACAATGGCGATCAGCGGCAGCGGCGGAAAAAAGGATTCCACCATCGCAAGGATCACGGGCGCAATGGGGCCAAGGCCGCCAAAGCCTTCCAGCAGGGCCTCCCAAAATTCCAGCGTTCCCAGCTGGTGGAGCCAGCCTATCATCGTCATTTCCATCCCGCGTGTTCCTTCCCTCTCATTTTTCTTTAGTATATCCGGTTTCTATGACACGCCCGTGAACAAAATACGAGCTTTTTTTGTCATATCACCTATACTACGAGACTGCGGGGGCCTTTCCTGCACAGGGCGGGGATCTTTATGCTTTTCCGGCGGCTTCAGCGGCGGCCTTTTCGGCCCGGGCCTGCATCCGCTCGATCTGCTGGGTGCGCATCCGTTCCCAGCGGGCAAGGCCGGCTTCGTCCGGGATCTGGACGCAGCGGGCAAAGCTCCAGTGCAGGCCGTCCCGCCGGGCCAGCTTATAGCGCTGGAATACGCCCTTTCCGGCCTCATTGCCGGTACCGGCGCAGGCAGGGCAGACCGACAGAGTATACCAGCCGCTGTTGCCCTTTTTCAGCCAGATATCGTCCGGCTGCAGATCCCCGCCGCACACCGGGCAGCTGGCAGTGATGATCTTTGGGTCGCTGCGCCAGGTGGACTGCTCCACATAGCCGCGGAACACCCGGAAGTCCCGGTAATCGCCGGGGGCGGGGCAGAGGCTTGCCCGCAGGGATTCCTCCTCGGTGGGGTAGGCCGCCAGACCCGCCCGCAGGTCAAGCTTGCGGCAGACATCGGCGGTATAAAGGGTATCGGACAGGGCATCGTGGAACGGGCGCTCCATCGGGATGCCCATCCGGGTCACAACGCTTTCCAGCGTCATGCCCTCGCCCTCCTTGCGGGGGTGCTCCCGCAGGAAGATCTGCTGCAGATCATACCACTGGGTGGGGCGGCTCTCGTCCAGATTGCAGAGGAAAAGGTTCTGCTTGAGCACCGGCACATCATCCATGCCCCACTCGGCAAACTCGGCATCCGGGCCGCACCACTGCATAAAGCGGCGCAGCCCCTGCACGATGGGCTCGCCCCGGTCCAGGTCGGCCTGGGTCAGGCCCGTCACCTTGGCGATGTGGTGCTGCAGGGTGCGGAAAATGCGGGGCCGCAGGTGGATGGAGAAGGTATCCAGCACGTTGGCATCCTCGTCGATCTTCACCGCGCCGATCTCGATGATCTCGCCCCGGAAGGTCTGCTGCACGCCATGATAATTAAAGGTGTACGGCTTATAGCCGATGTTCCATTCCAGATCAAATAAAACCAGATTGCGTGGCATTGTTGTTTGTGTTCCTCTCATCAATCAAAATCCGTGGTATGTAATTTTCACTATTGCATCCGGTGGAAACCAACTTCCCTTACTAAAGTTCGTTTCACCATTTATCGAAATCGACTCAACTTTCCCTTCTCTTTTCAAGAGACCTACAATCAAATCATGCTTGTTTACAAGCTGAACGTATTCAAAGCCCTCGCTTATAAACAGCAACCTTGCATCTTCATAATCCAAATCTTTTAAACTTTCTTCTGTTCCGGATATTGGCGCTTTAACTTCACCGTTTGCACGGTGAACCATGTTTCCAACTTCGGCTCCCACAAAAAGAAGTCCCGATAGCAGAAATAATATTATCAACACTTTCCAGCCAGCTTTTTCGTTTTCCCTGGCCTGCTCATACTCTTGCTGTCTCGTCCTTTCTCTGTACTCGTGTTCCATTCGAACCCGCTCAGTTCTCTCTTTGGATCTTTTTGTTTTTTCTTTTTCTTTGAAAACTTCGTCTATGTGCGGAAAATCCATTTGTAACTTTTTTCCACAGTAAGGGCAATATAAAAGCAGTTTTTCTTCATCCACTTCCATTTCCGCACTGCAACTTGGGCAAACCAGTTTAACCGTTTTCATGTTTGTTCTCCCACTCTTTGAAAACACTCACGCCCTATATTTTACTTCCGCAATACCCGCAGAATCGTGCTCCTGCTCCGACAAGCTTCTCTCCGCAATATGGGCAGTACCGTTCTGACCGCTTTTTCTTCTCACCTTTTATTTCCTCAAGTTTGTCAAGCTCCTCCTCAAAGGCATCGTCAACACATTCCGGGAAATATTTTATTGCGTCGCTTATTCTTCCTGCAATTGTTCGCGGAATCTCCGAATCATCATTATCTGTCGACATCCAAAACTTTCCCGTCAAATGTCCATAGTCGCTGAAGTCAATCTTAAAATTCCAATCTGTAATCCCGCTTTGCGAATGAACTGTTCCTATAACAACCATTTCATCTACTTTCAGTTCAGACAAACGTTTAATGCCCTTACCAGCGCGTTTCGCAATTACTTCAAATTCTTCTTGAGTTATTCCATCATCAAAAATGCATTCTGCCGATTTTCTTCGTTCTTCCTCAGCATTTTCTATTTTTCGTTGCTCAACATTTTTAGCTGATGCATGTAAAACCGCTCCAACAACACCCACAGCTGCAACTGCTTTCCAAAAGTTACTCATACTGCATTTTCTTTCATTTATTAGTTCAGAATAAACTTCTCGATAGCTTCCGCCACGCCGTCGTGGTTGTTGTCGGCGGCGGTGACGTAATCGGCCACAGCCTTGACGGCATCCTCGGCATTCTGCATGGCAACGCCCACCCCGGCATAGGAGATCATGGAGCGGTCGTTCAGGCCGTCGCCGCAGGCCATCAGGTTCTCCCGGGTCAGGCCCATCCGCTCCAGCAGGGCGGCAAGGCTCCTGTCCTTTGCCACGCCCAGCGGCACGGCCTCGATGAAGAAGGGGCTGGAGGGGTACAGGTCGATACGGCCCGCAAACTGCTCCTTTCCGGCGGCACAGACAGCATCCCGCCGGGCAGGGTCAAGGGTGATGAGCATTTTGCAGATCGGATAGTCCACATAGGAGGCCAGATCATCCACATGGATCATCGGCAGCTTTGTGGTAAAGCACTCCTTGTTTGCCCACACGTCCTGATCCCGCTCACACACGATGCCCTCGCTGTTATAGGTCAGGATGGCCACATCCTGCCGGGCTGCAAATTCGCAGAGCTCCGGAACGAACTCCGCTCCCAGCTGCACCTGATACAGGGCCTCGCCGGTCACGCAGTCCACGATCTTGCCGCCGTTGTAGGCCAGCACACAGCCGCCCTTTTTGTCCAGCCCCAGCTCCTTTGCCAGCGGCAGAATGCCCGCTGTGGGGCGGCCGGAGGCCAGCACGATGGTCACGCCCTGTGCGGCGGCGGCATCCAGCGCCGCGCGGGTGCGGGGGGTAACGATCTTTTCATCATTGGTCAGGGTACCGTCCAAGTCCAGAGCCAGCACCCGGATATTCGATCTTGCCATGATTTTTATTCCTCGTTCTCAGGCAGGGGCTTCCCGCCGGATATTTTATTACTTACCCATCTATTTTACAATGCTTTCCCTTTTCTGTAAAGCAGGAAACCTGTTCCCCGCCCAGAGACAAGCAAAAAAGCCGCCCGGCGAGCAAAACCGGACGGCTGAGAAGGAAGAAAACGCGGTGTTACAGGATGTCGATGTATTCCCCGGCCAGTGCCTTGTTCATGCTGCGGACGGCGCAGAACTTGCCGCACATGGAGCAGGTGTCGCTGTGGTCATCCTCGGGCAGGCGGGCATCCCGGATGGCCTTGGCGGTCTCGGGGTCGAGAGCGCAGGCGAACTGGGCATCCCAGTCCAGCACGCGGCGGGCATCGCCCATCTTGTCGTCGATATCCCGGGCATGGGGGATGCCCTTGGCGATATCAGCCGCATGGGCGGCGATCTTGGAGGCCACGATGCCCTGCTTCACATCGTCCACGTTGGGCAGAGCCAGATGCTCGGCGGGGGTGACATAGCACAGGAAGGCTGCACCGCTCATGGCGGCAACGGCACCGCCGATGGCAGCCGTGATGTGGTCATAGCCGGGGGCAATGTCGGTGACGAGGGGTCCCAGCACATAGAAGGGAGCGCCCATGCAGATGCTCTTCTGCACCTCCATGTTGGCGGCCACCTGATTCAGGGGCACATGGCCCGGGCCCTCCACCATGACCTGCACGTTGTGTGCCCAGGCGCGCTTGGTCAGCTCGCCCAGACGCACCAGCTCTTCGATCTGGCAGACATCGGTGGCATCGGCCAGGCAGCCGGGGCGGCAGGCATCGCCCAGCGAGATGGTCACGTCGTGCTCGGCGCAGATCTCACAGATCTCGTCAAAGTGCTCGTAGAAGGGGTTCTCGTTGCCGGTCATGCTCATCCAGGCAAACACCAGAGAGCCGCCGCGGCTGACGATGTTCATCTTCCGCTTGTGGGTGCGGATCTGGTCGATGGTCTTGCGGGTGATGCCGCAGTGCAGGGTGACAAAGTCCACGCCGTCCTCAGCGTGCAGACGCACCACGTCGATGAAGTCCTGCGCGGTCAGGGTGGCAAGGTCGCGCTGATAGTGGATGACGGAATCGTACACGGGCACAGTGCCGATCATCACGGGGCACTCGTGGGTCAGCTTCTGGCGGAAGGGCTGGGTGTTGCCGTGGCTGGACAGATCCATGATGGCTTCCGCGCCCATATTGACGGCGCTCATCACCTTTTCCATCTCCACGTTGTAATCCTTGCAGTCGCGGGAAACGCCCAGGTTCACGTTGATCTTGGTGCGCAGCATGGAGCCGATGCCCTCGGGGTTCAGGCAGGTGTGGTGCTTGTTGGCGGGAATGGCCACCTTGCCCTCAGCCACCAGCTGACGGATCTCCTCCGTGGTGCGGTATTCCTTTTTGGCCACGATCTCCATTTCCGGCGTGACGATGCCCTTGCGGGCAGCGTCCATCTGTGTGGTGTAGTTCTGCATGGTACTTTCCTCCAAATGTTTCTTTTATCTTGAACAGCGCTTTGCGCGCTGAACGTACCGGAAATAAGTTTTTGCGCAGCCTTTCCTCTGTGCGCAATTGGCTCCCCCTTTGGGGGAGCTGGCATCGCGCCAGCGATGACTGAGAGGGCGAGCCGCCTTACAGCTGCTCCGCCAGTGCCTTCAGCTCCCTGCACTCGGCCTCGATGTCCTCCGCGCCGAAGATCGCGCTGACAAGGGCCACACCGTTCACACCGGTGCCCTTGAGCCGGAGCAGGTTCTCCTTGTGGATGCCGCCGATGGCCACAACGGGGATGTCCACGGCATCGCAGATGGCTTTCATCATGCCCTCGGGCAGAACGTCCACGTCTGCCTTGGTGTGGGTAGAGAAGGCTGCACCCACGCCCAGACAGTCGGCACCGTGCCGGACGGCCTCCAGGGCCTCCTCCACGCTGTGGACGGATACGCCGATCATCATCTCATCGCCCACGCGCTGGCGCACCTGAGCAGCGGCCATATCTTCCTGCCCCACATGGATGCCCTCGGCGTGGCAGCGGATGGCAATGTCCACGTTATCGTTGATAAAAAAGGGCACATTGTATTTTTTGCACAGGTCGTGGAGCTCAAACGCCTCCTTCAGGAAGGCTTCCTCGTCCAGCTCCTTTTCCCGCAGCTGAACACAGGTCACACCGCCCTTCAGGGCGCTCTCCACCTGCTGATAGAGGGTCTGACCGCCCACCCAGGCACGGTCGGTGACGGCGTAGAGCCGCATATATTCTTCAGCGCACTTCATACTTGGCACCCTCTTCCAGCTGAGCCGGAGTCATATTGTAAATGGCATCAATGATGTAATTGCGGTAGGTAGCGTTGCCGTCCAGCGGGGTCAGCCGTGCATGGGCGATCTCGCCCGCAAGGCCCATGGCGCAGACGGCGGCAGCCGCAGCCTCCAGCGGCTGGCTGGGGTTGGCAGTGATAAAGGCCGCCGTCAGGGCGGAGAGCTGGCAGCCCGTGCCGGTGATGGCGCTCATCATTGGGTGGCCGTTGCGGATGCAGTAGGCTTTTGCCCCATCGGCCACGATGTCAATGGCACCGGTGATGGCCACAACAGCACCGGTCTTTGCGGCAAATGCCTTGGCAAAGGCCACCGCGCCGTCCAGATTTTCCTCGGTGACCCTGTCGGCCACATCGGCATCCACGCCCTTGGTGGTGCCCGCGCCGGAAGCCAGCGTCTTTACCTCGGAGATATTGCCCCGGATGACCGTGAACCGCACCTCGTCCAGCAGGCGGTAGGCCGTCTCGGTGCGCAGGGCAGAAGCGCCCGCGCCCACAGGGTCCAGCACCACGGGGTGGCCCAGTGCATTGGCCTTTTTGCCTGCCTTGAGCATGGATTCAATGGTGCGGCTGTTCAGGGTGCCGATGTTGATGTTCAGCCCGCCGCAGATGGTGGTGATATCCTCCACCTCGGCGGCATCGTCGGCCATAATGGGCGAAGCACCGCAGGCCAGCACCATGTTGGCGCAGTCGTTCACGGTGACGTAGTTGGTGATATTATGGATAAGGGGGCTTTTGGTGCGGACATTGGCAAACTGCTCTGCAAACATGACGCACCCCCGTCAGGAAAGGCGGCTCTGCATGGAACGCAGGGCACCGGAGTGCTGCAGGCTGTACACCAGCACGCCCGCAATGACCGCACCCACAGCGGTGGAGATGAGGAAGGGCACGATGTAGGCATAGAACGCGATGTCACCGGCGCTCTTGCCCATCAGGCAGATGGCCACCGGGTAAGCGCACAGGCCGCCCAGAATGCTGGTGCCGAACACCTCGCCCACCAGGGTGGCGATCAGGTTTTTGGTCTTTGCGTAGACCAGGCCGCAGAGCAGGGCACCGAACATGCTGCCCGGGAAGGCCATCAGGCTGCCCAGACCCAGGATATTGCGGAGCAGCGAGGCCACAAAGGCCACGCCCACGCCCCACCAGGGGCCCAGCAGCACGGCGCAGAGCACATTGACCATGTGCTGCACGGGGGCGCACTTGCTGCCGAACATCGGGAAGCTGAACACACTGCCCACCACGCACAGGGCGCAGAACATTCCAGCGAGAGCCAGCTTTTTCACAGAGAATTTTTTCATTGGAAACTCCTCTTTCTCAAAAAGCGGTCGAGGCTTGCTGGCCTCCTCTCACGCCGGAACACGGCTTCCCATCGCAGTTATTTCAAGGCTCAGGGCGCTCCCCCTCAGCCCGGAGCCGCCCGTTGCGGCGGCTTGCGGCAACAAAAAAAACAGGAGACACCACAGCGGTGCCTCCTGCAAAAAATCATTTTCCTATGACTTCCTACGGCGGCATTATCCGCATCAGGTCAAGGGTCGAAGTTTGGTTACTTCCTCTCAGCCCGCCTCACGAGCTCCCCTGTGTTTTGTTTTTCGTAGGGTATTGTACACCCGCCGGGGCAAAAAAGCAAGAACAAGTTTTTCTTTCGCCTTTTTGCCAAATCGCTTTTACAATTTCCCGGATTATGTTATACTTGTCCCAAATTTCGCAGCGCCCGGGGGAGCCATTCCCCGCTTTGGGGCACTGCCCGGCACAAAAGGAGATTGAAGTTATGGGTCTCATCAAAGCAGCCATGGGCGCGGCATCCGGCGTGATGGGCGACCAGTGGAAGGAATATTTTTATTGTGATGCTCTGCCTGCGGAGGTGCTGGCCGTCAAGGGCCAGAAGCGGACCAATGGCCGCTCTGCCAACCGGCACGGCAGCGAAAACGTCATCTCGGACGGCTCTGTGATCGCCGTGGCCGACGGCCAGTGCGTGCTGATCGTGGAGCAGGGCAAGGTGGTGGACCTCTGCGCTGAGCCCGGCGAGTACACCTACAGCACCGGCACCCAGCCCTCCCTGCTCAGCGGCGGGCTGAAGAACATCGACAGCGTGTTTGCCGAGCTGGGCAAGCGGTTCAGCTTTGGCGGGCAGGCCGGTTCCGACCAGCGCATCTACTATATCAATACCCGGGAGCTCACCGGCAACAAGTACGGCACCCCCAACCCGGTGCCTTTCCGGGTGGTGGACCAGCGCGCCGGCATCGACATTGACATCGGCATCCGGTGCTTCGGCGAATACAGCTACCGGGTGGTCAACCCCATCCTGTTTTACACCAATGTCTGCGGCAATGTGGAAAACGCCTACACCCGCGACGCGCTGGACAGCCAGCTCAAGACCGAGCTGATGACCGCCCTGCAGCCCGCCTTTGCCCGGATCAGCGAGCAGGGCATCCGCTACTCCGCCCTGCCCGGCCACACCGCCGAGCTGGCCGAGGCCCTGAATCAGGAGCTGAGCGCCAAGTGGAGCAGGCTGCGCGGCATCGAGATCGTCTCTCTGGGCGTTTCCGGTGTCAAGGCCAGCGAAGAGGACGAGCAGATGATCAAGGAGCTGCAGCGCAGTGCGGCCTTTATGGACCCCACCCGCGCCGCCGCGCATCTGGTGGGCGCACAGGCCTCCGCCATGCAGGCTGCCGCCTCCAACACCGCCGCCGGTCCCGCCATGGCCTTTATGGGGATGAACCAGGCCGCTGCAGCGGGCGGTGTCAACGCCCGGGATCTCTACCAGATGGGCGGCCAGCAGACCGCCGCGCAGCCTCAGGCCGCACCGGCCGCTGGCTGGACCTGCAGCTGCGGCCACACCGGCAACACGGGCAAGTTCTGTGCCGAATGCGGCAAGCCCCGGCCCGAAGCCCCGGCTGTCTGGGTGTGCAGCTGCGGTGCAAAGAACAGCGGCAAATTCTGCTCGGAGTGCGGCAGACCCCGGCCCGCCGCCAAGTGCGCCAACTGCGGTTTTGTGCCTGCCGACCCGGCCAACCCGCCCAAGTTCTGCCCCGAGTGCGGCAAGCCCTTTGGGGCCTGAGAGGGGTCTGACGCATGGCTGAAAAGACAACGAATTATCAGTGCCCGGCCTGCACCGGCCCCCTGCACTACGATGGTGCCAGCGGCAAGCTGGTCTGCGATTACTGCGGCTCGGCCTACGACGTAAAGGACATCGAGGCCCGCTACGCCAAAAAGCAGGCCGCTGCCGACACTGCCGCCGAGGGCGATGCCAAAAAAGCCGCCCGCCTGCCCCGGCAGGACAGTCCGGTGTGGAGCGAGGCCGAGGCGGAGGGCCTGAACAGCTACTCCTGCCCCACCTGCGGAGCCGAGCTGGTCTGTGACGAGACCACCGCCGCCACCACCTGCCCCTACTGCGGCAACCCCACGGTGCTGGGCGGCAAGCTCTCCGGCAAGCTGAAGCCGGAATACATCCTGCCCTTCAAGCTGGACAAAAAGACCGCCATTGCCCAGCTGACCAGATATTACAAGGGCAAGGCTTTCCTGCCCAAGGCGTTCAAGAGCCAGAACCACATCGCGGAGATCCAGGGCGTATATGTCCCCTTCTGGCTCTACGATGCCAAGGCCGACGCGCGCGGCCGGTACGAGGGCCAGAACTCCGAGAGCCACCGCGAGGGCGATTACATGGTGACCACCACCCAGCACTACGATGTGCGCCGCGAGGGCTCGGCCGCCTTTGCCAAGGTGCCGGTGGATGGCTCCAGCAAGATGCCCAACACCCACATGGATGCCATTGAGCCCTTTGATTACGGCGACCTGAAGCCCTTCTCCACTGCCTACCTGCCCGGCTATCTGGCCGACCGGTATGACGAGGATGCCGATGCCTGTGCCGAGCGCGCCTACCGCCGGATGTACAACTCCACGGCCGATGCGCTCCACGCCACCACCGGCGGATACAGCGAGATCCACCCCATTTCCGAGAACATCAACGTGGATATGACCCACGCCCACTACGCCCTGCTGCCGGTCTGGATGCTCCACACCCGGTGGAAGGACAAGGACTTCCTGTTCGCCATGAACGGGCAGACCGGGCGGCTCATCGGTGACCTGCCGGTGGACAAGAGCCGGGTGGCCGCGTGGTTTGCGGGCATCAGCCTGCCCCTGATGGCAGTGCTGGCGTTCCTGCTGTTGTTATAAGGGGGTGGCAGAATGAAACACACTGCAAAACGCTTTGCCGCCCTGCTGGCCGCTCTGGTGCTGGCGCTCTGCCTGAGCATCCCCGCCTTTGCCGCCGCGCCGCTGGTGCGGGACGAGATGGGCCTGTTCGATGCGGATACTTACAGCGAGCTGGAAGCTTCCGCCGAAGCCGCCAGCAACGGCCACGACTGCGACGTATATTTTCTCGTGGTGGACAGCATCGGCGATGCCGACCAGCGCCAGTACGCCAAAGATTACTACCTTGCCAACGGTCTGGGCAGCGGCTCTGAACAGAGCGGCATCCTCTTCCTGCTGGCAGTCGGCTCCCGCAAGTATGTCACCATCACCTACGGCGGCGGCGTGACAGCCTTTACCGATTACCGCATCGAGCAGATCGAAGATGCCGTTGTTCCCTATCTCTCGGACGACGACTGGACCGAGGCCGCCTCCGAGTACCTCTCCATGTGCGCCGACACGCTGGATTTCTACGCTGAGCACGGCGAACCGCTGGATGTTGACAACGATACCAGCGGCTGGCCCATCCTGCTCCTCATCGTCATCGGCGTGCCCATGATCATTGCCGGTATCGTCTGCGGCGTGCTGTACAGCCAGATGAAAACAGCCCGGCTCAAGACCGAGGCCAACGATTACATCGGCGCAGGCTTAAAGCTGCGGGTGCAGATGGACAACTACACCCACACCGACCGTGTGCAGGTCTACGACCCGCCCCACGAGGAGAGCAGCAGCTCCGGCGGCTCCTCCGTGGACAGCGACGGCTTTGGCGGCTCCTCCGGCGGCTCGTTCTGAGCGCCCTTTTTTCCAGCAATAAACCACCGGTTCTGCCGGTGGTTTTCGCTTGTTTTTATTTCCGCGTAACATGCAAAAGAAAGGAAACCCAACGAATGTCAAAGAAGATCACCGCCCTGATCCCCGGAGCCGCGCTGGCACTGGGCATCGCCTGCATCGCCAAGTGGCTGGAAACGCTGGAAAGCAGCGCCGGGCTCCACCTCATTGGCGCATCGGTCATCGCCCTGTTTATCGGCATGGCCATCAATGCGTTTTTCCAGCCCAACAAAACAACCGCGCCGGGCATCAAATTCACCTCTAAGAAGGTCCTGAAATTCGCCATCGTCCTTCTGGGTGCCAGCCTGAACATCCGCACCGTGCTGACCGTGGGCCGTTTTTCGCTGACGGTCATGCTCTTCACCCTGGCCACCTGCTTTGGACTGGGCGCGCTGATCGGCAAAGCGCTCGGGCTCAACTGGAAAACCAGCAGCCTGATCAACGCCGGAACCGGCATCTGCGGCGGCTCTGCCATTGCCGCCATTGCACCGGTGATCGAGGCCGATGACATGGACATCGCCTACGGTATGTCCGCCACCTTCCTGTTCGATACGGTGATGATCGTTGTGTTCCCGCTCCTTGGCCGGTGGCTTGGGCTTTCCGATGCCGCATTCGGTCTCTGGGCCGGTACGGCGGTCAACGATACCTCCAGCGTTGTAGCCACCGGTTACGCTTTCAGTGAAGCAGCCGGCGACTTTGCAACGATGGTCAAGCTGACCCGCACGCTGGCGATCATTCCGGCTGTTCTGGTCTTTGCCGCCATCAACCTGCACCTGAAAAAGAAAGAGAGTGCTCAGGCCAACGGTGTCAAGGTGCGCATCCGTTCCATTTTCCCCTGGTTCATCCTTGCGTTCCTTGCCATGTCCCTGCTGACCAGTCTGGGCCTTCTGCCCGCCGGGCTGGTTTCCGGCCTGAAGACCATCAGCAAGTTTCTGATGGTCGCGGCTCTGGCGGCCATTGGTCTGAACACGAACTTTAAATCGCTCTGCCGTTCCGGCGCAAAGCCCATGCTGCACGGCTTCATCATCTCCACATTGGTCGTTCTGGTCGCCATTGGCGTTGAGTACATGATCGGCATTGCACCCTACGGCACGCTGTAACGCTCCTGCCAGCTGAATTTCCCCACAAAGAAAGAGCAGTGCTCTCCAATGGGTTCACCCACCGGAAGCACTGCTCTTTTATTGTTCCGCTTTGCTCCACAAACGCGAACTTGTCGGGGCGAGGCCCCTCCATCTGCTCTCGCAGACCGTTCGGTCACTTAAAAGCCCCACTGGGCTTTCATTGCTTCGCAAACGCGAATTTCACTTACTTAGATAATGGCAATGTCAATTTTCCTGATAATAAAAAATACAGCAGAAGTAAACCAACTATAATTAGAATACCGCCAACCACTTTAATGCCAATTCGATTAACCTTGTTATTTTTTATAATTTTATTTGCAAAAACCAATAGTAGCGCACCAACTACTATAATAAAAACAGATATTAACGGATACATGAGTTTTCTCCTTTCAAATTCCAGTTTATTGAACCAAGACGAGTATACCACACTCTCCCATGAAAGAACAGGCGGATATAGCACAAAAGGCAGGATGCCATCGCCATGATGATACCCTGCCTTTGGTCGTTGCTGTTCGGGGCCAGCGTTCGGACATTTGTTGGACTTCGATAGTGCTCTTGTTGGAGAGCGTCTGCCCCAAAACCTGCTGGAACCGAGTACGGCAAACTGGAACTTGTCGGGGCAAAGCCCCTCCATCTTGCTACGCAAGACCGTTCTGTCGCTTAAAAGCCCCACTGGGGCTTTCATTGTTCTGCTTCGCTCCACAAACGCGAAGTTATCTGGTTGATGCCATTTTATCAGTCGGCCATGATCTCCTGAGAGCCCCATAGGAGATTAAGAAGTTCGCAAGCCAACCAGCTGGTACAGCAAGCCAGACAAAGGCAATGCCGAAACGCGGTGCACAGATCAGGGCAACGGACAGACGAATCGCAAGGTTCACCATGTTTGCAACGAGGAACGGACGCATAATTCCGAGACCGCGAAGGACTCCATCGGTTGCCATCTTGATACCCATGAAGATGAAAAAGTAACCAAGCCATCTCATATAATCACCAGACACCTGATAGGCCAACGCCGTTCCGTCTTTTCCCAAGAACAGCGAGGAAATCTGCGTGTGCAGCGCTTCAATGACCACAAACGCAATGGCTGCAAAGCACAGATCCAGCACCAGTGCAGCGTGGTACCCTTTTTTGATGCGTTGAGGCTTGCCTGCGCCAAGGTTTTGGGAAACAAACGGCGAAACCGCATTGCCGATGGAGACAAAAATCAAAGAGAACACATTCTCTACTCGCATCGTCGCCGAATAGCCTGCCAGCGCCTGTGTGCCGAATGGATTTACAACTGCCTGCACAATCAGCATACCGATGGACACCGTAGACTGCTGAAGAATCGACGGCACGGCAATTTGCAGCATGGATTGCAGCTCCCGCCAGTCAAATCGTTGAAATGGGCTCTCGTATCGCCGCATCCGATGAAGAAAAATCAGAAGGGAAAATACGGCGGAAATGCCTTGGGCAATCAAGGTTGCAAGAGCGGCACCGAACACGCCCAGACCAAGCCCAGCAACCATCCAAAGGTCCATAAGAATATTCAGGACAGAAGAAAAAATCAGGAGTGCCAAGGGAATTCTTGATTCACCGATGGAGGTGAACATGTTGGAGAGAATGTTATACATAAACAAGAACGGAAAGCCCGCAAAATAGACCCGCAGATACAGCACCGCCTCATCCAGAATGTCGGGAGGGGTTTGCAAGCCCCGCATCATCGGGAGGGAAAAGCATAAGCCAAAAACGCCAAGGACAATGCTCAGAATCAAAAAGCTAATCAAGGAGGTTGACACGATTGTTTTCATTTTGCCATATTCTTTGGCACCGAAATAGCGGCTCACCAGCACACCGGCACCTACGCCGGCTCCCAGTGCCACACAAATGAACACATTGGTCAATGCTGCACAGGCACCGACAGCTGCAAGTGCAGAAGAACCAACAAACTGGCCGACAATAATGGAGTCGGCCATATTGTATATTTGCTGAAAAAAACTCCCAAGAATCATCGGCATTGCAAAAACCGTCAACGCTTTGAGGGGCGCATCGGTTATCAAATACTCATCTTTCGACATTCTCATATTCCTCCATGGTATCTTGTATCGTGGTATCCGCTTCATTTTCCTTCACAATCTCCGAGTTGTTGAACTGAGCCGAGTATACCACACTCTCCCCACAAATACTACCACACAAAAAACTCCCATGCTCACATCGGAAGATGCTGTGCATGGGAGTTTTTGCTGCGCCGTTACGGCGTATTGTTACTTATTGAAGGTCTCCTCGTTCAGCAGGCCCTCGCTCTTGGCAACGCAGATGCTGGCAACTGCATCACCCACCACGTTCAGGGAGGTGACCAGCATCTCGATGGGGCGGTTGATAGCCAGGATCAGGGAGTAGGCCAGCAGAGCGCCGTCGTTGACGAAGCCCATGCCGGACAAGATGGTAAACAGGATGACAGCCCCAGCGCCGGGAGCGGCGGGGGTGCCCACAGATGCCAGCAGGGCCAGCAGGGCGACCACGACCAGCTGGCCGGGGGTGACGGTATAACCGGCACAGCCTGCAATGAACACGGTGGCAATGACCTGCATGATGGCGGTGCCGTCCATGTTGATGGTCATGCCCAGCGGCAGGACGAAGGAAGCGATGCTCTCATCCACGCCGAACTCTTCCTCGCACACCTTGATGTTCAGGGGCAGGGTGGCGGCGCTGGAGGAGGTGGAGAAGCCAAACACTGCCACGTTGGCGATCTTGCGGATGAAGGTGAAAGGGTCCAGCTTGGCACCCAGTGCAATGACCAGCGGGTAGGCAATGATCAGAAAGGCCAGCAGCAGGACCACCGTGACCACCACATAGACCAGCGCGGGCTTCAGGTAATCGATGCCGTAGATGGCGAAGGTACGGGTCAGCAGCACAAAGACTGCAAAGGGGGCAAAGTTGCTGACGATGAAGTTCAGGAACACGACCACCACATCGTTGACCTCGCCCAGCAGGCGGCGCAGGGTCGCGGTGCGGCTCTCGCCCAGGGTGTTCATGCTCAGGCCGATGGCCACTGCCAGGAACACGCTGGAAAGCACAGCGCCATTGCTGCCAAAGGCAGTGATGATGTTGGAGGGGATGATGTTCAGCACCACGTTCAGGGGGTTGGAACCGGTGGAACCGCTGGCCTCTGCCAGACCCTCGATGCGGGTGTTGAACAGGCCCATGGAGTAGGTGCCGTAGCCCACACAGCCTGCCAGCAGCAGCGCCAGGAAGGAGCACAGCAGGAACCAGAACAGGGTCTTTGCGGAAATGCGGCCCATGGTGCGGGTGTCTGCAATGCTGCCGATGGCCAGCGAAATGGAGGTAAAGACCATGGGGATGATCACCAGCTGCAGCGCCTTGATGAAGAGCTGGCCGATGATGTAGAAGATGCCAAAGGCACGCTCAGCGCCCTCGGCGGTGATATCCTGGAACAGCAGGTTATTGATGGTGGTCCAGGTCTGTGCCTGACCGCTGGCGTTCAGATGCTCCCGCAGGAACATAAAGGCCAGACCGGCCACCAGGCCGCAGACCAGAGAGATCGCCATGCGTTTTGCAAGGGATAATTCGTGCTTCTTTTTTGTTTCCATATACTTTTCCTCTCACAGTACCGGTTTTTGGCTCACACTTTGCCTACTCTAGCACAACTCCCCCTGCAATGCAAGAGAAAATCGCGCAAAATACAGCATTTTTTGCAAATAAGTACGACTTTTCTCCGCAAAAATCCCCCGAAAGCACTCTGCCTCCGGGGGATCTGCTCACTTATTTCTTGAACTTGAACACCGGCGTGCCAGCGGCAGCATCGCCGTTTGCAACAACACTGATCTCCGGCAGGTCATCACTATTGGTCACGATGAGGGCCGTTGCAGTGGGGTGGCCTGCGGCGCGGATGGCTTCCAGATCCACCTTCAGCAGCGGAGTGCCGGCCTTGACCTTGGCCCCTTCTTTGGTCAGGGAGGTAAAGCCCTGTCCTTTCATCTCCACCGTGTCCATGCCGACATGGATCAGCAGCTCAATGCCGTCATCGCTCATCATACCAACGGCGTGCAGGCTTTCGGGCACCTGCGTAACGGTGCCGTCAAAGGGAGCATAAACGGTGTCGCCGGTGGGCTCCACGCCGCAGCCGGGGCCCAGGATCGCGGAGGCAAAGGTCTCGTCAGGCAGCTGCTCCAGCGGGATCACCTTGCCGTCAATGGGAAGCATGACCGTCATCTTCTGGCCGGAAAATTTCGTCTCGGATGCGGCCTTGCCGCCAAAAAGCTTGTCAAAAAAGCCCATAATATAAACCATCCTTCCACGGTGCACAAAGTGCAACCTTTATCCAGTTAAGAATAGCATATCCGCGCGGGAAATACAATCTGCATCCTGCACAAAGAGACGCTCCGCCGTTTGGCAGGTGTGCCCTTACATCAGCTCCAGCAGCTGCTCCACCTCTTCCATCCGGGTGGCCCAGCTGGTGGCAATGCGGACAACGGTGTGGGTATCATCGTACTTCTCCCAGAAGCCGAACTTGGCCCTGCCTTCCAGCGCGGCCAGCTGCTCGTTGGACAACACGATGAACACCTGATTCGTGGGCGAATCCATGAAGAACGAATAGCCCTTTTCGGCCAGTCCCTTCTTGAGCACGGCGGCGGTCTCAATGGCATTTTTGCTGATGGTCTGGTACAGGTCATCGGTGAACAGCACATCGAACTGGATGCCCAGCAGACGGCCCTTTGCCAGCAGAGCGCCCTGCTGCTTGACCATGGTCATAAAGTGAGCCGGTGCGCCGTGGGGGAATACGACTGCCTCGCCGCAGAGCGCACCCACTTTGGTGCCGCCGATGTAGAACACATCGGTCAGGCGGGCCACATCGGCCAGCGTCACATCGGTGTCCTCGGCGGCCAGACCATAGCCCAGACGGGCACCGTCCATAAACAGCGGCATGTGGTACTTATGGCAGACAGCGGACAGCGCTTCCAGCTCTGCCTTGGTGTACAGGGTGCCGTACTCCGACGGGTGGGAGATGTACACCATGCCCGGGAACACGAGGTGGTCCACATTGCCATCGGCATAGAAGGTCCTGCACCAGTCCTCAACCGTCCCGGCATCCAGCTTGCCGTTGGTGTGCGGCAGGCCGATGACCTTGTGGCCCGTGAACTCGATGGCACCGGCCTCGTGAGCGGCCACATGGCCGGTGGATGCGGCCAGCACACCCTCCCAGCGGCGCAGCATCGATGCAATGACGATGGCGTTGCTCTGGGTGCCGCCCGAAATGAACCAGACATCGGCATCCGGTGCGCCGCACGCCGCGCGGATCTTCTCCCGCGCACTGGCGCAATAGGGATCGGTGCCGTAGCCGGAGACCTTTTCAAAGTTGGTCTCCACCAGCTTCTGTAAGATCGCCGGATGGGCACCCTCGCAGTAATCGTTTTCAAAATACAGCATATACTTTCCCTCGCTCTGCATTTGCATTCAAGATAAACCTATTATCTGCTTTTTGCGCAGGGTTGTCAATGTGAAACCCCCGCGTAGGCGGGGAAAAGGTTGGTGCAATATCCTTATTGGTAAACGTCAAGGGATCACCCCCGCGTAGGCGGGGAAAAGCCTTCACAAAGAGCTTTGAGGAGCACGGATTTGGGATCACCCCCGCGTAGGCGGGGAAAAGATGTGCGCAATCATGGCAAAGGACGAAAAAACGGGATCACCCCCGCGTAGGCGGGGAAAAGGCGTGTCACCTCATTTCTGACCGGATTTGTGTGGGATCACCCCCGCGTAGGCGGGGAAAAGTCAAGTATCTCATTCACAAACCAAGGAACAAAAGGATCACCCCCGCGTAGGCGGGGAAAAGCAAAATACAGAGCAGAATCTAACCAAAGTTAGAGGATCACCCCCGCGTAGGCGGGGAAAAGGCATAAAGCCGTGTTATCATCGGGTCGGAATGGGGATCACCCCCGCGTAGGCGGGGAAAAGAACTCCGGGTCAAAACTTGCTTTGCGCACGATGGGATCACCCCCGCGTAGGCGGGGAAAAGTGGTGAGGGTTTTCCACTTCTCCCATGTACAGGGGATCACCCCCGCGTAGGCGGGGAAAAGATAGCGTCATGCACTGTTTGCAGGGTGTCCATGGGATCACCCCCGCGTAGGCGGGGAAAAGTGCGTGCCGGTGAGCTGGGCCACCGGCCCAGCAGGATCACCCCCGCGTAGGCGGGGAAAAGCGCAGATTATACGGCGGAACGTAGGAAAGCCCGGGATCACCCCCGCGTAGGCGGGGAAAAGGGCCGAGACTGGGGAGCAAGCCTGTCCTGACTAGGATCACCCCCGCGTAGGCGGGGAAAAGTTGGTAAAGGCAAGTGCGGAGTTAAACTCGCAGGGATCACCCCCGCGTAGGCGGGGAAAAGACCTACGCCACACGGGCCCAGATGGGTCATGTAGGATCACCCCCGCGTAGGCGGGGAAAAGTCTCCACTTGCTGCTGTGCGTCAACAAGCGCTAGGATCACCCCCGCGTAGGCGGGGAAAAGAAAGAGATTGCCCCCTTGGTAGGTGATATGTAGGGATCACCCCCGCGTAGGCGGGGAAAAGATCACGTCCTTTCGTTTATTTATCTGTTTCCATGGATCACCCCCGCGTAGGCGGGGAAAAGACTAAAAAGATCCCATAGAAGCGGCATTTTTATCAGCGGGCCGATCCCGTTTCATTCAGTTTTGCATAGACCTGCTGGATCAGGCGGCAGTCGGGCAGGGCGCGATGGGTCTCCTGCTGGGCAACCTCAAAATGCCGGGCCAGCGTGAGCAGCTTATAGTTCATCACCCCCGACACCTTACGGCGGGCAAGGGGCAAAACATCGATGCTGCGGTTGGTAAGCAGGGGTCTGTCATTCTGGATGCAGGCCGCACGCAAGAAATCGAGGTCAAATTTCAGGTGATAGCCCACCAGCGTGTCTTTGCCCACGAATGCGAGAAACGCCTCCAGCGCGGCCAGCGGCTCCATACCGCCGCTCCGCTCCTCCGGCGTGATGCCGGTGAGCTTTACCACCACATCCGGCAGAGGTTCTGTGCCCCGGACAAGGGCCGAAAATTCTTCGGCAGGCTGACCATCCCGCACACGGAGAGCGCCGTATTCCACAATGGCATCTGAGGCGGCGTTCAGACCGGTGGTTTCAAGGTCGATCACGGTGTAGCTTTCTTCCTTGGCAGGGGCGGTTGCTTTCTTCCGGGCCATCTTCTGAGCCATCTGGCGTTTGGCCGCGTTGCTGAATCCCGGTTTGAGGTCAGCCGCCGGGGCCTGCGTCCGGGGCAGCGGGCGGCGCATCAGCTTGATGCCCTCGAAATCAACGGCCTCCCAGCTGGTGTTGTGGGTGCGGAAATCCATTCGCTGTTCGTTGTTGGTGTTGAACACCAGCGTTGCCTGCCCATTTTTCAGATTTTCGCAGACGCGATCCCAGATGGCATCCCGCACACGGCTGCTCACATTGCCCACATACACGCCGGTGTTGATCTCGCACAGCCACTTGGACAGGTCACCCCGCAGGCTGGGCGGACAGTTTGTCATAGTCAGGACAACGATGGCTCCTCACCTTCTTCCGCATCGAAGTAGTTTACGCCGTTGGCAACGGTGCCGATCTTGCTGTCCCAGAGATAGACCGCTTCCGGTTCCGCCGCCTGCTCCTCTTCGTTCAGGAGCAGCCAGCGGACATCGTGCACCATCCGCTCCAGAATATGATGTTCCACCATGGCATCCCGCACACGGCGGCGCATAACGGAGGGCAGATCCTGCGGAGCCTGCGCCGCCACCTCGAAGGCCAGCGGGATGACCACCTCGGCCTTGTACAGATCGGCGATATCGTACACAAAAGAACCCTCGTGCTTGACGTGGACAAATCCCAGTCCCGGCGCGCAGCCCAGCGCAGTGATGACCGCAAAGGCCAGGCCGTACAGGCAGGCCGTGCCCGCCGAAAGGGCCTGATTGACAAGGTCGCCTGCAGAAAAATCATTGGGGTCATACACCCGGCCATTCCATTTGACACCGGTGGCCTTTGCGGCCTTGCGGTATGCCGTGCGCACCCGGCTGCCCTCCCGGCCCCGGAGCTGCTGGGTGGTCAGGTGGGAAACATCCTCATCCGGGAAACGGAGCTGGTACATTTTGCGCACCACTTCCAGATGCTCCCGCTGGTTGGAAAAGCGCTCAGCCTGCCGTTCCAGCAGGCGGGAGTGCTCACTCAGGGCACGGCCATGGGCGTAGAACCGCACGCCGTGCTCCCCCACCCAGACCGCTGCCACACCGGTATCCCCCATCAGCTCCATGGCACGGTGGGTCACACGGGTGCCGGGCCCCAGCAGCAGGACAGAAATGCCCGCTGCCGGAACCTGAACGATTCCCTTTTCATCCGTTACGGTAATGGCTCCATTGTCCCGGCCAAGGGTGCAGTGTTCCAGATACAGGAAGGTCATCCGGTCCCGGAGCTGCGGCAGCGCCTGCCGTTCGGGCCGCGCAATGCCCGACATCTCAGCCATGGTCTCCTCCCCTGTGGATGATGGTCATCAGGCCAAGGCCATAGGCCTTGCCCCGGCCAACGCCCTCGCACAGCAGGGCCTTGAAGGCCTCCGGGTCCGTCACCTGCAGAACACCCTCGTAGGTCACAGCCAGCAGGGTAACGGGCCGGGTGCCGTTTTTCTTGAAGTGATAGGTCTGCTTCCGGGTCACTGCGAAGGACCCCTCCGAGACGGCAAAGCCGTGCTTTGCGGCCTGCGCCCACAGCCATTCCTCCTGCTCCACCTCGAGATAGCAGGGTTTCAGGGTTCCCCGGGCCGTATGGTCGGCAGAGTCTTTTTTGCTGCGGGTGGGGTTGGCAGTCAGGCGGAACTGCCAGCAGCTGCCTGCTGTCACCCGTTCCAGCAGCGGGTCATAGGGCCGGGTCTCCGGGGGCGCACCGGTGCCGAACTGCGCACACAGGGCGGTCAGGTCCGGCCGTTCCTCACTGAGCAGGAGCAGGTACAGTTTTTCTCCCAGCTGATCCAGCCGCCACAGCCTGCGGCGGCGCGCACCGGCAAAAGCGTTTTCCACCGCACCATGGAATTTCTGGGGCGAGATCAGCGCCACCATGGTCTCACGGCGGGTCGGGTCAAGTTCTGCGCGGGATAGATACATGA
This sequence comes from Faecalibacterium sp. DFI.5.82, assembly GCF_029076575.1. Lineage (NCBI taxonomy): Bacteria > Bacillati > Bacillota > Clostridia > Eubacteriales > Oscillospiraceae > Faecalibacterium > Faecalibacterium sp. DFI.5.82. The sequence goes on from NZ_JARFIS010000005.1 coordinate 137,177, forward strand.
TTCCTCACCTCAATTCTGCCATTGCGTCATGTTCGGTCGCGCCGGGCATTTCCGGCGGGTTTGTGTTCCACTCCCGCACCGGGCGGAAGCCGTACTGCCGGTGGATGGGGCTGAACGACACCGCCAGATCACGCCGGGGCACGGCAGCAGCATCCGCCGGGTCCGCGTCTGCCACGATGCGCAAGGGGGCTCCATTCCTCTGTTTCACCAGCAGCGGTTCTGCCCGCAGGGTATCCAGCAGTTCCCCGGCCCGGATGCCAAGGCAGAGCGGCAGGGTGGGCGGGCAGGAACGCCGCCCCAGATACAGCGGGTAGACCGGATGTTTCAGGGCCGTTTCCAGCTCCTGTAACAGGGCGGTGTCCTTGCTTTCCAGCCCCACCAGAAAGACCGCATCCTGCAGGTAATGGCGGTAGGTCACATAGGGAGCCTTGCCTTTTTTCCGATCCTCTTCCCGGTTGGCTGTGTGGAAATCCACCAGCAGGCTGCCCTCCCGGTCAGCACGGACGGCAAAGTGCAGGCCGTTCAGCCGGGCAAGGCCTGCGGCATCGTCCCGGCGCAGGCCCAAAGCCGCTGCCAACAGGCCAATGACACCACTTTTGGTGGGTTCCCGGTTCGTTTTGCGGGTCTCAAATTTGGAATCCGCACCCCACGATTGCAGGGGCGCGGCCAGCCGAAGCAACAGCGTTGCCATGGTCACACCTCATTTCCGGGCAGCTTCTCCTTTACGGCACGTTCCAGCGCGGTGAGCATCTGGTTCAGGGGCATGGCCGGGGCCAGCTCGTCCAGCCCGATGCCCACAGCAAAGCTCTGGGCCGGAGCATCCGCATAGCAGGCATACACCTGCTGCGCATACTGCTTCAGTGCCGTCTTAGAGGGTTCCGCATAGCCCTCGGGGCTCTTGCGCACCGGCTTTTCAAAGGCACCGCAGAGGTTCACAGGCTGATCCTCCCGCAGGGTGACATAGACAGCATCCGGCAGGGTACGGTTGGCAAAGCTGTTCTGCTTTCCGGTGGGCATGGAGCGGATGAAGGCTTCGCCGAACACCCGGACAGCCTGGGCTGCCTTTTCAGCCCCAAGCAGGTGCGTCAGTTCCACCATGTTGACGGTGGCATAGCGATACAGGGTGGAAGAGTTGTACTCCACCGTGCCCAGATGGCCCGCGCCTGCCGAATCCTCCGGGGCACAGTCATCCACAGCGGTGAAGTAATCAAACTCGTTCTGTACGGCATGGGAGGAGATGCTGTGGGCCACCTGAGCAGCGGCATCGTAATTCAGGGAAGGATCGCTGGCGACCATCCGGCCAAACAGAGCCATGTCCACCGAAGGGTTCTCCTTCAGGGCCTTTTTGTAGTCATCCTTCTCCTCGCAGTCCTCGGCGGCCAGCCGGGCCAGCGCCCGGGCCTGGGCCGTGCTCAAAAAGAGCAGGGCGGCGTTGTTGTCATCTTTCAGCTTGATGCCTGCATTTTCCAGTGCCTTTTTTGCATCCTTTTTCAGTCTGGCATCGTCCAGTTCAGGAGCCAGTGCGGCCAGTTCCCCGGCCACAAGGTCAGTTGCTTTCAGGGTACGTTTTCCGGTCTCGACCATGTCGGCCATTTCTTCGGCAAACATTTTGCGGATCGCGTGCTTCCACGCCTGAGAGGATACCCGGGCGCGGGTGGCACCGCCATAGACAGCCGTCTTGGGGCTGCCGGTATCGTCGCGGTTCACACAGCTGGGCGGCACCGTTTGCAGCACATGAAAATCAACATACAGACGCTTGGTATCCATTTCAATTCTCCTTTTCTTCGGTTTCAGGTGTGTCGGCATTCATCTGGTAGAGGTCCCGGCCCCACTGCAGGCGGACATTGGCTGCCTGATCCGGGAGCTGGAACCGGTACAGCTCCACAGCCAGCCGGGGGTAATCCAGTTTCAGCTTCGGTTCATTTCCCCGGAACAGCTGCACCATCCCCCGGAGGTAGTGGGACACCTCGGGCATGGAATCCGCTGTGGCCAGTGCGTTGAACCGGCGCAGGACGCTGCTCTCGGTCCAGTCCTGCGCGGCAGCTGCGGAATTCTGGGCCAGCAGGCGCACCGCCCTGCCCAGCGTGCAGCCCATTTCATTCATGGAAACATTCTCTTCTCCCTGCTGATGCAGGGCGTAGAGAGTCAGGGCAAGGTAGACCGCCCACTCGGCTTCCGATGGTTCCCGGCACTCTCCTGCCGCCGTTTCCCTGCCCCAGAGCTCTTTGGGCAGTTCCTGCAGGAAGCTGCCCCACAGCGCCGGCAGGTCGCCGGGCTGATGCCCAACGCCCCGGCGCAGCTCTGCCAGCCGGGCACGCCGCTGAGGTTTGGGCAGGCTCCACAGCCTGCTCAGCTGTCCGGCCACATAATCATGGATCGCATCCGTTTTCATGCTGTTCCTCCTTCTTTCTTCGGGTAGAGCTTCCGCAGATTGTACAGGAAGCTATTGTAGGCCTTGGGGGCCGTATACAGAACGGTTTTCTTTTCGTCCTTTTTACCGCCTGTTTTCACCTCGACCCTATGGCCCACAAAGGCGGCATTCCCGGCCCGCTCTACCATCTGGCGGCCCAGCTCTGCGGCCAGTTTGCGGGCTTTCTCCTGCCATTCATCGGCTTTTTCGTCCAGCTTGTCCGTTTCGGGGTCAATGCTCTGCAGCCAAAGCCGGAACGGCTGGTCGATGGTAAAGTAGAACTGGGTGCGGGCGGATTCCGCGGTCGTATCGTTCTTATCTCCCGCCGCAAGGGAGAGCTCCCACGCAAGGCGGCCGACATATTGCGCGGCCCGCTCGCAGCGCCCGATCTCATCCCGGATGGGCACTGTCCAGCGCCGTCCCAGTTCTCCCAGCAACGCGGCCTGAAAGGTCAGGCTGTCGCTGAAGGAATCGTTCACAAAGAAATCCTTATCTCCGTACTTCATGCCGCTGATGGCAAAGCGGATCAGCCGCTTGCGTTCCAGCGGACAGTCCGGGTCATTTTGAAGTATTTCCACCCAGCGGACAACGCCGGGCCTGCGGACACTCTCCCCTTCCTCACAAAACACTGCCGGAAACTCCCGCCAGAACTGCTTTGCCGGGTCGTGACGGCTGGGCACAAAGGTGACCTGCCCGGTCTTTTTGCTCTTTTTGGCATCCGGGTCACGCCAGACGGTCATTTGTTCTGCAAATGCGTTCTCCCGGGGGAAGAAATCGCCGCCCAGCAGGGTAAAGCCGGTCACGGTCTCCCCTTCCCGGTTGAGCAGAAGCCGCCGGGATTGCAGGGTCAGCAGCTGGGCGGGGTTATCCGGCAGAGCAATCTCTGTGCGCTCTGCACTGCGGGGCTCGTCCAGCTCCCAGCAGGGCTGATTTTCCCCCCACAGCTTCACGCCATCCTGCAGCAGGGTCAGGTTCAGCATCAGGGTCTCAAAGAGATTGTTGCCCTGTGCCTGAATGTACCCCAGCTTGCCAAGCCAGCCAGCGCCCACCGAGGGCAGACCCTTGCCCTTGGGCTTTGCAGAGGTGTCATCGTAGCCATTCACACTCAGCAGCCACCGCGCTGCCTGTGCATAAGTCAGGCCCTCCTTGCCCTCACCCGCATAGGATGAGAACAGCCGCAGCTTGTTGCTGCTCTCAGAAAGTTCCCCGTTCAGCTTGGAAGCGGTGTATTCTGTGCCGATCTTCGCTTCCGGCACCTGCCAGAAGGGGCGTTCCGGGTGGAAAAGCCAGAAGCGGTCCCGCCACTGCTCCAGATAGGCCCGGATGGGCGCTTCCGGAAAATGCCCCAGCCGGTACAGCTCCTCCCAGCGGATCAGGGCATCGTCCGTTTCCTCAAAGGGGGCTGGAGTACCGTTTCCATCCACCCGGGAAAACACCGTGTGCAGAACCGCCAGCAGCAGCCGCAGCATGGCGGCATCTTGGGTGGGCAGTTCTCCGGCCAGGTCACGGTATTCGTGGGCGTGCAGCAGGGCATCCGGCAGAGAAACTTCCTGCACGGTGTAATCCTGCCCGCGCACCCGCACCCAGCGTTCCTCCAGCAAATTATACTCAATTTGCTTCATTCTCTTCCTCCTTCCGGTAGGTCAGACCGTTTTCACGGTCGTATTGCAGCACCTGCCCGGCAAGCTGTGCGGTCAGGTGGTCATCCAGCAGTAAGATCAGTTCTCCCCGCAGCAGCGGCGACTGCTGCCACATGCCAAATCGTTCTCGGGTTTCTGCATCTAATATTTCAATCGTCTTATCTATCGACCACTTTTTGCTGAAATATCCGGGCAGGCGCAGCTTCTGCCGTGCAATTTGAAGCGCCATCTCCGGCTGAGGCGGCTCGTCCGTGGGCACGCAGGCACCGGGATGCCCCGTTTCATCGGGCAGGAAGCGGACATTGCCCGACGTGTCCCGCATCAGCACCAGCACGTCAACGGAAGGGTCTCCGTCACGCACCGCCGCACGGGCACCGTTGTCACTGACCGCACCCACATCATCCATCCAATTGTCCAGCGTATTCCGGGAAGGGCGCTTTCTGTGCTCTTCTGGCGGCAGAATGGTAAAAGTCTTCGCCTTGCCCATTTTGATTTGCTGGGCCTTTTCGTACTCCGCCCGGGCCGCAGTGCTCTGCGGGCTGGCGGGCAGAGGGTCGGGCTCCCAGCCATAGACATCCTGCACCAGCGGGGCAATGTCATCGGGCAGGGTGATGGCGGCAGGCAGGAACTTGCGGGTGCGCCAGAGCAGCCATTCCCCGTAAACCGCCTTGCTGCCCTCGTCGAAGTCCTCCGTCCCAGTGTCCAGCACGGCACAGCGGGCCTGTGCCACCGGCTGGGGACGGGTGCGGTTCTCGTGGCGGTGCAGCCGTCCGATGCGCTGTAAGAGCAGATCTATGGGGCAGAGCTCTGTGACCAGAAGATCCAGGTCGATATCAAGGGATTGCTCGAGTACCTGCGTGCCCACCACAATGAGCTTATCCCGCTGTTTCGGGGTGGAGTGCTTTCCGATGCGCTTCATCAGCGCCTCTTCTTTGGCGGCACGGTCGGGCATAAGGAACTGAGCGTGGAATACCACCACCTCAAACTCCGGCAGTTCTGCCCGCAGACGGGCCGCAATGGCCTGCGCCTTTTTCACGGTATTGACGATCACGCCCGCACAGCCGCCCTCCTGCAAGGCACTGCGCAGAGTGTCGGTCAGCTGTTCCTCGGTCAGCGGGAATGTCTCCACTCTGCGTGGTTTGGTTTCCAGTGGGATGGTCATCTGCTTCACCTGTTTGCCGTCCGTCCAGGTCAGCAGCGGGTAGCCCCGGCAGGTCTGCCATAAGCCGTCCGGAGCGGTTCTTCCATTCAGGTAGGCCCTGACCAGCTCGACCCGGCGCTTGGCGGGCAGGGTAGCGGAAAGCAGGATCACCGGCACTTTGTACCGGCCCAGCCAGGTCAGCGCCCGGTCAAGATAGCAGTTCATGTAAGCGTCATAGGCGTGGCACTCGTCAATGACCACCACCTTGCCTGCAAGGCCAAGGTGGCGCAGCATCACATGTTTTTGCTGTAACGCCGCCATCAGCAGCTGATCCACCGTGCCGATGACAAAATCAGCCAACAGTCCCTGCTTATTGCCGCGAAACCACTGATGCACCATCACCCGGCTCTCCGGGTCAGCATCGGGGTCTGCTTCCAGATCTTCCTCCACCCGCACCGTGTCCTGCTGCAATCGGAGGTAGGCCTCGTTCAGTTCGGCCATGCCGTGGGCCAGCTTGATGGAGTGCTCCAACCCATCCGGCTGCTTTTCGGCCCATGCCAGCAGCCGCCCAAAGATGCCGTTGGCGGTGGCCTGGGTGGGCAGACCAAAGAAGATGCCGCCCTCACCACCGTGTTTGGCTAAAATCTCTGCCGCGCCCAGCGCGGCTTCCGTCTTGCCCACGCCCATCTGTGCTTCCAGAATAAAGATACCCGGTTCCTGCGTGCGGCTGACAGCTTCCAGCATGGCCCGCTGGACTTCGTTGGGCGGGAAGCCGAACCGTTCCGCAAACGCCCCCGGTTCCGTCACATCCGACTGCACCTCCCACGGAGAGGTCAGGTCCAGCGCTTCCCACGCCCGATCGACACGGGCAGGATACAGGGTATCGCTGCCCACCTCTTCCACAGGGATGAGCGGAAAGTACCGGGTGTTGCTGGCGATCCAGTCCGCCATGATGAGCAGGCCGGTCAGCAGGATCTCAGCCGGGATGGTCAGCTGCGGCAGCTCGTCCACGCTGGAAAAGCCGCTTTCCTGCAAGGCGTAGTCAAACAGTTCCCGCCAGCAGCTCTCCCAGAATTTCTGCTCGCCCTCGGGCCAGTAGTTAGATTCCCAGCAACCTTCTTCTTCCTCATCGCCCAGCTGGTCAAATACGTCCTTCCCGGTTTGTGGCTTGCCATGGTGCGCGCCTGCTACCGATGCAAGCCCGTTGGGGCATTTCAGCCACCGCAAGATGGCCTCACTCGCCAGCGCGTGACATGAATACTTGCGGTTCTGTTCCCGGTAACTGAGCGTTGTGTATTTTTCCAGGCACTGTCTGGGCTCCGGCAAAAGTTCCATAATAGGCCCGGCAAAGCAACAGCTCAATTTACCAATATCATGCACCCACCCCAAAAAGCAGGCGGTCTGTGTCAGCAGATCCTCGTCCAATCCGATGTGCTGACGGACGCTATCCGGCAGCCACCTCTGCACCAGATATACCATAATACCCGCCGTATCCCGCAGGTGCATCCAGAGCGGCAGCCAGAAGCCGCTGTTCATCGGGTCTGTTTTGCCTGCAAACAGCCGCACTTCGTAGGGAACACCTCGTTGTTTCATCCTGTTCCACCTCCACTGCAGTCAGGAAAATCGCATTTTCCGCATCATCGGGGTTTCTCTGAGGATAGAATAGCACGCAAAAAGTCCCATAAAGCGGATGTTTGCTGCTTTTTTCATGGTTTTTTCAGTTTTTTTGATGTTTGCCGTTTTCCGGCTATTACCCCCGCAAGGCGGGGAAAGTGTTGCTCCCTATCAAGCATTCGGAGCACATCCGCTGATGCAGATCCCAGAAACAATACATATCAAGCATTGTTCTAAATCTCTGTACACCAATATTACACCTTTTTTCCCAACTTTACAAGCGGATCCTTCAGATTCAGCAAATGATACAAAAACCGCCCCGATCTCCTGTTACGGAAACCGAGGCGGTCATATACTTTATTGGTGCTTTTTCAAGCGCTCACGCAATTACTTGCGGGGGTTCTTGATCGCAGCCTGGGCGGGTGCCAAAATTGCAGAGCGTTCGCAACAGTGATATGCCGTTTCTTTAACACGCTGTATCACCAAAGAACGGCTTCACTGTACTAAGAGAAACTCCGTTACGCTTTGCTTTTTCCCGTTCATAAGTCACACGGGTAACTTCCTCAATAAAAGCTCGGACTTCCGGCGTTGCTGTTGACCATGTGACATTAAAGCGTCTGCAAATTTGATAAAATGTGCGATAAAATGTCTCTCGCTCTGCATCACGCTGAAAATATTCTTTTGCACTCATCAAACACACCTCATTTCAAGTAAGTTACAAAGATGTTCATTGCCGCCTCACCAGAAAGTTCATAACGCGGTGCTCCGCCAAAACTCGGCAATGGACAAGCTCCATAGTCCCGGACATAATGCTCTGCCAGCTCCGGAACCTTTGCCTCGAACGTGACCGTCCCGCCGCATTCATGGTCAATCGACAGCTTGATTCCGTACGCAATCAACACTCGGCCAATGCCCTGATACTTTTTAGAATGCCCGACAATTGTCGGATTGCTTTCCGGCTGGCTCTCAATGTAGGCAATATGGACCATCACGTCATTTTCCAATATTTCGTATGCAGCCAGCGCAACCAATTCGCCATTACTCGTCTTTAAGGCATACTTTTCAAAGACATCATCCTGAATATAATCTGACAACCAGCTTGTTTGCCAGACGGGTTCTTTTTCAGTCTGTACCGCATCAGACTTTTTCATGCGCACGATTTTCACACTGATATTCTGACTGCCGTCTGTTTTTATAATAAATGGTACAAACTTTGCCATACAGACCTCTTTTCCTAAATAAAGCATTTTACAGTCTTATTATACTCAGTCGCTCTTAAATTTTCAACCAGTCACCGCCTCCGCATCTTTTCAAATCTTTTTGTGTAAATATGTAAAATAAATATAATCCACGATATAAAAACCGCCCCGGCTTCCTGTTACGGAAACCGGGGCGGTTCGTTTGCGTTATTTATGTCGGTTCAGGCCCTTACGCAATTACTTGCGGGGGTTCTTGATCGCAGCCTGCGCGGGTGCCAAAATTACAGAGCGTTCGGAGCAACGATGATACGTTATTTGTGAATTTCCAGTGTGTTTTACCCCATCTCCGCAATGATCTTCTCCAAATTTTCTTCCTGCAAATAGAATTCCGGCAGTTTTGCCTTGTCATATAGAACGAATGGGCGGCATTTGCAAGGAGCAGTCACGCACAAAGCGCCCCCGGCTTCCTGTCAGGGAAACCGGGGGCGCTGCGGTTTTATGGAAAACGCCTCAGGCGCTGCAAAGCCTCAGTGCAGCAGGGAGCTGACCCATGCCCGGGCGGCCGTCTTGGCCTGGAGCTTATTGTACATCTTCAGGGTGGTGTTGTACACCTTCTGGCTCATGGCATTGCTGGCGTTGGTGGCGGCAGCCTGCTTGGCCTCAAGCGTGTCGGCAGCGGCAACGGCGGCCTTCATATCGGCGTAGTCGGCCATGATCTCCTGCTGGAGCGCGGCGTAGCTGGCCTTGGCTGCAGCCTGATCCTTTGCGGTGACCTGATTGCCATTGCTGCCGTAGGTCAGCAGGTTGGAGAGGGCGTCACGCACGCCGTAGAAGGAGTCGGTCCAGTCGTCCGGGTAGGTGTAGTAGCGGCCCTTGGCATCCTGATACCAGACGCCCTCGGTGGGCTGCTCGTCGGAACGGGTGACCTTATGGACCGAGACCTTGTAGACATCTGCGGTGTCGGTGGTCAGCATCGGATAGTAAGGGACGAAGGCGTTGTACACGTCGTCGTCAAAAGCGGTCCACTCGGTAATGGCGGTGTTCAGATCGCCGGTGGCGCTCACCTGGAACAGATGAGTCTCCACATTGCCCGTCTTGCCGATGGGCTCGGTCTGAAAGAAGTGGATGGAATCCTCCACCGAGAACTTCTTGGTCAGCTGGATGTTGGAGTAGACCGGGACGATGGCACCGTTCTCGCCGACGTTGCTGATGGCAAAGTCGGTCTCACTGTAGTTGTCCTTTGTAAAGGTGTCGGTGCCGTACAGGTAGTTCAGGCCGGCTGCCATGCGGTCCGATGCGATGTCGCCATTGTAGGAGGCATCCAGATCGATGACATTGGCAGCGGCGTCGCCCACAAAGGTACCGGCTTTCTGGGCCACGGAGATCAGGTTGGCAGAGGCCACCACATGGTCGGTGTCATCCAGATCGATCTTGCCCATAGCGGCGATGTTGGGCTGCATGAAGACCACGCTGGAGGAGAGCTTCAGGGCAAGGTAGGTGTGGCCCGTCAGGTTCTCCACGAACCAGGTCTCATTCTGGTCGGCAATGAACACGCCGGAGCCGCCGGCTGCACCGGCGTTGTCGTAGATGGAGGTCAGCAGAGCAACACCCTCGCGGGCCGTGGAAGCTTCGCTCAGCAGCACCGTGGTGATCTCGGCTTCCTCAATGCCGTTGTCCACATAGGGGTCTACGCTCAGCACGGCGTCGGTGCCGTAGAGAGACTCGGTGGCAGAGACCATGACACCCTTCTCGTTGGTGCCAGCCTCCTCATAGGGGGTGTGCTCGTGGGTGCTGTCGCAGTCCGGGCAGACACCCAGACCGTTGTCGTCCCGGCGGGCGGTGTAGCGGTAGCTGTCGTGGGTGAAGGTGTAGGTAAAGCCGTAGCAGCCCTCGTACACCTCGCCCGCGGTGTGCTTCCCGGCGGGGCTGATGTTGAACAGCTTGTTGTAATCGTTGGTGCCCAGATCCTCGATCCGGCCAAACATGGTGGTGCCATCCTCGGTGAGGTCGCTGCCGACATAGAGTGCCGTGCAGGCGAAGGCGGAAGGAACCACGGCAAGCGTCATCGCACAGGCGATGAAAGCCGCAGCAATTTTCTTCTTCAAAGACATAATAGTATCGATCCCTCTCTTGTTGATTGTCGGCATTTCGTCGGCGGGTGTTATAATACACCCATTTTAATGAAAATGCAAGTATTTTCCCGAAATTTTAGCATATATTCATTTTTACATGGTATATATTCATATTGCGTTTTTCATCTGCCCCTCCGTGAGCGCAAAAAACCGCCCCGGTTTCCTCTTTCGGAAACCGAGGCGGTCATATACTTTATTGGTGCTTTTTCAAGCCCTCACGCAATTACTTGCGGGGGTTTTTGATGGCAGCCTGAGCAGCAGCGAGGCGTGCGATAGGCACACGGAAGGGAGAGCAGCTGACGTAGTCCAGACCGACGTTGTGGCAGAACTCCACGCTCGTGGGATCGCCGCCGTGCTCACCGCAGATGCCCAGGCCCAGATCGGGGCGGGTCTCACGGCCATCGTGTGCGGCCATCTTCACCAGCTTGCCCACGCCGATCTGATCCAGGTGCTGGAACGGATCGCTCTCGTAGATCTTGTTCTCGTAGTAAGCGCCCAGGAACTTGGCAGCGTCATCACGGCTGAAGCCGAAGGTCATCTGGGTCAGGTCGTTGGTGCCGAAGCTGAAGAACTCAGCCTCCTTGGCGATCTCGCCGGCAGTCAGAGCTGCACGGGGGATCTCGATCATGGTACCGACCTGATACTTCATGTCAACGCCAGCAGCAGCGATCAGCTCATCAGCGACCTTGACCACAACGTCCTTGACGAACTTCAGCTCCTTGACCTCGCCGACCAGCGGGATCATGATGTGCGGGGTGATCATGCAGCCGGTCTCAGCGGAGACGTTCAGGGCAGCCTTGATCACGGCGCGGGTCTGCATAGCAGCGATCTCGGGATAGGTAACAGCCAGACGGCAGCCGCGGTGACCCATCATGGGGTTGAACTCGTGCAGAGAAGCAACCACGTTCTTCAGGTCATCGAAGGTCATGCCCATATCGGCAGCCAGCTCCTTGATGTCCTCGTCCTTGGTGGGCAGGAACTCGTGCAGAGGCGGATCCAGATAACGGATGGTCATCGGGCGCTCACCCATGATGCGGTACATGGCCTCGAAGTCACCCTGCTGGAACGGCTCGACCTTGGCCAGAGCAGCTTCGCGCTCTTCCACGGTACGGGCGCAGATCATCTCACGGACAGCCTTGATGCGGTCCTCAGCGAAGAACATGTGCTCGGTACGGCACAGGCCGATGCCCTCAGCACCCAGGTCAACGGCCTGCTGTGCGTCGCGGGGGTTATCAGCGTTGGTCATGACCAGCAGCTGACGAGCTGCGTCTGCCCAACCCATGAAGCGGTTGAAATTCTTGTTGCCGGTAGCGGCCACGGTAGCGACCTGCTCGCCGTAGATGTTGCCGGTGGAGCCATCAATGGAGATCCAGTCGCCCTCAACGAACTTGTGGCCGTTGATCTCGAAGGTCTTGGCTTCCTCATCAATCTTGACCTCGTTGTCATTGCCGCAGCCGGAGACACAGCAGGTGCCCATACCACGGGCAACAACGGCTGCGTGGCTGGTCATGCCGCCGCGGACGGTCAGGATGCCCTGAGACACCTGCATGCCCACGATGTCCTCGGGAGAAGTCTCCAGACGGACCAGAACGACCTTCTTCATCTTGCCGGACTTGACCATCTCCTCTGCTTCCTCAGCGGTAAAGACGATCTGGCCGCAGGCGGAACCGGGAGAAGCTGCCAGGCCCTTGCCGACGACTTCGGCGGCCTTCAGGGCAGCGGCATCGAACTGGGGATGCAGCAGGGTATCCAGCTGCTTGGGCTCCACGCGCAGGACAGCCTCCTGCTCGGTGATCATGCCCTCGTCCACCAGGTCACATGCGATCTGCAGAGCGGCCTGAGCGGTACGCTTGCCGTTACGGGTCTGCAGCATGTACAGGTGGCCGTCCTCAATGGTGAACTCCATATCCTGCATATCGCGGAAGTAGTTTTCCAGACGGGTTGCGATCTCAACGAACTGATCGTACACCTCAGGCATCTGATCCTTCAGGTGGCTGATGGGAGAAGGAGTGCGCACGCCTGCGACGACGTCCTCGCCCTGTGCATTGATCAGGTACTCGCCCATCAGCTTCTTTGCGCCGGTGGCGGGGTCACGGGTGAATGCAACACCGGTGCCGGAACGGTCGCCGGAGTTGCCGAATGCCATCTGCTGCACGTTGACAGCGGTGCCCCACTCGTAGGGGATCTCGTTCATCTTGCGGTAAACGTTTGCACGGGGGTTGTCCCAGCTGCGGAAGACGGCCTTGACTGCCTCGATCAGCTGATCGCGGGGATCCTGGGGGAACGGCTTGCCCTCGTTCTCCTCGTAGATCTTCTTGAAGACACCGACCAGTTCTTTCAGGTCGTCAGCCGTCAGGTCAACATCGTTCTTAACGCCCTTGGCTTCCTTCATCTTGTCGATCTCGACCTCGAACAGGCTCTTCGGGACCATCATAACAACGTCTGCAAACATCTGCACGAAACGGCGGTAGCAGTCGTATGCGAAGCGGGCGTTGCCGGTCTTCTTGGCCAGACCTTCCACAGCCTCATCGTTCAGGCCCAGGTTCAGGATGGTGTCCATCATGCCGGGCATGGACTGACGGGCACCGGAACGGACAGAGACCAGCAGGGGGTTGGTGTTGTCGCCAAACTTCTTGCCGGTGATCTCTTCCAGACCCTTGAGATGCTCGAAGATGTCAGCAGTGATCTCATCGTTGATCTGACGGCCGTCTGCATAGTACTGGGTGCAGGCATCCGTGGTGATGGTGAAGCCCTGAGGAACCGGCATACCGGCAGCAGTCATCTCTGCCAGACCGGCACCCTTGCCGCCCAGAGTATTCTTCATGGTGACCTTGTCGCCGCCGAAGGCATCGTTACCCTCGCTGAAGTAGTACAGATACTTTTTGCTCATGCGTGTTTACCTCCCATTTGGTGACCCCCGGTGCCACGCCCGGCGGTCTCATCGCACTTTTTTCTCAAAGCTGATGAACATTGTCTTGTGAATGCTAAACTATTATACCAGAAAATTCCCACGTTGCCACCGGGCAAAACACCGAATTTGTTTGATAAATTTTGTGCAATTCCCTTGAAATTTACCCAATTTTCCGCTATTATAAAATGGGAGAAAGTTCGAGAGGTTTTTTGTTTTGCAAAGCCATTTTTCCGCATCTGGGATACATGCTGTTATCCATTGAAATTTCCGGTGGAATTCCACCTGCGGAACGGGCCGGAATTTCTCCCTCATGGATACAACAAAATACCACACCTTCCCAAGGAGGGACACTATTTATGGAAACCATTTCCAACGAAGCTCTGGCCGCAGCACGCGCCAAACTGGACGCTGCCGAAAGCCGGCGCGAGAACATCCTGCTTTTTCACATCGCCAACGGCGTGAACATTGAGAGCCGTACCGTCCAGATCGAGGATGGCGTTGTCATCGCCCCGGGAGCCACCATCCTGGCGGGCACCATCCTGCGCGGCAAGACGGTCATCGGCGCAGGCTGCGTCATCGGCCCCAATACCCTGATCGAGGACAGCACCGTGGACGAGGGCACCACCGTCAACGCCAGCCAGGTCTACGGCAGCCATCTGGGCCCCCACAACAACATCGGCCCCTTCACCCATGTGCGGGTGAACACTGTCACCGACTACGGCGTACATCTGGGCGCTTACGTGGAGACCAAAAACTCCAACTTTGCCCGGGGCAACACCGTGAGCCACCTGACCTACATCGGCGACAGCGATGTGGGCAAGTACTGCAACTTCGGCTGCGGCACCGTCACCTGCAACTACGACGGCAAAGATAAGTTCCGCACCCAGATCGGCGATTACTGCTTCATCGGCTGCAACACCAACCTTGTGGCCCCGGTCAAGGTGGGCGACGGTGCTTACACCGCCGCAGGCAGCACCATTACCAAGGATGTGCCCGCCCAGGCGCTGGGCATCGCCCGGGAGCGCCAGACCAATCTGGACGGCTGGGCCGCCCCCAAGATGGAGGCCTACATCGCCAAAAAGCAGAAGCTGGAGGAGGAGCAGAACAAGTAACTCTTCCGCTGCTTTATAAGGTATTATGCAAAAAAGCACCGCCCTGTATCTGTACCGATATAGGGCGGCTTTGTGTTTTTCCCGCAAAACAGATTTCTTTTTCTTCGCGCGTATGTTATACTAAAGAACTGTACCACACATTATTTAAAGCAAAAAAGAAAAGGCAAAACAACAACTATGAATGCAAACGACATCTGGCTGATCGCGGGCCTTGGCAACCCGGAAGCAAAATACGATGGCACCCGCCACAACGCGGGCTTTGCCGCGCTGGACTCTCTGGCGGGCAAATGGGGCATCAGCGTCAGCAAAACCAAGTTTCAGGGCCTGTGGGGACAGGGCGAGGCGGACGGCCACAAGGTGGTGCTGCTGAAACCCCTGACCTACATGAACCTCTCCGGCGATTCTATCGCCCCCATGGCGGGCTTTTTCAAGATCCCTGCCGACCATGTGCTGGTGCTGTGCGATGATATCACCCAGGCCCCCGGCAAGCTGCGCATCCGGCCCTCCGGCTCGGCAGGCGGGCACAACGGCCTGAAGAGCATCATTGCCCGGCTGGGCGGGGAGAACTTCCCCCGCATCCGCATCGGCGTGGGTGCCAAGCCCCGCCCGGACTATGACCTTGCCGACTGGGTGCTGGGCAAGTTCCCGCCGGAGGATGCCAAAGCCATGGCCGACCGCTACCCCGACCTGGAGTCAGCGGCCAAGCTTATCATGGACGGTAAGCTGGGGCTGGCGCAGAGCAAGTATAATGGGTGAGGGAGAACCCCCCAGTCGCCTGCGGCGACAGCCCCCGCTAATAGGGGGGCCCTTGGCATTGCGTAAAGTTTTACGGTTTTGCCAAGGCCGCCCCTAGTAGGGGCGGTGGCATTGCGAAGCAATGACGGTGGGGTTTAGCTTTCCAAAAGTGTTTGCTTCGAGAGGAGGTCTACGATGTACGAAGCGCTGCTGAAAAGCACAGCGGAATATCAGAAGATCGCGGAGAGCCTGCGCACCCCGGGCCCGGCGGCGCTGTTCGGCCTGCCGCCTGCGGGCCGTGCCCTGCTGTACGCCGCTTTGCAGAAGGATCTGGGACGGCTGGTCTGCATCGTGACCCCCGGCGAGGCCGAGGCCACCCACTTTGCGGACGACCTCAAGGCGCTGGGCCTGACCGCGGCGGTGTTCCCGCCCCGGGACTTCATGCTGCGGCCAGTGGAGGGCGCGGGCCGCGAATACGAGTACCGCCGCCTGTCGGTGCTGGGCGCGCTGGCGGGCGGGCGGCTGAACGCCGTCTGCGTGCCCGCCGAGGCGCTGCTGCAATACACGGTGCCCCGGGATGAGTTCCTGCGGAACACCCTCACCCTCAAGCCCGGCATGGTCTACAACCGGGAAGCACTGGTGGCGCGGCTCTTTGCCGCCGGGTACGTCCGGCGCAGTCAGGTGGACGGCCCGGGTCAGTTCAGTGTACGCGGCGATATCGTGGACATCTACGCGCCGGACATGCACCAGCCCGCCCGTGTGGAATACTGGGACGATGAGATCGATTCGCTGGCCTCCTTCGACCTGCTGACCCAGCGCCGGGACGGCAGTCTGGAAAAGATCTACCTTTCCCCCGCCCGCGAGGTGCTGTTCGGCAGCACCGCTGAGACGGCCGAGGCTCTGCGCGGAGCCATCAAAAAGGCGCGGGGCAAAAAACGCACCGCCATGGAAAAGGCCACAGAGGCCGACCTTGCCCAGCTGGATTCCGGCCTGATGCCCGAAGCCATGGACAAGTATTACGGCATCCGCTACCCGCAGCCCGCCACCCTGCTGGACCATCTGGACAGCCCCATCTTTGTGCTGGACGAGGTGGGCGGCATCCGGGATGCCCAGAAGGCCACCGAGTACCGCCGGGGCGAGGAGCTGACCGGCCTGCTGGAGGAGGGTGTGCTCTGCCCAGGGCTGGACGTGCTCTACCAGACCATGGACGACCTTGCCATTGCGGCCCAGAAACAGAGCACCCTGCTGTGTGAGAACTTCCTGCGGGGGATGAACGAATTCAAGCTGAAAGACCTCATCAACGTGGAGGCCTTTGCGGCCCCCAACTGGGGCGGCGACCTGGCCTCCCTGCGGGAGGATCTTGACCCGCTGATCGCCCAGGGCTATGCCGTTACCCTCTTCTCCGGCACCCCCAAGGGTGCCGCCGCCCTGACCCGGGACCTGACGGACAAGGGCTACTCCGTAAGCATGAGCCGGGACGTGCGCCCGGCCAAGGGCATCGTGCAGGTGCTGCCCGGCCACCTGACCGCAGGCTGTACCTTCCCCTTTGCCCACGCGGCGGTCATCTCCTCCCGGCGGCACGGGCTGGATGAAGAAACCGCCGCCGAGAACAAAAAACGCAAAAAGAACAAAAACGCTCTGTCCAGCCTTTCGGACATCAAGCCCGGGGACTATGTGGTGCACCAGAGCCACGGCATCGGTATGTACGCGGGCATCCAGCGGCTGGAAGTGCAGGGTGCCATCAAGGATTACCTGAAGATCCAGTATTCCGGCTCCGATGTGCTCTATGTGCCCGTCACCCAGCTGGACCTGCTCAGCCGCTACACCGCCCCCGGCGACGAGGAAAAGGTGAAGCTGGCCAAGCTGGGCGGCACCGAATGGCAGCGCACCCGCGCCAAGGTGAAAAAGGCCACCGAGGAGATGGCCCAGGAGCTCATTGAGCTGTACGCCCGGCGCAGGCAGGCCCAGGGATACGCCTTCCCGCCCGACGGCGACTGGCAGAACGATTTTGAGACCCGCTTTGAGTACGATGAGACCGACGACCAGCTCCACGCCACCGCCGAGATCAAGCAGGACATGGAAAAGCCCTACCCGATGGACCGCCTGCTCTGCGGCGACGTGGGCGTGGGCAAGACTGAAGTTGCCCTGCGCGCGGCCTTTAAGTGCGTGATGGGCGGCAAGCAGTGCGCCCTTCTGGCCCCCACCACCCTGCTGGCCTGGCAGCACTACAACACCCTGCTCTCCCGGATGGAGGCCTTCCCGGTGAAGATCGGGATGCTCTCCCGCTTCCGTACCGCAAAACAGCAAAAGGAGACCCTGCGGGGCCTGCAGTCCGGCAGCGTGGACATCGTGGTGGGCACCCACCGCCTGCTCTCCAAGGATGTGCGTTTCCACGACCTGGGCCTTGTCATCATCGATGAGGAGCAGCGGTTCGGCGTGAAGCACAAGGAGAAGCTGAAGGAAAACTTCATCGGCGTAGATATGCTGACCCTCTCGGCCACGCCCATCCCCCGCACCCTGAACATGGCCATGAGCGGCATCCGCGACCTGTCCACCATCGAGCAGCCGCCCATTGAGCGCCAGCCCGTGGAGACCTTTGTGCTGGAGTACAACGATGTCATCCTTGCCGAAGCCATGAAAAAGGAGCTGGCCCGGGGCGGTCAGGTGTACTACCTGCACAACCGGGTGGACAACATCGAGTCCACCGCCGCCCATGTCAGCCAGTTGGTACCCGGTGCCCGGGTTGGCATTGCCCACGGCAAGATGACCGAGGAGGAGCTGAACCCGGTCTGGCAGCATCTGCTCAACGGCGAGATCGACATTCTGGTCTGCACCACCCTGATCGAAACGGGCATCGATGTGCGCAACTGCAACACCCTTATCATTGAGGATGCCGACCGAATGGGCCTTGCCCAGCTGTACCAGATCCGGGGCCGGGTGGGCCGCTCCGGCCGCAAGGCCTACGCCTACTTCACCTTCCGGCGGGACAAGACCCTGACCGACATCGCCCAGAAGCGGCTTTCCGCCATCCGTGAGTTCACGGCCTTCGGCTCCGGCTTCCGCATCGCCATGCGCGATCTCCAGATCCGCGGCGCGGGCAGTCTGCTGGGCCACAGCCAGCACGGCCACATGGAGGCCGTGGGCTACGACCTCTATGTAAAAATGCTGGGGCAGGCCATCGCCCGGGCCAGGGGCGAGCCGGTGCAGCGCGACAAGAGCGAGTGCCTGATTGACCTGCGGGTGGATGCCTACATCCCCGAAACGTACATTGCCGACGGGCCGGGCCGCATTGAAGCCTACAAGCGGATCGCAGCCATCCAGACCCCCGAGGATGCCGCCGATGTGCTGGACGAGCTCATCGACCGCTACGGCGACCCGCCGCCCTCGGTCAGCGATCTGGTCAATGTCTCGCTGGCGCGGGTGCAGGCCACCGCTGTGGGCGTGTACGAGGTGACCCAGAAGAAGGACACTCTGGTGCTGCAGGTAGAGCAGCTGGACCTCCGGATGATCCAGGGCCTGCTGGTGGCCTTCAACGGCCGCGTTGTCACCGGGGCCGGCGCAAAGCCCTACCTCTCCGTCACCCTGCAAAAAGAGGAAAAGCCGCTGGAGCTGCTGCAGAGCATCCTCCGGGCGATGCAGGATATTTTGAAAGATTAACGGCCTCACCCTCTCAGTCAAAGCCAATAGGCTTTGCCAGCTCCCCCAAAGGGGGAGCCTTTGGCGGCTCCCCAAGACCTTGCGGGGAATTACCAAAGCCTCTCCCCTTGGGAGAGGTGGCAGCGCGCTTGCGCTGACGGAGAGGGCGGGCGATCCGAACGACAGGAGCATAACAATGAAAAAGAAACTGATCGCACTTCTTTCCGCCGTGGCAATGGTATTTTCCCTTGCCGCCTGCGGCTCCACCCCGGATTCGGTGGGCACCATCGGCACGGTGGACATCACCTCGGGCCTGTATCTGCTGGCCCAGTACGACGCTTACCAGAAGGCCGCCGATCTGGCCACCTCGGAGCAGGATGCCACCGATGTGAAGGCCTTCCTGAAGCAGACCATCACCGTGGATGCCGACAGCGGCGAGACCGCCACTGTCAGCGACTATGTGAGCCAGAAGACCATGGAGAACCTTGAGACCTACGCCGCCATCGAGACCCGCTTTGAGGAGCTGGGCGGCCAGCTGACCGCAGAAGAGGAAGCACAGGCCGACAGCTACGCCTCCCAGCTGATGGAGCAGTACGGCGACACCTACAAGGCCAACGGCATCGGCCTGAACACCGTCCAGCGGTTTGAGCGCATCCTCATCAAGAGCAGCGACCTGCTGGAGCTGGTCTACGGCGTGGATGGCGAGACCCCGGTGTCGGATGCCGACCTGACCAGCCATCTGGAGAACAACATGTATGAGCTGGCCTATTACACCATCCCGCTCTACAACACCAGCACCTATGCCTCTGCCGATGACGACCAGATCACCCAGATGCTGGCCCTGACCCAGGCTGCTGTGGACCAGACCAACGCCGCCGCTGCCGCCGACAGCAGCACTCTGCTGGGCTACTTCTCCGGCGTGGTGACCTCCGCTCTGCCGGAGGTCTACGCCGTGCTGGGCTCCACCTATTCCTCCGATTCCACTGCACCTTCTCTGGAGCTCATCGGGGACAGCACTGTGACCTCTGCCTTTACCGCAGAGGGTGCCGCCGACACCATCCGGGGCCTGTCCATCGGGCAGGCAGCGGCTGTGAAGTACAACAGCTACGCCCTGATGGCCGCCCTGCGGCTCGACCCGCTGAGCCTGAAGGCGCTGGATGACCTGCGCGGACAGGTGCTCAACGATATGAAGGGGGAGGAGCTCTCCGAGGCGCTGACCGCCTACGGCGCTTCTCTGGAGCACAACCTGAGCAGCTCCGCCATGAACAGGATGCCCGCTTCCAAGATCGTGAACAGCAGCACCAACTAAGTTTTTATTGATATGCAAAAAGGCTGTTGCCTAAACTCCTTCCGTCATCGCTGACGCGATGCCGCCTCCCTCTGAGAGGGAGGCTTTCACAGTTCACCGTTACGCCAAGGCTCCCTCCGAGAGGGAGCTGGCACGGCGAAGCCGTGACTGAGGGAGTTACAGGGTAACAGCCTTCTTTTTTATTCTACGGTCTTCTCAAACGCCGCTTCCAGCGCCTGGTTCACGGCACGCACAGCGGCGGGGTCGGGCTTGATGGCGGCGCGGTCGTAGGTGAACAGGCCGTTCACCTCGTCCTCCACATCGCTCACCTGGGTGTACACCAGGGCCGAAAGCCCCTTTTTCAGCTGGGGGAGCACCGTTTCCAATTGCAGCTTTTTCCAGCGGGCGGTCAGCTCGGCCCGGCTCTTTGCCGTGCCGTAGCCATACGCCCTGCGGGGCGGCTCATGGCCGGGCATGGGCCAGGCAATGCCGCCGTATTCGCTCAGGGCCACCGCCCGGCTCCGGGGCCTGACCCGGAGCGGGTAGAAATAGTTGTGCAGGGAATCCACATCTCCCCCGCCCTGATCGTACCAGCCGCTGGCCTCGTCCACAAGGCGGGTATCGTCCAGCCTGCGGACGGCCTCCACGGCCCCGGCGGCATCGAACTGCCCCCACCCCTCATTGAAGGGCACCCAGCAGCCCACGCAGGGGTGGCACTGCAGGGCCTTTACCGTGGCTTCCAGCTCCCGGGCATATTCTTCCCTGCCCGCTTCCGTTTCGCGGCCCAGCAGGCCCCAGAGGGGCCTTGCGTCGGGCAGGCGGCGGAGCAGCGGCTGGAACACATTGGTCAGATAGGTCACGAACCAGAGCTTGTAGGGCCCGCCGCCGTTCACCATGTCCTGCCAGACGATGAGGCCCAGCTTATCGCAGTGGTAATACCAGCGCTGCGGCTCGATCTTGGCGTGCTTGCGCAGAAGGTTGAAGCCCAGCTCTTTTATGGTCTGCAGTTCCCGCACCATTGCCCCATCGCTGGGCGGGGTGTACAGGCCCTCGGGCCAGTAGCCCTGATCCAGCAGGCCGTTGAGCAGGATGGGCTTGCCGTTCAGGCAGAAACGCATGATCCCGTGGGCATCCGGCGCACAGCTCCACTTGCGCAGGGCAAAGTAGCTGTGCACGGTGTCGCGCTGCTCCTCCTCTCCCTGCGTGGTGCCCACGGTCAGGTCGTACAAAAACGGGCTGTCCGGGCTCCACGGGAAGAAATGCTCCTCCGGAATGTGCAGGGTCACCGCGCCGTCCCGGTCGGCCTCGTCGCTGCCCCAGTCCTCGGCAATGGTCACGCCCCCGGCCCGCACCACGGCCCACAGGTTCGCCGCCCCGCCGGGCAGGGAGGTATGAGCTTTTACGGTCACGGTGCGGGCATCATAGTCCGGGGTGACGGTCAGCTCCGTGATGTAATTTTCCGGCACCCGCTCCAGCCAGACGGTCTGCCAGATGCCGCTCTGGGCCGGGTAGAACATCCCGCCGGGCCGGAGGGTCTGCTTGCCCCGGGCCTGCACGCCGGTGCCGGTGGGATCCTGCACGGCTACCCAGAGCCGGTCATGGCCGGCAGGGTTCAGCGCATCGGTGATATCCAGCGCAAAGGGCCAGTAGCCGCCCCGGTGGCCCCCCACCAGATGGCCGTTGACCTGCACGGCGCAGGCATAGTCCACGGCCCCGAAGTGGAGCAGCACCCGCCCGCCGGTGCCCGCCGGGGGCACAAAGCTCCGGTGGTAGTGGAGCCACGCCCCGGGCTGCAGGGTGCGCCCCACGCCGGAGGCTTTCGTCTCCGGGGAGTAGGGCACCAGAATGTCGCCGTCCCACTTTGCGGGCAGCCCGGCAGAGCTGGTGATGGCGTACTGCCACAGGCCGTTCAGGTTCTCGTAGCTGTCCCGCCGCAGGGCCGGGCGGGGGTATTCGGGCAGAGGATGATGCTGCATACTGTCACCGCCTTTTCTGCTCCCATTGTAGCACAGGCCAACCGCCTTGTATAGGCGCAAAAAGCCCCCGCCGCCGGGGTTCCGGGGCAGGGGCCGTGATGCAGCGCTTATGCCAGTTTTGCTTCCAGCCGGGTGCGGATGGCCTGGATGAATTCCTCGCTGTTCACCTGGGTGGGGGTGATGCCCTCCGCCAGGCCGCAGAGGTCTTTGGTCATAATGCCGTCGTTGAGGGTCTGCAGGCTGGCAGCCTCCAGCGCCTCGCCAAACCGGACCAGCGCGGGCAGGCTGTCCAGCTCGCCGCGCTTTTTCAGGGCACCGCTCCAGGCAAAGATGGTGGCCATGGGGTTGGTGGAGGTGGCTTCGCCCTTGAGGTACTTGTAGTAGTGGCGGGTCACGGTGCCGTGGGCGGCCTCGTACTCATAGTTGCCGTCCGGGCTGACCAGAACGCTGGTCATCATGGCCAGCGAACCAAAGGCGGTGGAGACCATATCACTCATCACGTCGCCGTCGTAGTTCTTGCAGGCCCAGACAAAGCCGCCCTCACTGCGGATGACACGGGCCACGATGTCATCGATCAGGCTGTAGAAATAGGTGATGCCTGCGGCTTCGAACTTTTCCCGGTACTCGGCATCGTACACCTCCTGGAAGATGTCCTTGAAGGTGTGGTCATACTTCTTGGAGATGGTGTCCTTGGCACCGAACCAGAGATCCTGTTTGCTTTCCAGCGCGTAGTTGAAGCAGCTGCGGGCAAAGCTGTAGATGGAGGTGTCCTTGTTGTACTGGCCCTGCAGAACACCGGCACACTCGAAGTTGTAGACCGTGGCGGCCTGCCGGGAGCCGTCGTCGCCGGTGTAGATCAGCTCCGCCCTGCCGGGGCCGGGGATGCGGAACTCGGTGCACTTGTACACGTCGCCGTAGGCGTGGCGGGCAATGGTGATGGGCTTTGTCCAGTTCTTGACCACCGGCTTGATGCTGTCGATCATGATCGGCGCACGGAACACGGTGCCGTCCAGCACGGCGCGGATGGTACCGTTGGGGCTTTTCCACATCTGGTGCAGGTGGTATTCCTCCACGCGCTGGGCGTTGGGGGTGATGGTAGCGCACTTGACTGCCACGCCATACTTCTTGTTGGCAAGGGCGGCATCCATGGTCACCTGATCCTGGGTGGCATCCCGGTTGGGCAGGCCCAGATCGTAGTACTCGGTCTTCAGATCCACAAAGGGCAGGATGAGCTCCTCCTTGATGATCTTCCAGAGCACACGGGTCATCTCGTCGCCATCCATCTCCACCAGCGGCGTGGTCATCTTGATCTTTTCCATAACAGTTTCCCTTTCCTCTGTTTCAAAAAATACTGTGACCCCCGGCGGCACTGCCAGATGCTCTGCCGGGAGGTTCGGCTTTATTGATACGCGGCCGCCAGCTTTTCCAGCGCGGGCAGGCTGCGCTTTACCTTTTCGGTGTCGATGCAGTAGGCAAGGCGGACATAGCCCGTTACGCCAAAGGTATCGCTGGGCACCAGCAGCAGGTCAAATTCCCGGGCCTTGCGGCAGAAGGCGTTGGCATCCTCCTCCAGTGCCTTGGGGAAGAGATAGAAGGTGCCGCCGGGCCGCTCGACCTCAAAGCCCAGCGCTTTCAGCTTGTTGTAAAGCAGATCCATATTGGTCTCGTAGACGCTCAGGTCGCTGGTCACATCCAGGCAGCGGCTCACGGCGCGCTGGATGATGCTGGGCGGGCAGTTGTGGCCGGTAAAGCGGGAGATCTGGGCCATCATATCCACCAGCACCTCCTCGCCCTCACAGCCGGGGCGCACGGCCACGTAGCCCAGGCGCTCGCCGGGCAGGCTCAGGCTCTTGGAGAAGGAGAAGCAGGTCAGGGTGTGGGGGTAGAACGCCGCCGGGTAGGGCACAGCCCTGCCATCAAAGGCGATATCCCGGTAAGGCTCGTCGCTGACAAGGAAGATGTTGTGGCCGTAGGCCCGGCTCTTCTCGGTCAGGATCTCCGCCAGCCGGGTCAGGGTGTCGGCAGAGTAGACCACACCGGTGGGGTTGTTGGGGGTGTTGATGAGGACGCAGGTGACCTTCTCGGTCAGCATCTGCTCAAAGGCCTCCAGATTGGGCTGGAAGGCAGGGGCCTGGGGCGGCACCACCCTGAGATGGGCACCGGTGCCCTCCACATAGGGGCCGTACTCCGGAAAGTAGGGGGCAAAGGTCAGCACCTCATCCCCGGGCCGGGTCACGGCGCGCACAGCGTGGGCAATGGCACCCGCCGCACCCGTGGTGGGAAAGATATCCTTCTGCGCATAGGGCAGGCCGAAGGTCCTGTTCAGGTGGGCCGCCACGGCGGTGCGGAACTCCGGGTCGCCCTGGCTGGGGCAGTAGCCATGCAGGGCCACCGGGTCCTCCTGTGCCAGCAGCTCCTGCATGGCGGCGGTGAACTGCTCCGGGCAGGGCACGCTGGGGTTGCCCAGCGAGTAATCAAACACGTTCTCGTAGCCGATCTGGGCCGCGCGCTGCTTGCCATACATAAAGGTCTCGCGGATGACGCTCTTGTGGGCCAGCATCCCGCGGTAAGTCTCGTTCAGCATAAGTTCCTTCCCCTCTAAAACACAAATTTATTTTTCGTGGGCAGCAGACGCATAGCTCTGCTCTACTTTCACCACACAGCTGTATTTCGGGTCCTGCTCATGGACGAACTGGCACATGGCGGCCAGCATCTCGTCCTTGTTCCCGGTATAGCCCGCCGGGAACTCCAGATCGAACAGGACATTTGTATGGGTATCACCCGGCACGATGCGCAGGTCGTGGATCGAAAGGCAGGGGTCGAGCTGGCGGGCCTTTTCCATCAGGCGGGTGCGCAGCACGCCCACCGCCGCATCGGTAGTGACGATGGGGTCATAGTGGATGGTCACCTGCAGGCCGTCCCGCTTTATAAAATCGTTCTCGATGTTGTCGATGACATCGTGGGCCTTGAGCGGGTCGGTCTCTGCCGGGAACTCGATGTGGAGGGAGGCGAACTGATGCCCCGGGCCGTAATCGTGCACCATGAGGTCGTGCATCCCCAGCACGCCGGGGTAGCCCATGACCGTCTGCTCAATGTGCTCCACCAGCTCCGGGCTGGGGCTCTCGCCCAGCAGAGGGCTCAGGGTGTCCATGACCAGCCCCCAGCCCGACCAGAGGATGAAGGCTGCCACGGCCACGCCCATGATGCCGTCCAGCCGCGCCCAGCCCGTCAGGCTGCAGACCACGGTGGAGATCAGCACCGCGCCGGTGGTCAGCACGTCGTTGCGGCTGTCGGCGGCGGTGGCCATCAGGGTCTCGGAGCCGATGGTGCGGCCGATGGTGCGGTTGAAGCCGCTCATCCAGAGCTTGACGAGGATGGATGCGGCCAGCACACCCACGCTCAGCCAGCTGAACGCCACGGGGGTGGGGTGGAACACCTTGACCACCGACTCCTTGAGCAGGGAAAAGCCGATGCCCAGGATGGTCACGCTGACCACCAGACCGGCCAGATATTCATAGCGGGCGTGGCCGTAGGGATGCTCGGCATCCGGGGCCTTGGCGGCCAGCCGGAAGCCGATGAGGCTGACCACGTTGGACGAAGCGTCCGAGAGGTTGTTCAAAGCATCCGCCATGATGGCGATGGAACCGAACAGGGTGCCTGCCAGCAGCTTGCCCAGGCAGAGCAGCAGGTTGCAGGCCATGCCCACACCGCTGGCAAGGTTGCCATAGGCCGTGCGGGTAGCAGGGTCCTGGGGGTCATTGGGATGCCGGATGAACCGGCGGATCAGGAATTGCGTCATATCTATCTTTCATCTCCAGAGGTGCGTTCAAAAAATACGACTTAGGTATAGTATAGCACCCAGCTTTACCGTTGTGAAGCGTTCACCCATGAAACTGCGGCTTGTCAGGCGGCAGTTTTGTGAATTTACTTCTTGTTGCAATCAAAAAAGAGCTGCCGCGCGTCCCTTTGCCAACACTTTGGTTGGCAGAGAGCGCCGCAGCAGCCCCTTTTACGGTTCTGTCAGGGGAACTCAGACATTCTTGGCAGAGGGCTTGCTCAGATCCACACCGCGGATGATCTTGCGCACGGGCAGGATGCTCTTGG
This sequence comes from Faecalibacterium sp. DFI.5.82, assembly GCF_029076575.1. NCBI lineage: Bacteria > Bacillati > Bacillota > Clostridia > Eubacteriales > Oscillospiraceae > Faecalibacterium > Faecalibacterium sp. DFI.5.82. Next base: position 163,075 of record NZ_JARFIS010000005.1, read on the forward strand.
CGTTCATGGACAGCTCGTCCACGCCCATCCGCAGGAAGGTCTCGGTGAGGGCGGTATCCGCGCCCAGCTCACCGCAGATGCCCACCCAGATGCCGTGGCGGTGGCCCGCCTCAATGGTCATCCGGATGGCCTTCAGCACAGCGGGGTGATGGGGATCAAAGAAGGGCTCCAACTTGGCGTTCTGGCGGTCCAGCGCGCAGGTGTACTGGGTCAGGTCGTTGGTGCCAATGGAGAAGAAATCGCACTCCTGGGCCAGATCGTCCGCCACCAGAACTGCGGCGGGGGTCTCGATCATGGTGCCCACCTCGATCTTGTCGCTGAACTTCTTGCCCTCGGCGGTCAGCTCTGCCTTGCACTCCTCCAGCACGGCCTTGGCATCCTGCAGCTCCCGCAGACTGGTGATCATGGGGAACATGATGCTCATGTTGCCGTAGGCAGAAGCGCGCAGCAGGGCCCGCAGCTGGGTCTTGAAGAAATCCCTGCGGGTCAGGCAGATGCGGATGGCGCGGTAGCCCAGCGCGGGGTTGTCCTCGTGGTCGAGCTTCATGTAGTCCACGGTCTTGTCCGCGCCGATATCACAGGTGCGCACGACCACCTTTTTGGGAGCCAGGCTCTCCAGCACCTGCTTGTAGGCCTCGAACTGGTATTCCTCGGTGGGGTAATCCGTGCAGTTCAGGTAGACGAATTCGGTGCGGAATAGGCCCACGCCGCCCGCGTCGTTCTGCTGGACCGCGCCCACATCGCTCATGCCGCCGATGTTGGCAAAGACCTGCACGGTCTTGCCGTCCAGCGTGGTGTTGGGCTTGCCCTTGAGCTCGGCCAGCAGGGCCAGCTTCTTCTGGTCCTCCTGCTGGCGCTTTTTCAAGCTCTCCAGCAGATCGGGGGTGGGGTCCACATACACGCAGGCGTTGTAGCCGTCCACCACAGCCATCTTGCCGTCCCAATCTTCCTGGATCTCCTTGCACTGGATCAGGGCGGGGATGTTCATGCTGCGGGCCAGAATGGCGGTGTGGCTGTTGGAGCTGCCCTCCCGGGTGATGAAGCCCAGCAGCAGGCTCTTGTCCATCCGCACCGTCTCCGAGGGTGCCAGATCCTCTGCCACCAGAATGCTGGGTTCCGTGCCCTGCAGGGTGGCATTGTCCACGCCCTGCAGGATGTCCAGCATGGCCTGGGCAATGTCGATGACATCGGCGCTGCGGGCCTGTAAATAGGGATCGTCCATGGCGGCAAACACGGCGGCCTGGTTGTCACCCGCTTTCTTGACGGCATACTCCGCACACATGTGCTGGCCGTTGATGATCTCCTTGATGGCATCCACAAAATCGTCGTCATCCAGCATCATGGCATGGATGTTGAACACCTCGGCAATGTCCTCGCCTGCCTCGGCCAGTGCCTTTTCATACAGGGCAGTCTGCTGGTCAATGGCCTTGGCCCGGGCCTCTTCAAAGCGGGCTTCCTCTGCCGCCGTGTCCGCGACCTGGGCGGTGGAGATCACGGTATCTTTTTTCTTGTAAATTTTCAGCTTGCCGATGGCAATGCCGTTCAGGATGCTTTTACCGGTTCCTACCTGCATCGTTCTCTCTCCTTTGTTGAGAATTTAGTGCGAAAAAGCCCCCGCAGGGTCTCCCGCAAGGGCTTTTGTCCGCAGATTCAAAGATCAGACGTTCTCGGTCAGGAACTTCTGAATGGCCTCGGCAGCGGCGGCCTCATCGTCGCCCTCCACCTTCACGGTCACGGTGTCGCCCTGCTTGACACCCATGCCCATCAGAGCCATCAGTTTGCGCAGGTCGCAGCTCTTGCCGTCCTTTTCCAGGGTAGCGGTGCTGGCAAAGCCCTTGGCCACCTTAACGAGCAGACCGGCCGGACGAGCGTGGATGCCGCATGCATCCTTAACAGTATACTGGAATTCCTTCATAATCATTTTCTCCTTACTTCATCCCGTTTCAGATCCGGACGGTCCTGCCACTCCGGACGCAGCCGATTTTGCTGCGGGATGCTACTATTATTATAAACCCGCTTCGTTATTTTTTCATCATTCCATATTGCTGATTTTTAGCCAGAAATTTTGGTGCTATTGAACAGAAGTTTTGCCCCCATTTTTCCACCGGATTCATTCGACAGGATACCCCTCGGCATCCAGGGGCAGGTCGGTGTACTGCGCCTCCTCGGGCACCACGGAGTCCGGCTCCCCGCTGGTCTGCTGGCTCTGCCCGGCCGCGCCCAGCTCCTCATCATGGCGCTCTCCCCAGTCGCCGCTGTAATCCTCACCGGACACCTGCTGGGCATCCTGCTGCTCAGCCTGCGCCATTGCGGTCTGGGCATCCTTCAGGCCGATCACCGTGCCTGACGGCTTTTCCAGCAGGTAGGCCCCCACAGCCTTTTTGCGGTAGACCAGCAGCACGCCGTAGCGGCTGGTCTCTCCGCTGCTGGCCGCCGGGATCAGGGCGGTCCACTTTTCCACGGTTTTCCCTTTGTAGCGGATAAGATCCATCCCGCTTTGCTGTACCACCCCGTTGAAGGCCGAGAAGCTGTCGTCCCACTTGCGGGGGATCTTGACCTTATCCGCCGTGATGGATGTGCCGTCCACATCCAGCCCATAGCCCGTGAACCAGGTCTGGATGTCCTGCGCGCTCTCGATCCGGTTCACCCCGGCCGCTGCCGCCACCGTGCGGGTGCTGATGTACCGCCCCAGAAAGGCGCTGAAGATCACCAGCGCACAGCAGAGCGCACCGGCCCCCACCTTTTTCAAGCTCGTCTTGTTCAGCGTTACCACAAACATACCGTTCCCTCCCACCCGTTTTGTTCTGAAAAGAATATATGGGGCGGGCAGAGGAATTATAACCGCGCTGCGGCAGATCCACTTTCCTGCGCAGGAGTCATTTGAAAAAGTTGTTTCTTCTGTTAAAAAGTCACTTGAAAAAGCTTCAGTTATCGCAAAGAAGTCCCTTGAAAAAGTTATCCTTTTCTTTTATAATAGATGCAGGATCATTTATTTTCGGGAGAGTGAAACGATATGTTAAGGCGAAAGATCACAGACCAGCTGCTTGCATGGAAAAACACGCCCGGCCGGAAGCCGCTTATCATCAAGGGCTGCCGTCAGTGCGGCAAGACCTTTTCTGTATTGGAATTTGCCAGAAAGAATTACAAACACACAGTGTACCTCAATTTCTTCGAGAATCCGGATTATGCTTCTGTCTTTTCCGGTTCTCTGGAGATCGACAACATCGTGATGATGCTCTCTGCCCTTCTTGGCAAGGATGCCGTTTTTGAGCCGGGCCAGACGATCCTGATCCTGGACGAGATCCAGGATTGCCCGGAAGCCCGGACGGCCCTGAAATTTTTCCGCATCGACGGCCGCTATGACGTGATCGGCACCGGCTCCCTGTTGGGCGTAAAGGGCTACGGCAAGGAGCCAAGATCCGTTCCTGTCGGATCGGAGACGGTTCTTGAAATGTACCCACTGGATTTTGAAGAATTCTTATGGGCCAATGGCATCACCGAACCTGTCATTGCGCTGCTGCAAAGTTCTTTGGACTCCGGTTCCCCTGTGCCGGAAGCGCTGCACAACCGGATGCGGCAGCTTTTGCTCCAATATACCGTTGTGGGAGGAATGCCGGATGCTGTCCAGACCTTTGTGACCAGCAGGCAGATGGATGAGGTCCTGCGTATCCAGCGGGACATCGTTCGTTCCTATGAGGACGACATGGTAAAGTACGCGGAGAAAAAGGATAAGTCCCGCATCAAGGAGTGTTTCCAGTCCATTCCCCGCCAGCTTGCCAAGGAAAACAAGAAATTCCAGTATTCCGTTGTAAAAAAAGGCTCCACCTCCGCAAAATATGCCGGAAGCCTGCAGTGGATCGAGGATGCTGGCATCATCACACGGTGCCACAATCTGTCCATTACCGAGCTGCCTCTGGATGGGAATGCGGAAGAGGATGCCTTTAAGGTCTATATGTGCGACACCGGCCTGTTCGTCAGCATGCTGGAGGACGGAACGCAGTTTGACATCCTGCAAGGCGACCTCTATGGCTACAAAGGCGCTATCTTTGAAAACCTGATCGCCGATATCTTCACCAAGATGGGGCGCAAGCTCTACTATTTCCACAAGGATTCCGGCCTCGAGGTGGATTTTGTGATCCGTTATCAGGGGGAATGCACCCTTGTAGAGGTAAAGGCCCGCTCTGGAAATGTCAAAAGCACAAAGACGATCCTCAACCACCCTGAAAAATATCATGTATCCCATGCGATCAAGCTCGGGGACTATAATATCGGGAAAAACGGGCCGCTCCTGACCCTTCCACTCTATATGGCCTTTCTGCTGCGCAGCTGCTGACCTGTACAGCACCAAAAGAGCCCCCGCCGGAATAAACCGGCAGGGGCTCTTTCTCATAGCGGTAAGTTCAGGATCACTCGATCAGGCCGTTCAGCAGGGCCAGGCACTTGCGGCTGTGCAGCTTGCGGATGGCCTTGGCCTCGATCTGGCGGACACGCTCACGGGTAACACCGAAGTCGCGGCCCACCTCCTCCAGCGTGCGGGGGCGGCCATCGTCCAGACCAAAGCGCAGGCGGATGACCTTTTCCTCACGGGGGGTCAGGCTCTTGAGGGCCTGATTGATCTGCTGGGCCACCATGGCGCGGTCCGCTGCCTTGCCGGGGGCCTCAGCGTTCTCGTCGGCCACGAAATCGCCCAGGGAGGAATCTTCTTCCTCGCCCACGGGGCTTTCCAGGCTGGCGGGTTCCTGCGCCATGCGCTGGATCTCGCGCACGCGCTCCACGCTCATATCCATGGCCTTTGCCAGCTCCTCGGGGGTGGGCTCGTGGCCGTTCTGGTAGACCAGCTGGTTGGTGGCCTGACGCATCCGGTTGATGGTCTCGACCATGTGCACCGGGATGCGGATGGTGCGGGCCTGATCCGCAATGGCGCGGGTGATGGCCTGACGGATCCACCAGGTGGCGTAGGTGGAGAAGCGGAAGCCACGGTCACAGTCAAACTTCTCGGCGGCCTTGATCAGGCCGATGTTGCCCTCCTGGATCAGGTCCAGGAACGCCAGGTTGTGGCCGACATGCTTCTTGGCGATGGAGACCACCAGACGCAGGTTGGCCTCGCTCAGGCTGCGGCGGGCGTTCAGGCCGTCGCGGCGGATCTTGAGCAGCTCCTGGCGGCGCTCCTCCGTCAGGGGGCCGTTTTCAACAGCCTCCATGGCTTCTTCTTCGGCAGCCTTTTCCTCATCGTCCTCGTTGGACTTGGTGTTGCCGTCCTCGTCCAGATCCTCGGTATAGCTCCGGCTGTTCTCATCCTCCTCGAACGAGAAGCGGGCGCTGTTCTTTTTGATGTACTCAGGCGCGCCGTACTTCTGGCGGTCGGCCTGAAGGATGTGGGCAGCCTCGGCACCGGCGTGGATGCGCTTGCTCAGGTCCACTTCCTGCTCCGCGCTCAGCAGCGGGATCTGGCCGATCTGCTTGAGGTAGTTCTTCACAGGGTCATCCAGCAGCTCATCCATGGCAGCCTTCAGGTCTGCGGGGTTCTCCTCTGCCGGGTCGTCCTCATTTTCATCGCCCAGGCCCAGCTCATCGCTGTTTGCCTCGGCACTTTCCACCTCTGCCATGATGCCTTCCACATCCAGGCTGGTGTCACCGTCGGCCTCGTCATCCAGAATTTTGATGCCGCGCTCCTCCAGAAGCGTGTAAAGCGTTTCCACATCCATCCGGCACTGGGAAGCCAGTGTCTTGGCCTCGCCCGCCGTCAGGGTGCCTTCGCCCTTCGTCAACAGTTCCTTCAAAGTCATGCCCATTTCGCTCTCTCCTTTTCACCGCGGCGCTGGCTGCGCCGTAAGTGATATCGTATCATAAGTTTTGCCGCTGCGGGATGGTTCAAATCACCAGGCCGCCGTTCACACCGAACACCTGCCCGGTGATGTAACCGGCGCTTTCGCCTGCCAGGAACACCAGCAGCTGCGCCACCTCGTCCGCGCTGCCCAGGCGGCCCACGGGGGTCTCCTCGGCCAACGCAGCCTTATCCTCTGCCGTAAAGGCAGCCATCATATCGGTGTCGATGACACCCGGAGCCACGCAGTTCACGGTGATGCCGCTGGGCCCCTCCTCTTTGGCAAGGGCCTTGGTCAGGCCGATCAGGCCCGCCTTGGCAGCGGAGTAGTGCACCTCGCAGCTGCCGCCGGTCTGGCCCCACATGCTGCTCACGGTCAGGATGCGGCCCGCCTTGCGGCGGATCATGCCCGGCAGAGCCAGCTGGCACAGGTGGAACGCGCCGCTCAGGTTCACGTCCAGCATGTGCTGCCACTCCTCCGGGGTGATATCGGTGAACAGCTTCTGCTGGGCAATGCCCGCGTTGCTCACCAGCACATCCACATGGCCCACGGCCTGCTCCACGGTGTGGAACGCCACCTCACAGCTGGCGCGGGAGGCCACGTCGCACTGGACCGCCAGCAGGCCCGGCAGCGCCTTTTCCAGCGCCGCCGCCTCCTCGGCGTGGGTGTGGTAGAGCACCGCCACCCGGTAGCCCGCCTGCCAGAAGGCGCGGGCCGCCGCGGCTCCGATGCCCCGGTCGCCGCCCGAGATCAGCACGCAGCGCCCGTTGGCCGCAGGGACTGCCGGTTCCGGTACAGCCTCCACCGGCGGTTCCGTTTCCGCTGCCGGTTCCGGCGCAGCTTCCTGCACCGGCTCCTGTTCCGGCGCAGGGGCCCGGGATGCCTTGTCCTCATCGCTCAGGTCAAAGGTCAATTCAAATTCATCATCGTACAAGAGTCAGCCCTCCTGCCGTTTGTTCTCTGCCTGCAAAAAATCCCGCAGGCAGGAAGGTCCCGCCCTCCACCGCACCCATGGGCTGCGCTCTGCTCCTCTTTCCGGTCAAGGCCGGTCCTGCGGCGAGCCCGCTGGTCTGTGCGAGTGGTTTCGACAAGTTACCATTAAATAATATAACACAATTCGACGAAAAAAGAAAGTGGGAACCGCCGTCTTTTCACGCAGTTCCCACTTTTTTTCACGTTCTCAGGGGGTCACGGGCGGTTTCCAGCGGGGCTTTGCGGCCCGCTGCTCCCGCAGCCGGAGGAAAAACGCCTGCAGCAGCGCCTGCGCCTCCTCCGCCCGCAGACCGCCCTCCACCACCGGATGGTGGTTGAAGGGCAGGGCGAACAGGTCGGTCACACTGCCGCAGCACCCGGCCTTGGTATCCGCTGCGCCGTACACCACCCGCCTGATCCGGCTGTTGATGATGCCGCCGCTGCACATGGGGCAGGGCTCCAGCGTAACGAACAGCTCACACTGCCACAGCCGCCAGCCGCCCAGCTTTTTGCAGGCCGCGTCAATGGCCAGCAGCTCGGCGTGGTGGAGGGCGTTTTTCTCGGTCTCGCGGGTGTTGTGGGCAGCGGCGATGATCTCGCCGTTCCGGGCCACCACCGCGCCCACGGGCACCTCGCCCAGCGCGGCGGCCCGTGCGGCCTCCTCCAGCGCCGCGCCCATCAGCTCATAGTCGGTCATCCCATTCCCCTTTCTGCCAGCGCCCGGGCCAGCACCAGCCCATTGTTCAGGATATGCAGCACCACCCCGGGTGCAGGACTGTCGGTCTGCTCTGCGGCCCACCCGAAAATGAGCCCCATGCCCAGCGCGTAGCACTTTTCGGTCAGCGTTCCGTGCAGGGCCGCAAAGAGCACAGCCTGGCAGAGGTTTGCCGGATGCTCCCCCAGCGGCCGCAGCAGGCGCAGCAGCGCCCCCCGGAACACCAGCTCCTCGGCCAGCGGCAGCACCAGCAGGCTGCGCAGCGTGCCGGGCACGCCCTGCGGCAGCTCTGCCGCCCCGCCGGGAACCAGCACACACCAGACCGCCGCCAGCCCGGCCCAGGCCAGTGCCGCGATGCCTGCCGCCCGCAGGCGGCGGTTCTGTTCTGACATCTTCTCCGTCCCCTCTCCGTTTGGGGGTGCGCTGTTCCGCTGCTTCGGGCGCACAGCGCACCGCCCCGCAATGCCTGATGCCCATTGTATCATGTTCCGGCCCGTTTGTGCAAGAAAACGAAGCGGAATTGCGAAAATACGAAGAAATATTGATTCAAACAATTGACATTTCCCGTTGTCTCTGGTATATTCCTATACGACTTTTTGATTGATTTGGTCGGGTTATCCGCTCTTGGCCCCGTTGGAGGTATTACTATGATCCGCATTCTTACCGATTCCGCATCCGACATCCTGCCCGCTGAAGCCGAGCAGCTGGGCGTGACCGTCATCCCCCTGAACGTCACCCTGGAGGACGGCACCGTGCTCCGGGACGGCGTGGACATGACCCCCACCGTGTATTACGGCGTGATGGCCCGCTGCCACAAGCTGCCCACCACCAGCCAGCCCAGCCCCGAGCTGTTCCAGCGCTTCTTCCTTGAGGCGGCTGCCGCCGGGGACGAAGTGGTGGGCATCTTCCTCTCCCATGAGCTGTCCGGCACCTGCCAGTGCGCCCGGCTGGCCGCAGACATGGCCAATGTGGATAATGTCCTCTTTGTGGATTCCGAGAACGTCTGCCTGGGCGAGAGCCTGCTGGTGCGGCTGGCTGTTCAGCTGCGGGATGCCGGAAAGACTGCCGGGCAGATCGCCGCCACCCTTGAGCACGCCAAGGAGCATCTGCATCTGGTGGCTGTCATCGACGACCTGAAGTATCTGCGCAAGGGCGGCCGCCTGCCCGCCGCCGTGGCCGTGGCCGGTGGGATGCTGGGCATCAAGCCCCTCATCACCATCAAGGAGGGCAAGGTCGTTATGGCGGGCAAGGCCCGGGGCCTGCCCGGCGCTTACGTTGCCCTGTTCAAGAAGATCGAGGAGCTGGGCGGCATCAGCACCTGCGCCGACGCGCTGGCCGGTTACACCCTCGCCCCCCGCGAGGTGCAGCCCATCCAGACCTACCTGCAGGAGAATCTGGGCCGGAACGAGGCCCTTGTGCGCCAGATCGGCTGCGTCATCGGCACCCACGCCGGCCCCGGCGCGTTCGGCCTGGCCTTCCTCGATGAAGGCTTCACCTTCTGATCTTACCCAATCAAAAAGAGGAACTGCTTTCCCGGCAGTTCCTCTTTTTTGTTGGTTCATTCGTGTCCGATCTTCGACCAGTCGATCTCTTCGGCATCTACAAAGCCGCTGTCCTTCGCTTCCTCCAGCTGCTTTGCTTCCTCTGTGGTCAGCTTGGTGAAATCCGGGTCCCATGCCAGTACCAGCTTTTTGATCAGCTCGTAGGCAAGGTTCTTGTCCGGGTCCGGCAGCATATCGATCATGTGTGCTGCATTCATTGCAATTTCAGACATCCTGCCACCTCCTTATTTATAGATATCGCCACGATTCCCGATATCCAGCACCAATAGAATCTCCAGCGCGTCTTCCTCTCCGTACCGGTAAAGCACGCGCCAGCTTCCGACCCGGAGCCGCATTGTTCCATCCTTCAGTCCCTGCATCACCTTGATATCACCTGCTGGCGGTTTCAGGGTCAGCCCCTCAATGCCTGCAACGATGCGAAGCACGGACCTTTTGTCCAGCTTATTCAGGAACTTCATGGCGTTCTTCGAGTAGCGGATCTTCATAACATCATCCTCAGCGCTCGTTTTTTCTGCGGGCCTCTGGCCCTATTATAGTCCATTCTCCTGCAAACGTCAATTGTTTTTTGCCGAAGATCCGTTCATTACAGCACCGCGTCCGAGACGATCTTGCCCAGCAGGAGCACCAGCACCACAAGCATCATGGGGCGGATGAACTTTGCGCCGTTCTTGAGGGCGAAGTGGGAGCCCAGCAGGTTGCCCACAATGCCGCTGACGGCACAGGGGATGCCGATGGAGAACACCACCAGCCCGCTGGAAAGATACGTTACCAGGCTGGCGTAGTTGCTGGCAAGGTTGAGCACCTTGGCGTTGCCGCCCGCCGTGCGCAGGTCAAAGCCCATCAGGGTGGTAAAGGCAATGATGGCAAAGGTGCCGGTGCCCGGGCCAAAGATGCCGTCGTACAGGCCGATGCCCAGCCCGATGGCAAGGGCCAGCACCGCCTTTTTGGCGTTCAGGGTGCCGTCGTCCCGGTTCTCGTCGGGCAGGTCCCGCCGCCAGAGGATGAGCACCGCCGCCACCGGCAGGATGATGAGCATCATGGTGCGAAGCACCTGATCGCTGAGCAGGAGCACGATGTGGGAGCCCAGTGCGCTGCCCACAAAGCTGCCCACAGCCGCCAGCAGGCCGACCCGGATGTTCATGGCTCCCTTCTGGAAGAACTGCGCCGTGGCAAAGGTGGTGCCGCAGGCCGCGCTGAATTTATTGGTGCCGTAGGTGTAATGCACCGGCAGGCCCGCAAACAGGTAGGCGGGCAGGCTGATCAGGCCGCCGCCGCCCGCCGCCGAGTCCACAAAGCCCGCAAACCCGGTCATCAGCATCAGAAACAGCAGCATTGGCAATGATAATGTAATTTCCATTCGTTCTACTTTCCTACTCCTTATGTACTTCTTTGCGAAACCTCTCCGTCACCGCAGCGTGAACCTGGCGCAAAGCGCCTGAGAGGTTTACTTCAGATACAGCTTTCCCTCGCAGGCCAGGATCTGATCCAGAATCATCCGGGACACCCGGGCACCATAGACCATGGCGGGGTGGTCGTTGTACTCGATGATGTCATGGAACTCCTTGTTCATCAGAACGATCACATACTCGCCGTAGGGGGTGTGGATGATGCCGCCGTCGTTGCGGCAGGCGTTCATGCTGCCGCTCTTGCTGGCCACCCAGATAAGCTCCGGCTCACCGGTCTCCTCGCAGTCCAGATAGAACTGGGGGAAATCGTGGGTCAGCATGGTGTTGTAGTGCTGCTGGCGGAAGATGCCCAGCATGGCGGCGCTGGCTTCTTTGCTGACCAGCGTGCCCTTTGCCACCTGCGCAAACAGGGCGGCGTAGTCCCGGGGCGTGGTGGTGCCCAGCTTGTCGTAGCGGTCAAAGTGGAGGGGGTTGTGCAGGACGGTGTGCCCAAAGCCCAATTCCCGGATACAGGCATTGATGGTGTCCAGCCCCAGGTAATCAATGATCATATTGGTGGCGATGTTGTCCGAGCAGATGATCATCATGGTGGCGGTGTCCTTCACCTTGAGCTTTGCCCCCACGCCCAGGGCCCGGAGCATCCCGGAGCCGTCCACGAACTGGCTGGCCTCGTAGGTGATTTCCTCCTCCAGGTCAGCCCTGCCCCGGCTGGCCTGCAGATACAGCACCGCCAGAATAAACGCCTTGATGGTGGAGGCCGTCTCGAACTCCTCGTCGGCACCGATCTCCACCGTGCTGCCGCGCAGGTCGTCCACAAAAACGCTCATCCTGCCCTGATAGGAATAGAGCTCTGCGGCAATGCGCTTTTCCAATGTCATATTCTGATCCATCTGGAATTCCTCAACTTTTCTATACTTTCCGTTATACTTCATTCTTACCGTTAAGACATAATTATCATTGAAAACATTGATTTCATTGGTTCTCATTGATTCTAGTGCAATGATGAGCAATGATTTCAATGAATTCAATGAATTCAATGAATCTTTTGATACTAACGGTGATTACAGGTTGTTTTCAAAGAAACGCTGTGCGTTGCGGAAGAAGATGGCTTCCACCTCATCCTCGGTGAAGCCCTCTTTCCGCAGGGCATCGGCCAGCAGGGGCATTTTGGAGCAGTCGCTCAGTTCCAGCTTGCCGCCGATGCCGTCAAAGTCACTGCCCAGACCGATGATCTCAATGCCGCCCACCTGCTTGAAATGAGCCGCGTGTTTGGCCATCAGGGCCGTGGTGCTGCGGCACAGGTCGGGGCTGGGCTGGTCATCCAGAAAGCCCGCGCAGTAGTTCAGGCCCACCAGACCGCCTTTTTCCGCCATGACCCGGATCATCTCATCGGTCAGGTTGCGGCAGTGGGGGGCCAGGGCGCGGCAGTTGGAGTGGCTGGCCGCAAAGGGGCGGGTGCTGTGCTCCGCAATGTCCCAGAAGCCTTTATCGGACAGGTGGCTCACATCGGCAATGATGTGCAGGCGCTCCATCTCGGCCAGGAACTCGAAGCCTTTCTCCTTCAGGCCGGTCTCGGTGTTGGGCATACAGGGCCAGATGGGGCCGTTGCCGGGCACCACGTTGGGGCTGGCCAGCTCGTTTTCGTGGTTCCAGGTCAGGGTCATCATCCGCACGCCCAGCTCGTACATCCGGCGCAGCACGCCCAGACTGCCCTTGCAGCAGCCTGCTTCCTCAATGGTCAGCATTCCGCTGATCTTGCCCGCCTCGGCGTTTTTGCGGATATCCTCGGGGCGGTAGACAGGGGCGATCCTGTCGGAATACCGCTCCATCATCCGCTTGAACACGTCGATCTCTTCCAGCGCCGTCACCAGCGGGTCCGCGCCTGGGGTGGGGTCGGCCAGATTCACAAAGGCGGCAAAGCACTGGAGCATGTAGTCGCCCTTCTCCAGCTTTTCCAGATCGATGTGGCCGTTGTTGCGGGCAAAGGTCTGCCCGTCGCCCCGCATCTCCGCGCGCCGCAGCTCGCTCAGGGTGTCACAATGTAGATCAAAGACTTTCATGGATTGTTCTTCCTCCTATAACATCCTCGCCCTCTCAGTCAAAGCCTGACGGCTTTGACTGAGAGGGTGAGTTACTTTATCAGAACACACTCCCCACCGCATACAGACTCCTGACCAGATCTTCCCGGTACAGCGGGTCGGCGGGGTCAAGGCTGTTGATGACCACGCCGCCGCTGGCGGATGCGCCGGTGGAGTGGATGTAGCGGCCCTCGCCAAGGTAAAGGGCGATATGGCCGGGGAAATAGAGGGCATCGCCCCGCTTTTTGTCTGCAAAGGGGATCTGGTGCATGGGCCAGCCCTCCACGATCCTGGCATCCCGGTAGATGAGCACGCCGCACTGCATATAGGCGCTGCTGACAAGGCCGGAACAATCAATGCCCCGGCCCGATTTGCCGCCCCAGCGGTACTCGGTGCCCAGATACTTTTTCGCCTGCGCGCAGACGGCATCCCGGAACGCTTCCTCGTTGCCGTCGTACCACGCCTGCAGTGCCTGCGGCACCAGCTCCCCGGCGGTAATATTCCGGGCCTCGGCCAGCGCGTCATCAAAGGCCAGCCCCTCCCGCTGGGAGAACACGGCGGTCATCTCAAACCGCACCGGCTCCAGCGCCACGTCCCGGACATAGCCGGTGCGGCCATCCAGCAGGGCCACCCTGGCCCAGCCGGTGTGGGCCAGGGCTTCCTCGGGCGGTTCGGGCAGGCGGCAGAGCAGGCAGCCCCTCTCCAGCTCCAGCATCCGCACCCCCTGCACCTTGGGCAGGCTGAGCACATCGGTGGCACGGCCCACCAGCACCAGCGGCTGGGACAGGTAGTCCCGCAGCGCATCCTCGCTGACAAATTTCAACGCATCCCGCCGGACAAAGCCGTGGTAGCCGTAAAAGGTGACCACCTCGGCCACCTCCGGGGAGAGGGGCACTCCCTCGGCGGTCACGCCGCCGGGGGCGGTGCGCACCTGACAGGCCTGACCGTACAGGCCCTCGTCCCCGATGGTGGAAACAAGGCCCGCCTCGCTCTGTTTGGTGGTCTGGGGCAGGTCGTAAATGGTCACGACAGGCCGGGCAAATAGGGCGTATTGCATCATTCGGTTCCCTCCAACAAATTCAGCAGCTCCTCCGGCTTCATGCGCAGGATGGCACCATCCGCGCTGCCGGTGACGGTCTCGGCCAGATCCTGCTTGGCCTGCTGCAGCTCCACGATCTTTTCCTCAATGGTGTCCTGGGCGATGAGCTTATACACCTGCACCGGGTTCTGCTGGCCGATGCGGTAGGCACGGTCGGTGGCCTGATTCTGGGCCGCCACGTTCCACCACGGGTCGTAGTGGATGACGATATCGGCGGCGGTCAGGTTCAGGCCGGTGCCGCCTGCCCGCAGGGAGATCAGGAACACGCTGGCCTCGCCGCCGTTGAAGCGGCGCACCAGCTCGGCACGCACCGGCTTGGGGGTGGAGCCCTGCAGGGTGAAGTGGCTCACGCCCTCCGCGTCCAGCCGCTTGGCCAGCAGCTCCAGCATGGAGGTGAACTGGCTGAACAGCAGGATACGGTGCCCACTCTCCACGGCACTGGTGACCAGCTCGATGCAGGCATCCAGCTTGGCGCTGCCGCCTGTCCAGTTGTCGGCAATGAGCCGGGGGTCGCAGCAGATCTCCCGCAGCCGCATGAGGACGGCGAACACCGCCATCTTGTCCTCGGGCTTGGCGGCCCGCAGCTTCTCCCGGGCATCCACCACGGCGGCAAGGTAGAGCTTGCGCTGCTCCTCCTCCAGCTCGATGCGGTAGACGTTCTCTGTCTTGGGGGGCAGCTCCTTCAGCACCTCGGACTTCATCCGGCGCAGGATGAACGGCCCGGTGAGCTGGTTCAGCCGCCGCACCGCCGCCGGATCGTTTTCCTGCGTGATGGGCTTTTCAAACCGGCTGCAGAAGCTCTTGTAGGGCGGCAGGTAGCCCGGCATCAGGAAGGAGAAGATGCTCCACAGCTCACCCAGGCGGTTCTCCACGGGGGTGCCGGTCAGTGCAAAGCGGACACGGCTGTTCACCCCGCACACCGCCTTGTATTTCTGGGTGGTGTGGTTCTTGATGGCCTGGGCCTCGTCCAGGATGCAGGCGTAGAATTTCTGGCTCTCGTACAGGGTCTCGTCGCGGCGGAGCAAGTCGTAGCTGGTCACCACCACGTCGGCCCCGTCCCACTGCTCGGCCAGCTGGGCCCGGTGGGCGGCATCCCCGTCCACCACAACGCAGTTCAGCTCCGGCGTGAACTTCTGGCATTCCTCGGCCCAGTTCAGCACCAGCGAGGCCGGGCAGACGATGAGGCTGGGCAGGGGGTTCCCACCCTGCTCCCGGAGGGCCAGCAGATAGCTGAGCACCTGTACCGTCTTGCCCAGACCCATATCATCCGCAAGGATGCCGCCCATGCCGTAGCCATCCAGCGTGCGGAGCCAGCGGTAGCCGTCCCGCTGGTATTTTCGCAAAACTTTTTGTAGAGACGCGGGCGGTGTATACTCGCTGTCTTTTACCGCGTGGAAGCTCCGGCTGAGCTGGCGGAAAGCATCGTCCCGGTTGAAGCGGATGCCGTTCTGCCCCGAAAGCGCCCAGTCCAGACTGGGGGCCCGGTACAGGGGCAGCCGGGCGTGGGCCTGGCCCAGTTTGGCCCCGGAAAGCTCCAGCGTCTCGTTCAGCTCGTCCAGCACCTCCATGGAATCGTCCAGCCGGAGCAGACGGCCATCGCGCAGGCGGTGGTAGCGCTTTTTCTGGTGGAGCGATCTCAGCAGGGCTTTCAGCTCTCCCACCGGGAACTCCCCCGTGTCCACCTCCAGGTCGAGCACGCTGCCGTGCACCGACACCCCCACCGAGATCTTCGGCGGTGCGGCCTGCATACTGCGGAAGGCATCGGTCAGGTAGACCTCGCCCTCAGCCAGCAGGGCCGGGATGCCCTCATCGAGGAAGCGGTAGACTTCATCCTCCTCATAGGCATCGTAGTGGGCGGCAAGGCCGTTGCCCATGGTGTCTGGCCCCGGCTCCAGATACCGCCCCAGCAGCCGCCCGGCCCGCTGTTCGGCGCGGGCATCCCGCAGCAGACCGGCAGGCCCCGGTTCCTCCGGTGTGACGCGGTCCTCGCCGTACAAAAATTCAAGGTGCGCCCGCACCGTTTCCCGCGTGGGCGCGTCGAGATAAAACTGCACCACCGGCTCCAGCGGGATCTGATTCAGCAGCAGGCGTTCGGGGTCCTCAATGGTCACCCTGCTGCCCAGCTCCGGCAGGACGTAGCTGCAAAAGGCGGTGGCATCCCCGGTGGTAAAGAACAGGCTCTTGCCGCACAGCGCCTCAAGGGCGGGCCGCATCCGGGCGCTTTCGGCCCGGTCCAGCTGCCAAATCGTATCCTCACTGTATAAATAGTCGTTGTCTAAACCCGTTTTCCATCCCAACGCGGGGGTCACGGACACCTCCACGCCGCCCCGGCGCTTTTCCACCCGCATGGTCAGGGCCGGGATGCCGGTCTTGAGGGTGTAGCCGCCCAGATTGCCGGTGGGGGCATAGAGGGCCACCAGACCGTCAAAGATCTCACCGTTCAGCGGGATGCCCCCGGCAGGCCCGCTGCGGGGCGCATTGCCGTAGCTGCGCAGGGCCGCCTCGGCCCCTTCCTTTGCGCTGAGCTGCCGCCGCAGCAGGCGGAGCAGCTGCTGTGCCTCCGGGGCAAAGGCCTCCCAGCTGTGCTGGAATTCCAGCGCCTTGCCGTAACTGATGAAGCCGTGCTTCTCCACGGCCCGCAGCAGGTCCGGGATGCTCTTTACCACATACTGCCGCCCGCCGTCTGCCGAGATGCGCAGCCGCAGCCAGGGCAGCTCCCCGGGCAGCAGGGTCAGCTCCGGCTCCAGCTCTGCGGAATGGGGGCGCAGCTCCGCGTGGCCGGTCACGCCGTCCACCTCGGCCAGTGCTCCCTCCTGATAGGCCCGGAGCAGCCGCCGTGCCTCGTAGTCAGATTCCGGTTCCTCGCCCCGCCACTTCTTGCCGAACAGCATTTCCAGGCTGGAGGCATAGCTGTCCCTGCGGGGCTGCTCCTCAGGCTGGGGCGTTTGCAGGTTGGCCGTGCCCCGCACCACGCCCGGGATGCTCTCCGGGCTCTCCGAGGGCTTCTGCGGCGCTCTGCCGGAAAGGCCCTGACTCTCGCTGTCCCACATCAGCAGCGCGCCGATGTGCTTGCAGCAGGGCCCCTCGCCGTTTTCGTTGTAAGGGCAGGAGCAGCTGGCGCTGACAAAGCTGCCGTTTTCCCGCAGCCAGACCTGGGTCTGGTACAGGCTCCGCCCGCCGCCGCGCACGTCGGCGCTCAGGTGGCGCACGCCGTTCCCGGCCACTTCGCAGTTCAGATCCTGTATCCGGTCCGTGTAGGCCTTGGCCCGCGCGAATACCGTGCCGCCCAACAGGTAGCGGATCTCTTCCATGTCCATCCGGGGTCTCCCTCCCTCTGCAATGCTCTATTGGTTAAGCATACCGCACCGGCGGGCGGGATGCAAGGCTTTTGCAGAAAAAATCCGCCGCCTCTTTTGCAGGGACAGCGGAAGGAAGCCTTATGTATAAATCTGATAGATATTTTCAATTTGATACGGGTCACTCAGCAACACCCTGCCATCCGACAACACCGTAAGTTCATCCCCTACCGCAAGGTCTTCCAGCTTTGCTTGCTTTCCACTTTTTGTCCGCAGCTTTTCTGAAACCTTGTGGAACGCATATAGCTTCCCGTTTTTTTCTTCCGCCATCAGAAAATCATTTTTCTCGTCAATTGCAGTGACGGTAACTGCCGTATAGGTGCTGACTGACGCTAGAATTTCCTCGATTTCCTGATAAACTGCCTTTCCTCCCGGAAAAACGTATGCCTTTTTCCCGTTGACCAAACAGATTCGGCTGTCCGCATAAAACGCAAGCCAGACCTTCGCCTCGTCGTCGCTGCCGAATTGAAGGACCACATCCTGCCCACCCGCATCGAAGGTATCCTGATTGATGCAGGGCAGGTAGAGTTTCTTTCCTAGATATTCTTCGAGCGCCTGATACAGCTCCGTCGAAGCATCGGTCTGGAGATCGTTCATCTCCACATCGCCCCGGAACGAATTCAGGTTCATTTCCGCCACGGCAAGCGTATCGCTTTCCCGGATGGGCTTGGTAATCTTCTGCACCCGGTACACTGCAAGGGAGCCGAATGCCACGCACAGAAACAGCATCACCCCGGCAGCCGCCAGAATGCGCTTGTGCTTTTTGCTCACTTTCACCGAAAAAAGAACGCCCACAAAGCACACTGCCATTGGCAGCAGACACATGACCCAGTCCATCGTTTCATCTCCCTCGCGGTAGTTTCTTTCATTATACCGGAAGCCGTGCAAAAGTGCAACAAACGCGCACTGATATTCCGACATAAACACAGCGGCCCCGCTTACGCTGGTTTTCCCAGCGCGGTGGAGCCGCTTTTTATGCCGTTATTGGGAGATACGGTAATGTCCCACAATGTCCGTTCGCTTTTCCAGAATGTCCTGTTCGTAAGCAGTCTGCCACGGATCGTTATGATGGATCACATAGGGCACACCGTCCCAGTTCCGCCGATCAGAAACGATGCCGATATGCTTTTCAAAGATCACGATGTCACCGCCCTGCCACTGCTCCACATCTCACGGCACATTCCTCCCTTTGTATAGAACACGAATCCGAATGTTATTTCAGTGCACTTCGTCAAATTTACGAAACAAAAAACGCCTCAGGAAAAATCCTGAAGCGTTCTGTTCAAGTCGGCGACTACCTATTTTCACGCGCCGTTTCCAGCGAACTATCTTGGGCACGAGTGAGCTTAACTTCTGTGTTCGGAATGGGAACAGGTGGAACCTCACCGTCATCGTCACCGACCAATATGAC